>NZ_RHJQ01000007.1:0-26296 GCF_004211995.1 Escherichia sp. E14S1
ATAAATTGTTAAAGAGCAGTTACGACGCGGCTTTCAGCTCACTATCGCGAGGTGGCGTATATTACGCTTTCCTCTTTCAGAGTCAACCCTGAATTTCAGGATTTTTCTCTTTGTTGTTACGACCATCTTGTGAAGTGTTTCACGTTGTCGTCTCAACGGAGGCGCATTATAGGGATCCCAATTTTTTGCACAAGTACTTTTTTGATCTTTTTTTCTGTTTGTTGTTTTTTCACCCTTTTTGCTGCATTCACACACAAAACGGTGCTTTTTTGCATACTAAAAGACTTGCACAAGGCCAATAATGCACCCAAAGTCATTAGTAAATCATTTATTGTTGAGGTAAGTATGTCTGATGTTTTACGCCCATACCGCGATCTTTTTCCACAAATCGGTCAGCGCGTAATGATCGACAGTAGTAGTGTGGTTATTGGTGACGCTCGCCTGGCTGATGATGTGGGGATCTGGCCGCTCGTTGTGATTCGTGGCGATGTGAATTATGTACAAATCGGTGCCCGCACTAATATTCAGGATGGTAGCGTCTTACACGTGACCCATAAATCAACGGCTAATCCACAAGGCAATCCGTTGATCGTCGGTGAAGACGTTACGGTTGGACATAAAGTGATGCTCCACGGCTGCACCATTGGCAATCGAGTTTTGGTTGGGATGGGCTCAATTTTACTTGATGGCGCAATAGTAGAAGATGATGTGATGATTGGTGCGGGTAGCCTGGTCCCACAAAATAAACGACTGGAGAGCGGATATCTGTATCTCGGTAGCCCCGTCAAACAGATCCGCCCGTTAAGTGATGAAGAGAAGGCTGGGTTACGCTATTCCGCAAATAATTACGTGAAATGGAAGGACGAATATCTGGATCAGGGTAACCAGACCCAGCCTTGATCATCTTCACTTTGTTCCTGAATTAAGTTTTCCGCTTCTTCCTCCAGGTCCCAACGATGCTGACGAAAATTCGCTAACCACTGTTCTGGCGTATCTCCTGCAAAGCGGTTCGCCAGACTCTCTCCAGTAATAGCGCAAGTGAGCTGCATACCATTTACAAGAGCTGGAAAACAAACGCATTTTTTACTCTCGCTCCACTCTTCCCTGTCTGGAAATTGGATGGCCTGATTCACGCGGACAACTCCTCCTGCAATTGCTTTATAACTGGTGCTACGTCAGGCAGAACACCGTGCCAGAGAAGGAAGGCATGAGCCGCCTGCGCCACTAACATCCCCAATCCATCCGCATTACGTTTTGAGCCTTGCTGTTCACACCATGCCAGAAAGGGCGTTTTTCCCTTCTGGTAGAACATGTCATAACAACAAATACCTGAATGGACGAGCGATGCCGGGATCGCCGGAACATCTCCACTAATGCCACTGGATGTCGCGTTAATAATAAGATCGAACTCGTGACCGTCCAGTTCGTCCATACCCAACGCCTGAACACTACCAGTGTGCGCAAACAATTTAGCCAACTCTTCCGCGCGAGAAACCGTTCGGTTAGTGATTGTCACAGCACAGTCCAGAGAGAGAAGCGGCAGTAATACCCCACGAGATGCCCCACCAGCGCCGATAAGCAGAATACGTAAACCAGAGCGAATAAAAGACAGACGTTCCAGATCGCTTAACAAGCCTACACCATCGGTATTGTCACCCAGTAGGCGTCCATCTTCTAACCGCTTGAGGGTATTAACAGCACCAGCCAACGCTGCCCGTTCAGTAAGCTCATCCGCTCTGGCAAAAGCCTCTTCTTTAAAAGGCACTGTCACATTCGCACCTTTACCACCAGCACTAAAGAAAGCGTTTAGCGTGTTGATGAAATCATTGATGGGTGCCAGCACGCGGCCATAGGGATGTTCAATATTCAGTTGCTGTGCAAATTGCTGATGAATGAATGGCGATTTGCTGTGGGCTATCGGATTACCAAAAACAGCATAGGTTTCCATTATGTTACCCCTGTCGAAACAGTTCACCCGTCAGGGCATCACGAATTTCTGAAGGATTTAAACGACCGCCCGTTTCACCTCGCACAACCGGGAAATCAGCACCAAACTGTGCGTGAACTTCCTCTATTGTTCGACAAGGTGGTAATCCACTCAAGTTGGCACTGGTAGAAACCAGCGGTTTACCATAAGTCTGGCACAAAGCAACCACCAACGGATGGTCGGTAACTCGTACAGCAAGCGAATCAAAGCGGCCCGTCAACCATCGTGGTGTTGTCGCAGGCGCGGGAAAGACAAAGGTGACAGGACCAGGCCAGCGAGAAAAAATGGTTTCACGCTGCGCGCCAGTCAGCATGCTGTCATCAATATAGGGTTTAAGCTGCTCGTAATTTGCCGCGATTAAAATCAGCCCCTTATCAACCGGACGCTGCTTTAATTCCAACAGCCGCATCACTGCTGTTTCGCTATCAGGATCGCACCCGACACCAAAAACGGCTTCCGTTGGATAGGCGATGACACGTTCTTCATTGAGGACATCTATCGCAGCTGCGATAGCGTCTCCTTGCAGGTTATTATTCACGTTATTATTCCGCCGAAACCGGCTTTCCACATTGTTTACTGGCACAGAAATGTTTAACACCCTGCGCGGTTTTCTTTTCGATGAGTAGCGGATAATGACACTCAGGGCACTCTCCGGCTATTGGTTTGAAGTTAATAGCAAATTGACACTCAGGGTAGCGATCACAGGAGTGAAATGTTTTGCCATAACGGGAGCGGCGCTGGACCAGATGGCCCGTCCGACATTGAGGACAGGTAATTGCTGTTTCGTCCGGTTTATCGATAAGTTCGGTATGTTCGCATTCAGGATAGTTACTGCAACCAATAAACATACCAAAGCGTCCCTGGCGTAATACCAGATTTGCTCCGCATGCAGGGCAAACCTGCCCCTCCAGAACTTTGACGATATGCCCATCCGCTGAAGATTTCAGAGGACGGACGTAGTCACACGCCGGATACTGTGAGCACCCAAGAAACGGACCGTGTTTCCCGGATCGAATAACCAGTTCAGCCCCGCACTTTGGGCAGGACTCATTATTACGCACCGTGAACAGTGCTGATTTCGCCATAACAACTTATGCTGAATTAAAGAAATGATTAATGCAGCATACCTTCATTCACTTCAAAGAGTAATTCTTCCATTTGCTGGTACGCATTTTCGCAGCCCGGGATGTTGAACAACACCATCAGGATCACCCATTTCAGATCATCCAGTTCGAACTCTGCGTTATCCAGCGCGAGCACTCGCTCTATCACCATTTCACGAGTTTCAAGGTTGAGCACCTGAATCTGCTCAAGGAAAAGCAGAAACCCACGGCAGCTGGCATCCAGTCGTTCACACTCTTCCGGTGTATAAATACGCATGGAGAGAGGATCCGAGGCCAGTTGCATCGGTTCTGCCAACCCTTCCTGATAATCAGCAAGTTTTTCCAGCCATAGCAGGGCATTGTAGATATCTTCTCGCTCAAAACCTGCGTCGGTAAGATCCTGTTCAAGTTTGTCTTGATCCACACGCAACTCAGCTTCAGTGTGAATATAGGTTTCAAACAAATACATTAGTACGTCGAACATGGCATGCCCTCCTCAATCGGACATAGCCGCCGGGTACAGCTGCGATCCATCCTGCTAACTCCAGTTCAAGTAGTTGAGTAACTACCTCTGGCACAGGTTGGCCGGCACGTTCAGCGACGACGTCAACAGGTGTTACCTCATCTCCTACGTTAGCCAGGAGCTCAGGAAATGGCAATGCCACGTCTTCCTGATCTGATGAATAAAATGATTTTTCATGGGCATCTGGCAACCAGTGCAATCCATATTGCAAATTTTCCAGAATTTCTTCCGGTTCCGTCACAAGAATCGCACCTTGTTTTATAAGCCAGTGGGGGCCTTCACTTCCGGGACTCCCTAATGGACCGGGCAAAGCAAAGACTTCACGTCCCTGCTCAAGCGCACAACGCGCTGTCACCAGTGAACCACTGCGCAAAGCCGCTTCCACCACCAGTACACCTTTACTTAGACCACTAATAATGCGATTTCTTCGCGGGAAATTGTAAGCAAGAGGAGGGGTATCGAGGGGAAATTCCGAGACAAGAGCCCCACCATGTTCAAGCAGACTGGTAGCAAGTCGGGCATGGCGACGCGGATGAATGGTATTTAGCCCATTCCCCAGCACAGCAACACTGACACCATTTACCTGCAAGGCCGCTTTATGCGCTACACCATCGATTCCGCGCGCCAGCCCACTGGTAATTGTCACGCCTCGCGCCGCCAGCGCCTCACATAACAGCCGCCCCCACCGTTCGCCATACCATGAATGCGCCCGGCTTCCCACTACGGCCAACTGAAATGATTGCAGCGCTTGTAGATCACCAGCAACAAACAGTGCACCTGGATAATCAGCCGTTGCAATAAGTTGAGGAGGATAAAATTCACTGTCCGCTGGGATTAAATGATGGTTAGGTTGCTCCAGCCAACAAAGTGAGCTTTCAATACTCTGCTGTGAAAATGTAAGAAAGCGTTGTGCCTGTCGCGATGAAAGCCCTGTTTGCTGCAGTACAACTGCATCAATATTTGGCTGTTCTACCAGCCAGTGAGCAATGCGGACCATATCATCGCCGTACAAGCTGCTGATGCTCATTAAACGCAGCCAAATTTCGGTATCGACCATCCTTATCTCCCTGCCATAAGCAGCCTTAGCAATCTTTGCGATTGGTCAGTGATGCTGTCAATCAGAGGGGGATTTGTCTAGAATAGAAGAAATAATCTTTCTAACTCCTGAACACATCTCTGGAGATTTATGTCAGTTTTGCAAGTGTTACATATTCCGGACGAGCGGCTTCGCAAAGTTGCTAAACCGGTAGAAGAAGTGAATGCAGAAATTCAGCGTATCGTCGATGATATGTTCGAGACGATGTACGCGGAAGAAGGTATTGGCCTGGCGGCAACCCAGGTTGATATCCATCAACGTATCATTGTTATTGATGTTTCGGAAAACCGCGACGAACGGCTGGTGTTAATCAATCCGGAGCTTTTAGAAAAAAGCGGCGAAACAGGCATTGAAGAAGGTTGCCTGTCGATCCCTGAACAGCGTGCTTTAGTGCCGCGCGCAGAGAAAGTGAAAATTCGCGCCCTGGACCGCGATGGTAAACCATTTGAACTGGAAGCTGATGGTCTGTTAGCCATCTGCATTCAGCATGAGATGGATCACCTGGTCGGTAAACTGTTCATGGATTACCTGTCACCGCTGAAACAACAACGTATTCGTCAGAAAGTTGAAAAACTGGATCGTCTGAAAGCCCGGGCTTAAGGATAAGAACTAACGTGTCAGAATCACTACGTATTATTTTTGCGGGAACACCTGACTTTGCAGCGCGTCATCTCGACGCGCTGTTGTCTTCTGGTCATAACATCGTTGGCGTGTTCACCCAGCCAGACCGACCGGCAGGACGCGGTAAAAAACTGATGCCCAGCCCGGTTAAAGTTCTGGCTGAGGAAAAAGGTCTACCCGTTTTTCAACCTGTTTCCCTGCGTCCACAAGAAAACCAGCAACTGGTCGCCGATCTGCAGGCTGATGTTATGGTCGTCGTCGCCTATGGGCTGATTCTGCCTAAAGCGGTGCTGGAAATGCCGCGTCTTGGATGCATCAATGTTCATGGTTCACTGCTGCCGCGCTGGCGCGGCGCCGCGCCAATCCAACGTTCGCTGTGGGCGGGTGATGCAGAAACTGGTGTGACCATTATGCAAATGGATGTTGGTTTAGACACCGGTGACATGCTCTATAAGCTCTCCTGCCCGATTACTGCAGAAGATACCAGTGGTACGCTGTACGACAAGCTGGCAGAGCTTGGCCCACAAGGGCTTATCGCCACATTGAAACAATTGGCAGACGGCACGGCGAAACCAGAAGTTCAGGACGAAACTCTTGTCACTTACGCCGAGAAGTTGAGTAAAGAAGAAGCGCGTATTGACTGGTCACTTTCGGCAGCACAGCTTGAACGCTGCATTCGCGCTTTCAATCCATGGCCAATGAGCTGGCTGGAAATTGAAGGACAGCCGGTTAAAGTCTGGAAAGCGTCGGTCATTGATACGGCAACCAACGCTGCACCAGGAACGATCCTTGAAGCCAACAAACAAGGCATTCAGGTTGCGACTGGTGATGGCATCCTGAACCTGCTCTCGTTACAACCTGCGGGTAAGAAAGCGATGAGCGCGCAAGACCTCCTGAATTCTCGTCGGGAATGGTTTGTTCCGGGCAACCGTCTGGTCTGATAGTCCACTCTTCTAAGCCCGGTCTTGCCGGGCATTTTTATACTTATGAAAAAACAACGTAATTTACGTAGCATGGCGGCCCAGGCCGTTGAACAAGTCGTCGAGCAAGGGCAATCATTAAGCAACATTCTGCCACCGCTCCAGCAAAAAGTTTCCGATAAAGACAAAGCACTTCTTCAAGAGTTGTGCTTTGGCGTACTGCGTACGCTTTCGCAGTTAGACTGGCTGATTAATAAGTTAATGGCCCGTCCGATGACCGGCAAACAGCGGACCGTGCATTACCTGATTATGGTTGGTTTGTATCAACTGCTTTATACCCGCATTCCACCTCATGCTGCGCTGGCTGAAACGGTTGAAGGCGCTTTCGCAATTAAGCGTCCGCAACTTAAAGGGTTGATAAACGGTGTATTACGCCAGTTCCAGCGTCAGCAAGAAGAGTTATTAGCCGAGTTTAATGCCAGTGATGCACGTTATCTGCATCCTTCCTGGTTGCTGAAGCGTCTGCAAAAAGCGTATCCAGAGCAGTGGCAATCTATCGTTGACGCCAATAATCAGCGTCCGCCAATGTGGCTGCGCGTTAATCGTACGCATCATTCCCGCGACAGTTGGCTTGCATTGCTGGATGAAGCAGGAATGAAAGGCTTCCCGCATTCGGATTACCCTGATGCTGTACGGCTGGAAACACCTGCACCTGTTCATGCGCTACCCGGTTTTGAAGACGGATGGGTTACCGTTCAGGATGCATCAGCACAAGGTTGCATGACCTGGCTTGCGCCACAAAACGGTGAACACATTCTGGATCTTTGTGCCGCCCCCGGCGGTAAAACAACACATATCCTTGAGGTGGCACCAGAAGCGCAGGTTCTTGCGGTTGATATTGACGAACAGCGCCTCTCTCGCGTTTACGACAATTTAAAACGCCTTGGTATGAAGGCGACCGTGAAACAAGGTGATGGCCGCTCCCCTTCCCAATGGTGTGGCGAGCAACAGTTTGATCGCATTTTATTAGATGCGCCTTGTTCAGCAACGGGTGTGATTCGTCGACATCCGGATATCAAGTGGTTACGTCGTGATCGCGATATCCCGGAACTCGCGCAACTGCAGTCTGAAATTCTCGACGCCATTTGGCCGCATTTAAAATCTGGCGGAACGCTGGTTTATGCCACCTGCTCGGTGTTACCGGAAGAGAATAGCCAGCAGATTAAAGCCTTCTTGCAACGCACCGCTGATGCCAAACTTTGCGACACCGGAACACCAGAACAACCGGGTAAGCAAAATCTGCCTGGTGCTGAAGAGGGCGACGGCTTCTTTTACGCTAAGCTAATCAAAAAGTGATGAGATAACGGGTCGCGACTGATGAAAATTATCATTCTGGGTGCCGGTCAGGTTGGCGGCACACTGGCGGAAAACCTGGTTGGCGAGAACAACGATATTACTGTCGTCGATACCAACGGTGAGCGTCTGCGGACCTTGCAGGATAAATTTGACCTGCGAGTCGTGCAGGGGCATGGCTCTCATCCACGCGTATTGCGGGAGGCAGGTGCCGACGACGCCGATATGCTGGTTGCTGTAACCAGTTCAGATGAAACCAATATGGTTGCCTGCCAGGTAGCCTACTCACTTTTCAACACCCCTAATCGCATCGCTCGTATCCGCTCACCAGACTACGTGCGCGATGCCGATAAGCTATTTCATTCAGATGCTGTACCGATTGATCATCTGATCGCACCAGAGCAGTTGGTTATCGATAATATTTACCGACTGATTGAGTATCCCGGCGCATTGCAGGTGGTGAACTTCGCTGAGGGCAAAGTGAGCCTTGCAGTGGTAAAAGCCTATTATGGTGGCCCGCTTATTGGTAATGCGCTTTCGACCATGCGCGAGCATATGCCACATATCGATACCCGCGTGGCGGCAATTTTCCGCCACGACCGTCCTATCCGCCCGCAAGGTTCGACTATTGTTGAAGCTGGTGATGAAGTGTTCTTTATTGCCGCCTCGCAGCATATACGCGCGGTGATGAGTGAATTACAGCGACTGGAAAAACCGTATAAGCGGATCATGCTGGTTGGTGGCGGTAATATCGGTGCAGGGCTGGCGCGTCGCCTGGAAAAAGATTACAGCGTCAAACTCATCGAACGTAATCAGCAGCGCGCTGCCGAACTGGCGGAAAAGTTGCAGAATACGATCGTCTTTTTTGGTGATGCGTCGGATCAAGAACTGCTGGCCGAAGAACATATCGATCAAGTTGATCTGTTTATTGCCGTCACCAACGATGACGAGGCCAATATCATGTCAGCCATGCTCGCCAAACGTATGGGTGCGAAAAAGGTGATGGTATTGATCCAGCGTCGCGCTTATGTGGATCTAGTTCAGGGGAGCGTGATCGATATTGCGATTTCACCACAACAAGCAACTATTTCTGCGTTGCTTAGTCATGTGCGAAAAGCAGATATTGTTGGTGTTTCCTCATTGCGCCGCGGCGTAGCAGAAGCTATTGAAGCCGTTGCTCACGGTGATGAAAGCACCTCGCGCGTTGTCGGCAGAGTCATTGATGAAATCAAGCTACCGCCAGGAACGATTATTGGAGCGGTGGTACGTGGAAACGACGTGATGATTGCCAATGACAATCTGCGCATTGAGCAAGGCGATCACGTAATTATGTTCCTCACAGATAAAAAGTTTATTACCGACGTCGAAAGACTCTTCCAGCCAAGTCCTTTCTTTTTGTAATTAATAAGGCGTCTAATGACGCCTTATTATTTCCCTTTGATTATCAAGGATTAATTAAATTCATTCCTGGCAGGAAAATGGCTTAACATTTGTTAGACTTATGGTTGTCGGCTTCATAGGGAGAATAACATGAGCATTATTAAAGAATTTCGCGAATTTGCGATGCGCGGGAACGTGGTGGATTTGGCGGTGGGTGTCATTATCGGTGCGGCATTCGGGAAGATCGTCTCTTCACTGGTTGCCGATATCATCATGCCACCTTTAGGCTTATTAATTGGCGGGATCGACTTTAAACAGTTTGCTGTCACGCTACGCGATGCGCAGGGGGATATCCCTGCTGTTGTGATGCATTACGGTGTCTTCATTCAAAACGTCTTTGATTTTCTGATTGTGGCCTTTGCCATCTTTATGGCGATTAAACTAATCAACAAACTGAATCGTAAGAAAGAAGAACCGGCAGCAGCACCTGCACCAACTAAAGAAGAAGTATTACTGACAGAAATTCGTGATTTGCTGAAAGAGCAGAATAACCGATCTTAACAAGCGCCTGAAAGCAGAAGGCCAGTGGTAAAAAAGTGATTTACTTTCTTGCCACTGGCCTCCCAGCTACCCCGATTGCCATGTTTTCCTTTTCGCATATAACTGCCTTTCCCTTTTTTATTTTTTTCTACACGCTGCCTGAACAAAGGGTCATGTAGTAATGCTTCAATCGCATTATCCTTTATCTGCCCTTTCGTATGCTGATATCGACTCATAAAAACTCCAGTTGGTTATTTAACGGCGCGAGTGTAATCCCGTCAGTGCAAAAAATCAACAACCTGCTTTGACACCGCTGGCTCCTTGTTCAAGAGCTTCAAGGATAGAGCAATAAACGCTGCTATGGGCGCTACCACAACAGGCATCGTTAAGACGTTGCAAGGAACGCTGCATGCTCTGCAACTCGGCTATCCGCGATTCCACTTCCTGTAATCTTTCCTGCACAATACCTTTTGATTCCTGACAAGTATGATGTTCAGGATCGATACGGATCGAAAGTAACTCACGGATCGACTCAAGACTGAAACCAAGTTGTCTGGCATGCCGAATAAATTTCAACCGTTGGAGATCGCTTTCGGTATACAGGCGAAAGCCTCCTTCCGTACGAACTTCATGATCCATCATCTGTTGTTTTTCGTAATAACGTATTGTGTCGGGCGTAACTTCTGCCAGTTTTGCCAACTCACCAATGCGATACATAAATTATCTCTCAGTTGTCATTAATTTTATGCAGAAGCTTATCTGCATATTCGCCACGTAAAAATTCAGTACTCAAACCTGCTTGCCGCAGTTTCAACTCCAGTAAAGACAACTGACGGCTAACATCTTGATATTGCGGATCATCCTGACGGATACCGTTGAGAATATCCAGAAGCTGAATAGCTTCCTTGCGCTGCTCAAGTTCTGGCGGTAAACAGCCGGCATTCTTTAACAAGCGATAGCCCGCACGCAGTTCCGGCGGCACATGTGTGTCATCTTCCAGGATTAATGGTTCACCACTGCCTGGGAGATTTTCAAACTCACCTTTAGCCTGTGCTTCAGTAATATGGCGCTCTGCCCACTGGTCAAGTAACCACATAAATACTCCAGGGGATGAACAAAAAGAGTACAGCTATTGTAGATAAGTGGGGATACTACAGATATAAAAAAACCCGCCGGGGCGGGTTTTTTTACGTTGCTTCAGATTACTCTGCAGCAGCTTCTGCTTTCTCTGAACGATCAACCAGCTCGATGTAAGCCATCGGCGCGTTGTCGCCTGCACGGAAGCCACACTTCAGAATACGAGTGTAACCACCGGCACGGCTCGCGAAACGCGGGCCCAGTTCGTTAAACAGTTTTGCCACGATCTCGTTATCACGAGTACGGGCGAATGCCAGACGACGATTAGCAACGCTATCAGTCTTGGCAAGAGTAATCAGCGGCTCAACTACGCGGCGCAGCTCTTTCGCTTTAGGCAGAGTCGTCTTGATGATTTCATGACGAACCAGTGAACCTGCCATATTGCGGAACATAGCCTGGCGATGGCTGCTGTTGCGGTTCAGTTGACGACCACTCTTACGATGGCGCATGACCTTATCCTTCTCAGTAAAACCTTAACCTGTGATCCGGTTACTCGTCAGCGATGCTTGCCGGTGGCCAGTTTTCCAGGCGCATACCCAGAGACAGTCCACGGGAAGCCAGCACGTCTTTAATCTCAGTAAGAGATTTTTTACCAAGGTTAGGCGTTTTAAGGAGCTCAACCTCGGTACGTTGTACCAGATCACCGATATAGTGGATAGCTTCTGCTTTAAGGCAGTTAGCAGAGCGGACAGTCAATTCCAGATCGTCAACAGGGCGCAGCAGGATCGGATCGAACTCTGGTTTCTCTTCTTTCACTTCCGGCTGACGTACATCACGTAAGTCAACGAAAGCTTCCAGTTGTTCAGCCAGAATGGTTGCCGCACGACGAATCGCCTCTTCAGGATCGATTGTGCCGTTGGTTTCCATTTCGATGACCAGCTTGTCCAGGTCGGTACGCTGTTCTACACGCGCTGCTTCAACATTGTAGGCAATACGCTCTACAGGGCTGTAGCATGCGTCGACCAGCAGACGGCCGATTGGGCGCTCATCTTCTTCCGAATGAATTCGGGTAGAAGCCGGCACATAACCACGACCGCGCTGAACTTTGATACGCATGCTAATAGACGCGTTCTCATCGGTCAGGTGGCAGATCACGTGCTGCGGCTTGACGATTTCGACATCACCGTCGTGGGTGATATCGGCTGCAGTCACAGGGCCAATGCCAGATTTATTCAAGGTAAGAATAACTTCATCTTTGCCCTGAACTCTCACCGCCAGCCCTTTCAGGTTGAGCAGGATTTCCAGGATATCTTCCTGAACGCCTTCTTTGGTGCTGTACTCATGTAGTACACCATCAATCTCAACCTCGGTCACCGCGCAACCCGGCATCGATGAGAGCAGAATACGGCGCAGTGCGTTACCCAGAGTATGGCCAAAGCCACGCTCTAAAGGCTCAAGGGTCACCTTGGCGTGCGTCGAACTCACTTGCTCGATATCAACCAGGCGCGGTTTTAGAAACTCTGTCACAGAACCCTGCATTGTGTCCTCTCTTTGGTACTAAGCTTTACTTGGAGTAAAGCTCGACGATCAGGTGTTCGTTAATGTCCGCAGACAGATCAGAACGCTCCGGCTTACGCTTAAACGTACCTTCCATCTTGCCAGCATCAACTTCCAGCCAGGTTGGCTTTTCACGCTGCTCAGCCAGCTCCAGAGCGGCTTTCACGCGAGACTGCTTCTTCGCTTTCTCACGAATGCTTACAACGTCATTCGGACTAACCTGATAAGAAGCGATGTTAACAACACGACCGTTTACCATAATTGCTTTATGGCTAACCAGCTGGCGTGCTTCTGCACGAGTGGCACCGAAGCCCATACGGTATACAACGTTGTCCAGACGACCTTCCAGCAGAGCCAACAGGTTTTCACCGGTGTTGCCTTTCAGACGTGCTGCTTCTTTGTAGTAGTTACGGAACTGACGCTCCAGCACACCATAGATACGGCGAACTTTTTGCTTTTCACGCAACTGCACACCATAGTCAGACAGACGCGGTTTACGCGCACCGTGCTGGCCAGGAGCTTGTTCAATTTTACACTTGGTATCGATCGCGCGAACGCCAGACTTAAGGAATAAGTCGGTGCCCTCACGACGGCTCAGCTTGAGCTTAGGACCCAAATATCTTGCCATTTTCTTTCTCCAACAAACCTGGAAAACGAAGCGTTATACGCGACGTTTTTTCGGCGGACGACAACCGTTATGAGGGATCGGAGTCACATCAGTAATGTTAGTGATGCGGAAACCTGCGGCGTTCAGAGCACGAATAGTAGATTCGCGGCCTGGACCCGGACCTTTAACCATAACTTCCAGATTCTTGATGCCGTATTCTTTCACGGCGTCAGCGCAACGCTCTGCTGCAACCTGAGCTGCAAACGGAGTGGATTTGCGAGAACCACGGAAACCGGAACCACCGGCTGTTGCCCAACCCAACGCGTTACCCTGACGATCAGTGATAGTCACGATGGTGTTGTTGAAAGAAGCATGGATATGAGCCACGCCGTCAGAGACTTGTTTTCTTACACGTTTACGTGCACGAATTGGTGCCTTTGCCATTATTCAATCACCCCGATTATTTCTTGATCGGTTTGCGCGGACCCTTACGGGTACGTGCGTTGGTCTTGGTACGCTGACCGCGAACCGGTAGACCACGACGATGACGCAAACCGCGATAGCAACCAAGATCCATCAGGCGCTTGATGCTCATGCTGATTTCACGGCGCAGATCACCTTCAACGACAAATTTGGCAACTTCGTCACGCAGCGTGTCGATTTGTCCTTCAGACAGCTCACTGATCTTAACATCTTCAGCGATACCCGCTGCAGCCAGGATGGCTTTAGAACGGGTCTTGCCGACGCCATAAATCGAAGTTAATGCGATTACGGCATGCTTATGATCAGGAATGTTAATGCCTGCTATACGGGCCACTATGCACTCCTACTATTTAATATGTACGTTCCATGCTGAAAAGCCCGTTTTCAGGATACTCAAATGGAAACGCACAGACATACAAAAGATTGGCTGGCTAATCTAGCCAGCTCAACCCAACTTTGCAAGAAAAATATGCGAATAAATCAGCCTTGGCGCTGTTTATGCTTCGGCTCGGCACTGCAAATCACACGGATGACACCATCACGCTTAACGATTTTGCAGTTACGGCATAATTTCTTGACGGAAGCACGAACTTTCATTTTTACTCTCCGTAACTTCTCGGGCGACCAATTATCGGCCGTAGCCTTTCAGGTTCGCCTTCTTCAATGCAGACTCATACTGACTGGACATCATCAGAGTTTGCACTTGAGCCATAAAGTCCATAATCACGACAACAACGATAAGCAGTGAGGTCCCACCGAAGTAGAACGGTACTTTCATTGCATCACGCATGAACTCCGGGATCAGGCAGATAAAGGTAATGTACAGCGCACCAACCAAGGTCAGGCGGGTCATTACTTTATCGATATACTTCGCCGTTTGCTCTCCCGGACGAATTCCTGGTACAAATGCACCGGACTTCTTCAGGTTATCTGCTGTTTCACGCGGGTTGAAAACCAACGCCGTGTAGAAGAAACAGAAGAAGATGATTGCAGACGCATAGAGTAACACATAAAGCGGTTGCCCAGGCTGCAAATACAGCGAAATTGTTGTCAGCCAGTTCCAACCAGTACCGCCCCCGAACCATGACGCGATGGTAGCCGGGAACAGAATAATACTGGAAGCGAAGATTGCCGGGATTACCCCCGCCATATTCACTTTCAGCGGTAAATGTGTGCTCTGTGCAGCATAGACACGACGACCTTGCTGACGTTTTGCGTAGTTTACCACAATGCGGCGTTGACCACGCTCAACAAATACAACAAAGAACGTCACTGCAAATACTAATACTGCAACCAACAGCAACACGAGGAAGTGCAGGTCGCCTTGACGCGCTTGCTCGATAGTATGGGCAATGGCTGGCGGGAGCCCCGCGACAATACCGGCGAAGATAATGATTGAAATACCGTTGCCGATACCTCGTTCAGTGATCTGTTCGCCCAACCACATCAGGAACATCGTTCCTGTGACCAGACTTACAACAGCGGTGAAGTAGAATGCAAAGCCCGGGTTAATAACCAAGCCTTGCATACCAGGCATATTCGGCAGACCGGTAGCAATACCGATCGACTGGAATATTGCCAGCACCAGAGTACCGTAACGGGTGTACTGGCTGATCTTACGACGACCAGACTCCCCTTCTTTCTTAATTTCTGCCAACGTTGGGTGAACCACCGTCAGCAGCTGGATAATGATCGACGCCGAAATATACGGCATGATCCCCAGAGCAAAGATAGAAGCACGGCTGAGAGCACCACCAGAGAACATGTTAAACATCTCAATGATGGTGCCTCGCTGTTGCTCAAGCAGTTTGGCAAGTACAGCGGCATCAATACCAGGGATCGGAATAAAAGAGCCAATACGGAACACAATCAGCGCACCGATAACAAACAGCAGTCTGCGTTTCAGCTCGCCTAAGCCACCTTTGGCACTTTGAAAATCTAATCCCGGTTGTTTAGCCATCTGCTACTTATTCCTCGATTTTACCGCCAGCAGCTTCGATAGCAGCACGAGCGCCTTTAGTAACACGCAGGCCACGAACAGTTACCGGAGTAGTTACTTCGCCAGCCAGGATCACTTTCGCGAACTCGATCTGGATACCGATAATGTTAGCCGCTTTCAGCGTGTTCAGGTCTACAACACCGCCTTCTACTTTAGCCAGGTCAGACAGACGAACTTCGGCTGTAATCGCTGCTTTACGAGAAGTGAAGCCGAATTTCGGCAGACGACGGTACAGAGGCATCTGACCACCCTCGAAACCGCGACGTACGCCACCGCCAGAACGAGATTTCTGACCTTTGTGACCACGACCACCGGTTTTACCGAGGCCAGAACCGATACCACGACCCAGGCGTTTACCCGCCTTTTTGGAGCCTTCGGCCGGAGACAGAGTATTTAAACGCATCTCTTACTCCTCAACTTTAACCATGAAGGAAACCGCGTTGATCATACCGCGAATAGCAGGAGTATCCTCGCGCTCTACGGTGTGACCAATACGACGCAGACCCAGGCCAAGCAGCGTTGCCTTGTGTTTCGGCAGACGACCGATTGCACTGCGGGTTTGAGTAATTTTAATAGTCTTTGCCATGGTTTATTTCCCCAGAATTTCTTCAACGGATTTACCACGCTTGGCAGCGACCATTTCTGGAGAATTCATATTTTCCAGGCCATCGATAGTTGCACGAACCACGTTAATCGGGTTGGTGGAACCATATGCTTTAGCCAGAACGTTATGAACCCCAGCGACTTCCAGAACGGCGCGCATTGCACCACCGGCGATGATACCGGTACCTTCGGAAGCCGGCTGCATGAATACGCGAGAACCCGTATGAACACCTTTAACAGGGTGTTGCAGAGTGCCGTTATTCAGCGCGACGTTAATCATATTGCGACGGGCTTTTTCCATCGCTTTCTGGATCGCTGCTGGAACTTCACGCGCTTTACCGTAACCAAAACCAACGCGACCGTTACCATCGCCAACTACAGTCAGAGCTGTGAAGGAGAAAATACGACCACCTTTAACGGTTTTAGATACGCGGTTTACCGCGATCAGCTTTTCCTGCAGTTCGCCAGCTTGTTTTTCGATGTGAGCCATCTTACACCTCTACCTTAGAACTGAAGGCCAGCTTCACGGGCAGCATCTGCCAGTGCCTGGACACGACCATGATATTGGAACCCGGAACGGTCAAAGGATACATCTTTGATGCCTTTTTCCAGAGCGCGTTCAGCGACAGCTTTACCCACAGCTGCAGCCGCGTCTTTGTTACCGGTGTACTTCAGTTGTTCAGCGATAGCTTTTTCTACAGTAGAAGCAGCTACCAGAACTTCAGAACCGTTCGGTGCAATTACCTGTGCGTAAATGTGACGCGGGGTACGATGTACCACCAGGCGAGTTGCGCCCAGCTCCTGGAGCTTGCGGCGTGCGCGGGTCGCACGACGGATACGAGCAGATTTCTTATCCATAGTGTTACCTTACTTCTTCTTAGCCTCTTTGGTACGCACGACTTCGTCGGCGTAACGAACACCCTTGCCTTTGTAAGGCTCAGGACGACGGTAGGCGCGCAGATCCGCTGCAACCTGGCCGATCATCTGCTTATCAGCGCCTTTCAGCACGATTTCAGTCTGAGTCGGACATTCAGCAGTGATACCCGCAGGCAGCTGATGGTCAACAGGATGAGAGAAACCCAGAGACAGGTTAATCACATTGCCTTTAACCGCTGCACGGTAACCTACACCAACCAGCTGCAGCTTCTTAGTGAAGCCTTCGGTAACACCGATAACCATTGAGTTCAGCAGGGCACGCGCGGTACCAGCCTGAGCCCAACCGTCTGCGTAACCATCACGCGGACCGAAGGTCAGGGTATTATCTGCATGTTTAACTTCAACAGCATCGTTGAGAGTACGAGTCAGCTCGCCGTTTTTACCTTTGATCGTAATAACCTGACCGTTGATTTTTACATCAACGCCGGCAGGAACAACGACCGGTGCTTTAGCAACACGAGACATTTTTTCCTCCGATTAGGCTACGTAGCAGATAATTTCGCCACCAAGACCAGCCTGGCGCGCTGCACGATCAGTCATAACACCTTTAGAGGTAGAAACAACTGCGATACCCAGACCCGCCATAACTTTCGGCAGCTCATCTTTACGTTTATAGATGCGCAGACCTGGGCGGCTGACACGCTGAATGCTTTCTACAACAGCTTTGCCCTGGAAATACTTCAGAGTAAGTTCCAGTTCAGGCTTGGTGTCGCCTTCAACTTTAAAATCTTCAATAAAACCTTCTTCCTTCAGCACGTTGGCGATTGCCACTTTCAGCTTGGAGGAAGGCATGGTGACCGCAGCTTTGTTCGCGGCCTGACCGTTACGGATACGGGTCAGCATATCCGCGATCGGATCTTGCATGCTCATCTGTCTTTACTCCCGTGATTCAATTGGTGACAATTACCAGCTAGCCTTTTTCAGACCCGGGATTTCACCGCGCATAGCGGCTTCACGGACCTTAATACGGCTCAACCCGAACTTCCGCAGGAAACCATGCGGACGACCTGTTTGACGGCAGCGGTTACGCTGACGAGACGGGCTGGAATCACGCGGCAGAGTCTGCAGCTTGAGAACAGCATTCCAACGATCTTCGTCGGAAGCGTTCACATCAGAGATGATCGCTTTCAGTTCAGCGCGTTTCGCGAAGTATTTATCAGCTAAAGCTACGCGTTTTACTTCGCGTGCTTTCATTGATTGCTTAGCCATTTAGTAACCCTACCTTACTTGCGGAACGGGAAGTCAAAGGCAGCCAGCAGAGCACGGCCTTCTTCGTCAGATTTCGCAGTAGTGGTAATGGTAATATCCAAACCACGAACGCGGTCGACTTTATCGTAGTCGATTTCTGGGAAGATGATCTGCTCACGGACACCCATGCTGTAATTACCACGACCGTCGAAAGACTTAGCGGACAAGCCACGGAAGTCACGGATACGCGGTACAGCAATAGTGATCAGGCGCTCAAAGAACTCCCACATGCGTTCGCCACGCAGAGTTACTTTACAGCCGATCGGATAGCCCTGACGGATTTTGAAGCCTGCAACAGATTTGCGTGCTTTGGTGATCAGCGGTTTTTGACCGGAGATTGCTGCCAAGTCTGCTGCTGCGTTATCCAGCAGTTTTTTGTCAGCGATCGCTTCACCAACACCCATGTTCAGGGTGATCTTCTCGACCCGAGGGACTTGCATGACAGAATTGTAGTTAAACTCAGTCATGAGTTTTTTAACTACTTCGTCTTTGTAGTAATCATGCAGTTTCGCCATCGTACTACTCCAAATTACTTGATAGTTTCGCTGTTAGACTTGAAGAAACGGACTTTCTTACCGTCTTCGAATCTAAAGCCTACACGGTCAGCCTTGCCGGTTGCCGCATTGAAGATTGCTACGTTGGAAACCTGAATAGCGGCTTCTTTTTCAACGATGCCACCCGGTTGGTTCAGGGCCGGAACCGGCTTCTGATGTTTCTTAACCAGGTTGATACCTTCAACAATGACCTTGCCGGAAGACAGGACATTCTTAACTTTACCGCGTTTACCTTTATCTTTACCGGTTAACACGATAACTTCGTCATCACGACGGATTTTCGCTGCCATGATTCGCTCCTTAGAGTACTTCTGGTGCCAGAGAGATAATTTTCATGAACTTCTCACTACGAAGCTCACGAGTTACCGGCCCAAAAATACGCGTACCGATAGGCTGCTCGCTGTTGTTGTTCAGAAGAACACAAGCATTACCATCGAAGCGAATGACAGAACCGTCCGGGCGACGAACACCCTTCTTGGTGCGCACCACTACCGCCTTCAGCACATCACCTTTTTTGACCTTACCACGCGGAATTGCTTCTTTAATGGTGATCTTGATGATGTCGCCTACGCCTGCGTAGCGACGGTGCGAGCCACCCAGAACCTTGATACACATTACGCGACGTGCACCGGAGTTGTCGGCGACGTTCAGCATAGTCTGTTCTTGGATCATTTTAGTGCTCCGCTAATGTCAACTACTACTGAGACCCGAAAATCAGGTCGTTAAAAATCCCCATATCGAGGGCGCGGCATTATAACACCGCTTCAAGGATATGGGTAGAAAAAATAAACGGCTCATTTCTGAGCCGTTTATTCGTATCGAGAGAGTGTACTGTATTACAGAACCGCTTTCTCTACAACGCGAACCAGCGTCCAGGATTTAGTCTTGGACAGCGGACGGCATTCGCGGATTTCAACCACGTCACCGATACCGCATTCGTTGTTCTCGTCATGTACGTGCAGTTTGGTCGTACGCTTGATGAATTTACCGTAGATCGGGTGTTTCACAAAACGTTCGATAGCAACAACAATGGATTTCTCCATTTTGTCGCTAACAACGCGACCTTGCAGAGTACGGATTTTATCGGTCATTACGCACCCGCCTTCTCGTTCAGTAAAGTCTTAACGCGTGCGACATCGCGACGCACTTGCTTCAACAGGTGAGACTGTTGCAGCTGGCCACTTGCAGCCTGCATACGCAGGTTGAACTGCTCACGCAGCAAGTTCAGCAGCTCGGTGTTCAGCTCTTCAACGCTCTTCTCACGCAGCTCTTTTGCTTTCATTACATCACCGTCTTAGTTACAAAGGTGGTTTTAATCGGCAGTTTCGCTGCTGCCAGCTTGAATGCTTCACGGGCCAGCTCTTCCGGAACACCGTCCATTTCATACAGGACTTTACCCGGCTGAATCAAGGCAACCCAATACTCCACGTTACCTTTACCTTTACCCATACGCACTGCCAGCGGCTTTTCAGTGATCGGTTTGTCCGGGAACACACGGATCCAGATCTTACCTTGACGCTTAACTGCACGGGTCATAGCACGACGTGCTGCTTCGATCTGACGTGCAGTCAGACGACCACGGCCAACAGCTTTCAGACCGAAGCTGCCGAAGCTAACATCCGTACCCTGCGCCAGACCGCGGTTACGGCCTTTGTGCATTTTACGGAATTTTGTACGCTTTGGTTGTAACATCAGCGACGCTCCTTATTTACGGCCTTTACGCTGCTGCTTTTTAGGCTGAGCAGCCGGTTTTTCCGGTTGTTCAACAGCAGCCATACCACCCAGGATCTCGCCTTTGAAGATCCACACTTTAACGCCGATTACACCGTAAGTGGTGTGCGCTTCAGAGGTGTTGTAGTCGATGTCAGCACGCAGAGTGTGCAGCGGTACGCGACCTTCGCGGTACCATTCGGTACGTGCGATTTCCGCGCCGCCCAGACGGCCGCTAACTTCAACTTTAATACCTTTAGCGCCCAGACGCATTGCGTTCTGTACAGCACGCTTCATAGCACGACGGAACATAACGCGACGTTCCAGCTGAGAAGTGATGCTGTCAGCAACCAGTTTTGCGTCCAGTTCAGGCTTACGAACTTCGGCGATGTTGATCTGTGCAGGAACGCCAGCGATGTCCGCTACGACCTTACGCAGTTTTTCTACGTCTTCACCTTTTTTACCGATAACGATACCCGGGCGAGCAGTGTGAATGGTTACACGAATGCTCTTAGCCGGACGCTCGATAACGATACGAGATACGGACGCTTTAGCCAGTTCCTTTGTCAGGTACTGACGTACTTTAAAATCGCTGTCCAGGTTGTCAGCGAATTCTTTGGTGTTCGCAAACCAGGTAGAGTTCCATGGTTTTACAATACCCAGGCGAATACCATTAGGATGTACTTTCTGACCCATTGCTAGTCTCCAGAGTCTCAGCGATCGGACACAACCACAGTGATGTGGCTGGTGCGCTTCAGGATGCGATCTGCACGACCTTTTGCACGCGGCATAATGCGCTTCATGCTCGGGCCTTCGTCTACGAAAATTTTCGTAACTTTCAGATCGTCAATGTCAGCGCCATCGTTGTGTTCAGCGTTAGCAATGGCAGATTCCAGAACCTTCTTGACCAGTACAGCCGCTTTCTTGTTGGTGTAGGTCAGAATATCCAGAGCCTGCGACACTTTCTTACCGCGAATCAGGTCAGCAACAAGGCGAACCTTCTGAGCAGAAGAACGAGCATGGCGATGTTTAGCGATAGTTTCCATCTCTTCCTCCTACCTTATTTCTTTTTCGCTTTTTTATCAGCAGCATGGCCGCGATAAGTACGAGTCGGTGCGAATTCACCCAGTTTGTGGCCGACCATTTCGTCGGTTACAAATACCGGAACGTGCTGACGACCATTATGGACAGCGATGGTCAAACCGATCATGTTAGGAAAGATCGTTGAACGACGGGACCAAGTGCGCAGGGGCTTCTTGTCTCCGCTTTCCACCGCTTTCTCTACCTTCTTCAGCAAGTGCAGGTCAATAAAAGGACCTTTCTTGAGAGAACGTGGCATGGCTTATCCTCTAAAATTATTTGCTACGGCGACGTACGATGAATTTATCAGTACGCTTGTTGCTGCGGGTCTTCTTACCTTTGGTCTGAACGCCCCACGGAGTTACCGGGTGCTTACCAAAGTTACGACCTTCACCACCACCATGTGGGTGGTCTACCGGGTTCATCGCGGTACCGCGAACGGTCGGACGAACACCACGCCAGCGTGCAGCACCTGCTTTACCCAGAACGCGCAGCATATGCTCAGCATTGCCAACTTCGCCCAGAGTTGCACGGCAGTCTGCTTCTACTTTACGCATTTCACCAGAACGCAGACGCAGGGTGACATAAGCACCATCACGAGCAACGATCTGAACGTAAGTACCAGCGGAACGTGCCAGCTGACCGCCTTTACCTGGTTTCATTTCTACGTTGTGAACAGTAGAACCAACCGGGATGTTGCGCATCGGCAGGGTGTTACCTGGTTTGATTGCAGCATCAACGCCAGACTGAATCTGGTCGCCAGCTTTCAGGCCTTTAGGGGCCAGGATGTAACGGCGTTCACCGTCTTTGTACAGAACCAGCGCGATGTTCGCGGAACGGTTCGGATCGTACTCAAGACGTTCAACAACTGCCGGGATACCGTCTTTGTTGCGTTTGAAGTCAACAATACGGTAAGCCTGCTTGTGGCCACCACCGATATGACGAGTGGTGATACGGCCATTGTTGTTACGACCACCGGATTTGCTGTTTTTTTCCAGCAACGGAGCAAAAGGTTTGCCCTTGTGCAGCTCAGGGTTAACCACTTTAACAACGTGGCGACGACCCGGAGATGTCGGTTTACATTTAACAACTGCCATTGTATTACTCCTCCGACTTACTCAGCGCCGCCAACGAAGTCCAGATTCTGGCCTTCTTTCAGGGTGACGTAAGCTTTTTTCCAGTCGCTACGACGACCGATACGCTGTCCGTGACGTTTAACTTTCCCTTTAACTACCAGGGTGTTAACGACTTCGACTTCGACTTCAAACAGTTTCTGCACAGCAGCTTTGATTTCTGCTTTGGTCGCGTCTTTAGCAACTTTGAGTACGATGGTGTTGGATTTTTCCATCGCAGTAGACGCTTTTTCAGAAACGTGCGGTGCACGCAGCACCTTCAGCAGACGTTCTTCACGAATCATGCCAGCATCTCCTCAACTTGCTTAACAGCATCAGCAGTCATTACGACTTTGTCGAAGGCGATCAGGCTAACCGGGTCGATACCAGTTGCATCGCGTACGTCAACCTTGTGCAGGTTGCGCGCAGCCAGGAACAGGTTCTCGTCCAGCTCACCGGTGATGATCAGCACATCTTCCAGAGCCATGTCTTTCAGTTTCTGTGCCAGCAGCTTGGTTTTCGGTGCTTCTACAGAGAACTTCTCGACAACGATCAGACGATCCTGACGTACCAGTTCGGACAGGATGCTTTTCAGCGCGCCGCGGTACATCTTCTTGTTAACTTTTTGACTGTGGTCCTGCGGACGAGCAGCGAAGGTCACGCCACCAGAACGCCAAATCGGGCTCTTGATAGAACCAGAACGCGCACGGCCGGTGCCTTTCTGGCGCCACGGTTTTTTACCGGAACCAGTTACTTCAGCACGAGTCTTCTGAGCACGAGTACCCTGACGAGCACCGGCTGCATAAGCAACAACAACCTGGTGAACCAGCGCTTCGTTGAAATCACGACCGAAGGTAGTTTCGGAAACAGTCAGCGCGCTCTGCGCGTCTTTCAATACTAATTCCATTGCTATCTCCTTACGCCTTCACAGCTGGTTTAACGATCAGGTCGCTACCGGTTGCACCCGGGACAGCACCTTTAACCAGCAGCAGGTTGCGCTCAGCGTCAACGCGTACTACGTCAAGGCTCTGAACGGTTACACGTTCGTTACCCATCTGACCTGCCATTTTCTTGCCTTTGAACACTTTGCCCGGAGTCTGGTTCTGACCGATAGAACCCGGAACGCGGTGAGACAAGGAGTTACCGTGGGTTGCGTCCTGGGTACGGAAGTTCCAGCGCTTAACGGTACCTGCGAAACCTTTACCTTTAGAGGTGCCAGTTACGTCAACTTTTTTAACGTCAGCAAACAGTTCAACGCTAATGCTCTGACCTACAGTGAACTCTTCGCCTTCAGCCAGGCGGAATTCCCACAGACCACGGCCAGCTTCTACGCCAGCTTTAGCGAAGTGGCCAGCTTCAGGCTTGGTCACACGGTTAGCTTTTTTAGCACCGGTGGTTACCTGAATAGCACGGTAGCCATCGTTAGCCAGGTCTTTAACCTGAGTAACGCGGTTTGCTTCAACTTCGATTACGGTTACTGGGATAGAAACGCCGTCTTCTGTGAAGATACGGGTCATACCCACTTTTTTACCGACTAAACCAATCATTGTTTCAACCTCTCAATCGCTCAATGACCTGATTAACCCAGGCTGATCTGCACGTCTACACCGGCAGCCAGATCCAGACGCATCAGAGCATCAACGGTTTTCTCGGTTGGCTCAACGATGTCAACCAGACGCAAGTGAGTACGGATTTCGTACTGATCGCGCGCGTCTTTGTTGACGTGCGGAGAGATCAGAACAGTGAAGCGCTCTTTGCGTGTCGGCAGCGGGATCGGACCACGGACCTGCGCACCAGTGCGCTTGGCAGTCTCGACGATTTCCGCGGTTGCTTGATCGATCAGACGATGATCAAACGCTTTCAGGCGGATACGGATTCTTTGGTTCTGCATGAGACCAGAGCTCCAATTATTTTATAAACGAAAATGATTACTCCTCAGACCCATTACGATTGATGGGAGAGTGTAACCGTTCTTACGTAGCCCCCCGATTGGGAGCATTGTTAGGTAGCCAAATTCGGCTAACTGAGGTTCAGATTGAACCTGCTGTCAACTACGACAAGCCCGCGCATTATACGCAAATCTGAGATTGACGCAAGCATCGGGTAGAAATTAATCGCAACGCACAGATTGCGAGCTGCATTCCACGAAATTTGTAAGGTCGTGAAGATAGCGTTTTTCACCGGAACCAGGTTAACAAATCAGCGATTTCTCTGTTGCTGAGTATCCGGAGTTATTCGATGGTGATACTCCAATTACAGAGGATGTTTTATGGTCGCTACCCTTCCCTTTCTGATTTTGTACGTTTGCTTATCAGTCCTACTTTTTTTCTGGGATGCAAAGCATGGCTTGTTACCTGACAGGTTTACCTGCCCGTTACTCTGGTCAGGTCTTTTGTTCTATCAGGTTTGTCATCCTGACGGTTTAGCCGATGCGTTATGGGGGGCGATTATTGGTTACGGCACATTCGCTGTCATTTACTGGGGATATCGCATACTGCGTCATAAAGAAGGATTAGGCTATGGTGATGTGAAGTTTCTCGCCGCCCTTGGCGCCTGGCATACATGGGCCTTCTTGCCACGGCTGGTTTTCCTTGCCGCCTCATTCGCTTGCGGAGCCGTAGTTATTGGTCTGCTCATGAGAGGAAAAGAATCATTAAAAAACCCGCTGCCTTTTGGGCCATTTCTGGCAGCTGCGGGTTTCGTTGTAGGCTGGGATAGTCTGCTGGCAGGCCGTTAATCTTTAACTTTAATTTGTGATTGCAGGTAATTTTGTAGGCCGATTTTACCGATGAGATCCAGTTCAGTTTCGAGCCAGTCGATATGACCTTCTTCATCAGCAAGGATCTCGATCATCATATCGCGGCTAACATAGTCATGAACGCTGTCGGCATAAGCGATAGCCTCACGAAGATCCTTCGCACCTTCCAGCTCTAATCGCAGGTCGGATTGCAGCATCTCTTCAACATCTTCACCGATCCCTAGCTTGCCTAAATCCTGTAAGTTAGGAATCCCTTCTAAGAACAAAATACGCTCGATATATTTATCGGCGTGCTTCATCTCATCGATAGATTCATGGTATTCGACATCATTAAGGCGCATCAGGCCCCAGTTTTTAAACATACGGGCATGAAGAAAATACTGATTGATCGCGACAAGCTCATTTCCCAATAGTTTATTGAGATAATTTATGATTTTAACATCACCTTTCATTTTATAGTCCCTCCGCTTCCACTATTAGAGCGTAGATGGGGCTAGCGGGATGTCAAAAAATAAGCGTGAGCTTCAGGCAATCTCTTTAAATTCGGGCATCTGCATCAACTCGTCCTGCATCACTTCGCGTGCGGCGCGAATGCACTTACCGCATTGATTTCCCACAGGAATAAACTTGCGTAATTGTTGGAAAGACTGAGGATGAAACTGACGGACTGCCTGGCGAATTTTTTTGTCACTTACACCATTACACAAACAAACGTACATGATTACTCCCGTTCAAATTCTGCGCAAAGTGTAAATGAGAATAGTTATGATTACAATAGCACAGTTTTATTTGCGCCACAGTTCAGCCAGCGAAATTACGACGAAATATTTCGAACTCAAATTACGGGCAGCAAAAAGGGCGCCTAAGCGCCCTTTTTAATTCAAAACTAATTAACGCGTAATTAGCTCAGAACTTTAGCAACAACGCCCGCAGCGCGGAAAAGGGCAATTGCGCGACGGGCTGCTCTTGCTGCGGAACTGATGCAGACGGTGGCGTCGCGTTGTTGGTAACCACTTCGCTTAACGGAACGGTTTTGGTTTCTGGCGGAT
>NZ_RHJQ01000008.1:0-490918 GCF_004211995.1 Escherichia sp. E14S1
ATTCTTTCAGTGGAAATTTTTCCTCAAAGGCTTTATTAAGCCGCCCCTGATTTCCTTTTACAGCGAATAAATAATCACCTCCCTGTTTTTGTATCTTCTCTGCAATATCTTTCTGACACCCCATCGCATCAGTCGTGATAATTTTTCCTTTAATATCCACCATGTTAAGAAGTTCAGGGATAGCGATAATCCCATTAGATTTCTCATCCGTCTTGATCTGTCCGATGACCAGACTGTGCATTGTTGAGAACGCACTAATGACATGAATCGCTCCCTTGCGGCGACTCTTGTCATAAGAGTGCCGGAGCGTTTTTCCATCAATTGCAATGACGTCTTTATCATTTGAGGAATGGCAGTCACGTATCCAGTTAATAAAGCACTCGTGAAATTTTGCAGGACAGATCAGGATACAACTCTGGCAATAGTATCGTGAACAGGAATACCATTTTCAAAATCACCATATTGCTTCAAAAAACCGAGATGTGTTTCCCCAATTCCTAACCTTCTGCACCAGAAATAACGGCACAAATAGTCAACAGTAGAATATCCAACATTTTATGTTCCACTTTCCAGGCTTGTCTGTAATCAGGGATAATAGAAATATGTTCCATCAACTATTCAAGTTCCATTTTATTCTCCTTATTTATATAAAGAGTATTTGATCACATATAAGCTGTGAAAAACAATTTTAAGCAATGAAGTATCACTCAATTCTTGAACATAAAATACGAATTATTTAGTATAAAAAGTATGCTACTTATGTTCTCTCCTTGAGGTTGTACTACATATAAAATGCCTTTACCTGACTACCGTCTCAATAATAACCATTCAGCAGAATTCAAATATTAAATTATTTTACTGACTTTGTTTAGAATTATTTGATTCTTTATTAAAAAGCAGTTCAAGCTCCAGTAAATCTTTTTTTCTTTCTTTAATCCTTTTTGCAGGAATACCGAAGTAACAGCCCCAAGGTTTGGTAGATTTTGTCACCATCGTCATAGCTCCGACTGAACATCCTTCTTCAATTGTTACACCAGGAAATACTAATGAATTTGTACCAATTATGACATGCTTACCAATTACAACTTGCTTAATTATTTCCTTTTTAAATTTTTTGGGTATCGTAGGGTTAGTCATAGTACGCCCAGTATAATCATCTGATTGAGAAAAGACGTGGCAACCATATGCTAGTCCAGAGAAATCACCAAGTGTTACACCTTCTATACCTCCAGCAATATTGCAAAATGCCGCAATATGTACATTCTTTCCTACCGTAACTTTTCCGGATAATAGACAAAAATCATCAATTCTTGAGTTATCCCCAATTTCAATATTTTCAGAATTGTAAATTGAAGCCTTGCTGCTAATCTTTACATTTTTACCAATTTTTTTGAAACCTAATTCTTTAAGTTCTAAATCAGACAAAAATGACATAGTTCACCCCAATATATTAAAAATATAATTAATGCTTTTGAATAATAATTCAAGCATTAAATCCTAATAGTAGACTCAAAAAAACAACTACTAGATTAAAAATGTATGAAATCATAGAAATCTAAGTTACAATAAAATTATATCACTGAAGTATCATATGAAAAGCAAATGATTTATTACGAATAAAATGTAGCGTGCGCATAACGATCTTCAATATATATAAAGAAAAATTAGTAATGTCAATAGAATATTGAACCAAAAACGCATCTAAAAATACAATAGTCATTAACCACAAATAAAACATCACGAAATTGCATTCAACATATAATCATAACCAAAACAATTTCACAACATAAATTTTAATGCATATTTGACAAACAAGTTATCAATAACTAACCAAGCAACGGAATTAACCTCCAAATACTTTAAGATAAATATTTTTCTAATGTGTTATGGTACATTTTAATTATTTTATTTTCGTCAAATTTTCTAATAATATACTCTCTCCCTGCGTAGCCCATATTTATTCTTTCTTGTGACGTAAGCGCAATAAATTTACGCATTGCATTCGCTAAGCCAATGTGATCACGTACATTGCAAATAAATCCCGTTTCACCATCGACTACAACATCCTTGCAGCCTACGTTGTTAGTGGTGATTATTGGCTTGCGCATTGATGATGCTTCCATTAATGCTCGAGGTACTCCTTCTCTATAGAATGAAGGTAAAACTATACAATCAGCGCTCATTAGATGTGGTCTAATATCATTTTCTACACCTAAATACTCAACTATGCCTTTAAGTTGCCAATTTTCAATTTCTTGTCTTGTAATGGCACCAGGGTTATGACTATCACAAGCGCCTAACAATTGAAATCTAACATTGGGACACTCAGCTTTTAAAAGCTCGGCAGCATCAACATATACACCAACACCTTTTTCCCAGAGCATTCGGGCTACAAGAAGAAATATAATATTATCATCAGAATTTATCTGTTCCAAAACTTGTTTGGGGCTAAAATAATCAGTATCAACACCTTCACTTGCCAAAATGAATGATTTATTATTATTTATTATTCTTTTTCTTAAAAAGACATCCCTATCATCCTCATTCAAAAACCATACCTCTTTTGCAAAACGAAATGAAAACGCATATAGATGAGTAATGAACTTAGTTAGAAGTGTTTCTTTGTTAAATACAAAACCAAGTCCTGTAGTTATCGCTATAGATTTGCAATTAGTAATACCAGCCGCTATCGAGCCATAAATATTTAGTTTGATGGTATAATGAAAAATAAAGTCAGGCTTTATTTTCCTATATATTTTTATCAACTTCAACAACAGCATTAAATCTTTAAATGGATTTCTTCCTTGAGATGAAACAGAAATTGATTCAAAATGGCACCCTAAGCTCTTGATTTTTTCTATATAATCGTCTGCTGGAGCAACGACAGTAACTTCATATCCTTTTGCAATTAAACTTTTTATCAATCCTTTCCGAAAATTATAGACTGACCAAAGTGTATTTGCCACAAGCAATATATGTTTACCATTTTTACGAGACATATTTAATCCTTATTTACTTAAACCATCCAGTAACAAATAAAATTTTAAAAAATACATCATCCATAAATTTTACTCTCTTTACACGCCTCGCAAGAACATACTTCAATCTACCTACTAAACTATCTTGGCATTCAACAAAATCTCTACTCATTGCATACGCTTCTTTTTTGTTATGTCTTAAACAGTATAAAGAAATCAACTCCATCTGAAACAATAAAAGATGGCTTCCATTTTTTTTATTTTTTTTAAATTGCCTTATTCTATTATGAAAAATATTTTTAAATCCTGATTTTATGCCTACAACATTATTATCATGCTGTCTATAACTGAGATAACTGTTGTGGTCATATATTAATATGCCGGATATTTTTGCCAGTATTAAAAAAAACCAATCATGCATAACAATCCGATTGGCAATATTTTCCTCTTCTAAATCTAAATCTAAATATAATTTACGTAAATATTGGTTGAAAACAAAAGTACAACCAGGTGCACAATTTTCAATCAATATATTATTCAGCGAAAAATCACTATGAGAATCATAACAACCTATATAATTCAATTTATCATCAACATAATTATACGAAGAGCAATAGCCTATTGCTGTATTTTGCTCATATTGTGCAATCTTAGTTGTTGCAGCAATCAATTTAAGGGGATCCCATACATCATCCTGATCACAAAAGGCGTAGTAATCATAATCCTCAACTTTCTTAACCAACCACAAAAAACTAGCTATAACCCCAACATTTTCACCTTCATACAAAAATATGGAGTGATTTTGCGACATATAGTTTTTAATAATTTCACATGTTGAATCAACAGAACCATCATCTCGTATATGAATATGCAAATCGAAATCTCTATAGCACTTTATTATCGACTCCAGTTGCTCTCTAATATATTTTTCACCATTATAACTCGATAATAAAATAGCCATTTTTTTTAATTTCATTTTTTTCCTATATCATCAACATTAATTGTATTTCACATACTGAATAAAACTCAGGTTTTACTTATATCTGATATTATCCAAATCTACAGAACCGAGTATTCTTTTAAAATCTCAAGATGATAAATATTTATATAAAACATGATAAAGCATATGCCAACGACGACTAGTTTTGCAAAATTTTTTTGCTTGAAAAGGAGGACTAAGGATGGAAGTAATATTATCTCACTGATAGAAAAAAGTTCACTAACACGTAATGAAAAAACTGGCAGTGAAGATAAAACAATGAAAGCAAGCGGGGATAAAGAATAGATTTTTAAAAAAAGCACCCCCTTACCTATCAATAATTTTTCCCGAGCAATAACAAAAGAAAGTGTAACTATAAGCAGATGTAATATTTGCATTACAGAAAAAATATTAACAGGGACAAAATCAGCACCTTGACTTTGGTTAATATAATCACTGAACTTATATTGTACATAAGAAATAGGGATAAAATTTATTACAGTTAAAAAGTTCACCCCCAAATAATAAGACAAATACGCACCAAATAGCATTAAAAAATAAATAATGATGTATTTTCGGCTAACAGCATATGGATCAAACAATAAAACAACAAGAAATAATAATGCAGTTATATGGAATGTTGCTGCAAGAGAGATCAATATGACAAATTCTATGGCTTTTGTCTTTTTAGCATACTGCAATACCGAATATAAGACTATAGCACCTGCAACCCCAGCCCTTATCTGAGTCATATCTTGCAATAAAAAAGTATTAGAGTAATACACGAGCACTGATAGCAATAAAAAAGGTGAACATTTTTTAATTACATTATATTTTAATGAAATTGATATCAGCGCAAAAACGACAAAAACAATTAAATAGGCATTAAATACATTGATTGCAATAAAACTCATCAATTTAAATGATGGCTCTATTGGAAATAATAAGTTATTTGCCGAATCAAAAATCAACATGATATAGTTTGCATAATCCCTATCGACAGACTCGCCGCGAAATGCACACATTAAAAACAAGAATATCATTATTGCTTTTAGCAAGAGTTTCTGCGCAGGAAGAAATGATAGTGCAGCGATGCTTATAAATATTGATAGGTATAAAAACATTACAATCTCATTTCACGATAAAATGGTTAATATAGCTTAACATTAGTTTTTAATTGCCAATATATTATCAAGAATTAGAGAAGTAACCTTTCCCCATTTTACCTGTTACACCATCTCTTATTGCAATCGCTAACAACTTGATTTTCTTTAATTTTGAAGATGCACTAAGTGTATGTACAATTATAAATAATGGTAACTTAAAAAACAAATATACACGATGATTGAATGATATTTTATTTTTACGAACTAGATATATTGAATTTCTCACTATGAAATAATGTCTAAAATCACTATGCATTATCACATTTTTCCCAAATACACGTTTCGCTTCATTTCCAATATTGTGCATCATGACAATGTTTGGCACTACATAAGATATTAACCCCATTTTCTTCGCACGTTCGCACCATTCAATATCGACAAAATCTATAAACAAAGACTCATCCATAACACCTATTTTTTCCAGGACTTCCATTCTAATCAAACTCCCTGAGGAAATTAGAAAATCAGTCTCTATCGGGTGTACGCCTTGGAGCAATGTTGTTTTCTGAAAAGGTTTTATATGGATTGCTCCTGTTATCTTTCCAGTTTTCTCATCCTTAAATGCTGGACCAAGTACAGCTACTTGTTTTCCGTCATTTATAAGAGAACGTTCACTCAACAGCAACGTATTAACCATATCTTCTGGAAGGATACTGTCTTGATCCAAAAATAAAATATGTGATGCCTTCGATTGCTTGGCATATTGAATTCCAATATTCTGAGCTTTTGCAATACCCAAATTGTTGTTTAAACGATAGAGCTCAATTTTATCTTCGTATGATTCAAACTCTGCATCAGGTATAATAAAACTCGGATCATCCGTGTTATCTACAAGTACAATTTTGTCAACTTGTACAATTGTTGTTCTTAATAATTCATGTACCCGATTAGTTTCCGGCCTGAAAAGAATCACAATCGCAATAATATACTTACCTTGTTCTATCATGTTTTTCCTATCACTAGTTAGATGCAATGTATTAAATCATACAACGGTCAATCCATTAGTAAAACTTAACCAAACCAACATAGATTATGTTATATGTAACTAGTTTACAATTTGCTATTACCAAAAAAAAATTCAATTTCTTGCAAGCAATTAATAACTCTATCTATTGATTTATTATGTTCAGCTACTATATGACTATAGACTCTATCTTTGGTCCTTTCTGCCCAATTAATTTGTTCTTCAGTAAAACCATAAGCTATCCCATAACGGTCGCTTTCATTAGGGTACCAGTCGTTCACACTTTGCTCTTCTGTTGGTACAACATATGATGGGCAACCACATAGAACAGAAAATATAGAATATGCAGTATAATCATCATAAGAAATAAATTTTTGTGCTCGTTTAAATATATTCGCTATTTGTTGATGTGTTAAACCATCAATTTTTATTGAATTTGGGGGATGAACTATTTTTTTGTCAGAACCTTTCCGAATAAGATAACAACATTCTATATCCCTTTCTTGACTTACTTTATTGTTGTATATCTGAATCGGATAGTAAATTACCTTTAACTCATTTGATGCTAAGCAAGATCCCTCATTATAAAAGTCATTAATCGCTGAGTTAAATTTAAAATAGAGTTCATTTTTTCCATAGTCCACAATATTAGTATGATATCCTGGCTGATGTAACAGCCACCTTACAACATTTTTTATTTTTAAAGGATTACCATTAATTATTTCAGGATAGATCACCACAGAATCTGACGGAAAATTATTTAGTTTTAGCCAAACAGGAGTATCCCACTCATTATTAGTTTTAAACTTAAATTTACCATAAAGCTCCCATTTTAATTTTGATAGAAACTTCCTAATTGTTCTGCTTCCATAATAAAATGGGTCTAATTTAACTAAATATGCATTATGAGTACTGTATTTGTTAATTATATGACATAGCCGATGCAAAACCACAGAACCGCCGCTATTTTCATCATATGAGTTTGTATATATATATATATTCATTTATCAGTAATCTTTAATGAAATTTGTGAAACTCTTTTCGCTATCAACATACAGTGAACAATAGCAAACACAAGCCCTGCAAAGCCCACTAAAAATAGTTGTACAAATAAAATCCATTTAACACCATGCTCATATTGAAATTTTGTAGAAAACTTAAAATATATCAACTCTATCAAAAATAAAGGAATGATATATAAATATATAATCCGTAATCCTTTGATAAAGAACTTGGCAAAATTATACCCGCCCCATAATAAAAATAAAAAAGCAGAACTTACACCAAAGAAAATAGATGTTCCCTCTCCAAAATATTTTTTTGCAACAAAGATATTTACCGGGATTACGATAATACTAAATAGTGCATAGACAATAGTATGTTTCTTTAGTTCACCAAAGCTATATAACAGTAAAAACACAAAATTGGAATATATTGAAAATACTCCACCTATAAATAACCATGGTAAATAGTTGGCAGCTTTTACTGATAATGTTTCATTACCGCTCCATATATATATAATATCCTTACTATAAAAAACCAAAAATGCACTTAGCGGTATTGTAACGATAAATATAAATATCAATGAATTGCTAAACAATTCAGAATATGCTTTTAAGTTTTTTTGATGATAATATCTTGTTAGCTTGGGTTGTAAATATTGATTTAGTGGGTCACTCAATATAGCTAATACACTTATTATTGATACCGCCACACTGTAAATGCCATATTCGGTCAATGTACTGTATTTGGTTAGTGCTAATTTATCTGATTGATTAACCAAAACCCATAAAATTGATAAAGTTGACAACTGTAGCGCGAATCCTATTATTTTCTTAACTGATGTATCACTAAGTTCGATATTATTTTCTTTTGGTGGACATAATAATAATCCTGTTTTTCTTATTTTCTCACTACACAACACCATTAAAGCACAACTAATAGCCGATGAAATCAATTGCATCGAAAAATAAAACTCAATCCCTTCATTAAAGTATTTCATTAAAAATATCGTTAATGGTTGAGATAGTGTAATGCTGAATAAATTAATAGTTGTCAATGTAACTTGTGATTCGTTAGAAAGTAGTATGCTACGAGATGGCCCTTGCATATAACGTAATGCAAATATCCAAAACATCAATGTTGTACAAAAAACAACCATCCCTCTATCCAGTTGTGTATTTAGCCATGAAGCACTATACTGCTCACTTATCCACCAACCAATGATAGCTAATAAAAATGACACAACTAAAAAAAACATAACTATTTTTTTATATAGTATGTTAAATTTTTTATATGTTTCTTGATTTTTCCTAGAAATAATTGCTTCTCTAGTTATTACGCTTCCCAAGCCAGCATCCAAGATACTAAGGCAAGCCTGAAGAACTGTAAAAAATCCAATTAGACCATATGTCTCTAATCCAACTATATCTATCAGTATTGGAATAAGAATAATTGTAATTAATGCGGAATATATCCTTACGCTATATATGTAGGTTAAAATCTTAACTTGTTTATTCATAAACCATACTTCATAATATATGACTTCCTCCAGAGCATAAAGTGGTGGTTATAATACCACCACTTTATTTCAAGCATTTTTTTTAAAGAATTCAGTTATCTTTTCCGAAATATAGTTAACCTGCTTACTCTCCAACTCATAATACATTGGTAGTCTGAGCAAACAATCTGAAAATTTGTCACTATTTTTCAAATTAACCTTTTCATTTTGTTTAATATAGTATTCACTTTTATTTAATGATAGGTAATGAAAAACAGAATGTATTTTATTTTCTTTAAGGTAAGAGATAAGTTCAGAGCGTTTTTTAAGATCATGGCACAGTATATAAAACATATGTGCATTATTGGTTGCGTATTCCGGTATTTTAGGAAGTTGAATATATCCAGAACTAGCCAAATCATTTAGGTTACTATAGTATTCATTCCACAATTCCTTTCGTTTATTTTGAATGGTTTCAATATTCTCCAATTGTGCATAAAGATAAGCGGCTATTATATCCGATGGAAGAAAAGAAGAACCTATATCAACCCATCCATATTTATTGACTTCCCCCCTGAAGAAAGAGGCGCGATTAGTTCCTTTCTCTCTGATAATTTCTGCTCGATGAGAATATTCACCATCATTTAAAACAATTAATCCTCCTTCTCCTGATATTATATTTTTGGTCTCATGAAATGAAAATGTCCCAAATGTACCAATACTGCCTAGCGGTCTATCTTTATAATATGAATCAATTGCCTGGGCAGCATCCTCAACAATATGAATCCCGTATTCTTTAGCAATCTCTAAAAATCTATCCATATCGCATGCTACACCTGCATAGTGCACAACGATTATTGCTTTTGTTCTATTTGTGATAAGTTTACTCGCAGATTCTGGGTCCATATTTGGATTATCATCATAACTATCAGCAAAAATTATTTTTGCACCTCTGAGAGCAAAAGCATTTACAGTTGAAACAAAGGTATAAGCAGGTGCTATAACTTCATCGCCAGGCTTGATATCTAACAGAATTGCTGCCATTTCCAGCGCGTCTGTGCAGGAAGTAGTCAAAAGCGCTTTCTGAAATCCATATTTTTCCTGAAAAAAATCATGACATTTTTTTGTAAAAATTCCATCACCTGAGATCTTACCATTCGACACAGCTTCTGAAATATATTTCAACTCATTTCCATGAAGATACGGTTTATTAAAAGGTATCATCTGCATTCCTTATTCTCCAAAAAAAAATCAGCATTTTTATCTTTATCCGATAGGATAAGTTCATTACTTTTTATTGGCCAGTCAATATTCAATATAGGATCATTCCATCTGATACAACCTTCGGCACTTGGCATGTAATAATTGGTCGTTTTATATAGAAATTCGGCCTCTTCACTAATTACTACAAAACCATGAGCAAAGCCTTCGGGTATCCATAATTGTTTTTTATTTCGCGCTGAAAGGAATACACCAACCCATTTACGGAATGTACTTGAGTCAGGACGCATATCAACAGCGACATCATAAACTTCACCTTTAACACAGCGAACTAATTTTGCCTGAGAATAAGGTTTAATTTGAAAATGCAATCCTCTTAAAACACCTTTAACTGATTTCGAATGGTTATCCTGAACAAATTCGACCTTACGCCCCACTGCCTCTTCGAATACTTTCTGATTAAAGCTTTCCATAAAGAAGCCACGTTCATCCCCAAAGACTTTTGGTTCAAAAATCAGCACATCAGGAATTTCAGTTTTAATTACATTCATTTTATTAATAACCTTTAATCATTTTGAGCAGATACTGACCATAAGCATTTTTCTTCAACGGTTCGGCTAATACTTTCACCTGCTCAGCATCAATAAACCCTTTACGATAAGCAATTTCTTCCGGGCAGGATACTTTTAATCCCTGACGCTCTTCAATTGTTGCAATGAAGTTACTTGCTTCAATAAGGCTTTGATGCGTCCCTGTATCCAGCCATGCATAGCCACGCCCCATCATAGCGACAGACAAACGTCCCTGTTCCATATAAATACGGTTAATATCGGTAATTTCCAGTTCGCCACGGGCAGAAGGCTTAAGGTTTTTCGCCATTTCCACAACGTCATTGTCATAGAAATAAAGCCCAGTAACCGCATAGTTACTTTTTGGTTCCAGCGGTTTTTCTTCCAGGCTAATTGCCGTACCGTTATTATCAAACTCCACCACACCATAGCGTTCAGGATCATTAACGTGATAAGCAAATACCGTTGCACCGCTTTCTTTGTTAACCGCAGCGTCCATTAATTTCGGCAAGTCGTGTCCATAGAAGATATTATCGCCAAGCACGAGTGCACAATCATCACCACCAATAAAGTCTTCACCAATGATAAACGCTTGCGCCAGGCCATCCGGACTCGGTTGTACTTTATACTGTAGATTAAGCCCCCACTGGCTCCCGTCCCCCAACAATTGTTGGAAACGCGGTGTATCCTGTGGCGTACTAATAATCAAAATATCGCGAATACCCGCCAGCATCAGTGTTGAGAGCGGGTAATAGATCATAGGCTTGTCATAAATAGGCAGGAGTTGTTTACTCACGGCCATAGTCACAGGATAAAGACGAGTGCCGGAACCACCAGCCAGAATAATACCTTTACGCGTTTTCATTTCACCATTCCTTTTAATTCATCCCGCTCTGGCATCATAAGCGAGATGCAAAAATTTGTTAAATTGCCGTAGTCGTAAATAATTCGTTGAGCATACGTTTCACGCCCACCTGCCAGTCAGGCAAGACAAGCGCAAAGTTCTGCTGAAACTTTTCTGTATTGAGGCGAGAGTTATGTGGTCGACGGGCTGGTGTGGGATAGGCCGTTGTTGGCACGGCGTTAAGTTTGTTAAGAGCAAGGTTGATCCCTGCTTTGCGCGCTTCTTCAAATACCAGAGCGGCATAATCATGCCAGGTTGTTGTACCACCAGCAACCAGATGGTACAAACCAGCAACTTCTGGTTTGTCTACTGCTACGCGAATGGCATGAGCGGTGCAATCAGCCAGCAATTCGGCACCTGTTGGTGCGCCAAACTGATCGTTTATCACAGCCAGTTCTTCGCGCTCTTTTGCCAGACGCAACATTGTTTTGGCGAAGTTATTTCCTTTACCTGCATATACCCAGCTGGTACGGAAAATAATATGCTTCGCGCAATGTTCTTGTAACGCTTTTTCTCCGGCTAGTTTAGTTTCACCATAAACATTCAAAGGTGCTGTTGCATCCGTCTCCTGCCACGGTATTTCACCGGTCCCCGGAAATACGTAGTCAGTAGAGTAATGAATAACCCAGGTGCCGACTTCATTAGCTGCTTTTGCAATCGCTTCGACACTTGTCGCGTTAAGTAATTGTGCAAATTCCGGTTCTGATTCAGCTTTGTCTACTGCGGTGTGAGCGGCTGCGTTGACTATAACATCAGGCCGAATGCTTCTTACGGTTTCAGCTACACCTTCGGGATTACTAAAATCACCACAATAATCAGTGGAGTGAACATCAAGAGCAATCAGATTACCCAGCGGTGCCAGAGCACGTTGCAATTCCCAACCAACCTGCCCTGTTTTGCCGAATAGGAGGATATTCATTACTGGCGGCCCTCATAGTTCTGTTCAATCCACGATTGATAGGCGCCACTTTTCACATTATCAACCCATTTTGTATTGGACAGGTACCATTCCACTGTCTTTCGAATCCCGCTCTCAAACGTTTCTTGCGGTTTCCAGCCCAATTCACGGCTAATTTTATCGGCATCGATTGCATAACGGCGATCATGTCCCGGGCGATCAGCAACATAAGTAATTTGCTCACGATAAGATTTCTCTTTCGGGACTATCTCATCCAACAAATCACAAATAGTCAGCACAACATCGATGTTTTTCTTTTCGTTGTGTCCGCCAATGTTATAGGTTTCCCCCGCTTTACCTTCAGTAACTACGGTATACAACGCTCGAGCATGATCCTCTACATACAACCAGTCGCGGATCTGATCTCCTTTGCCATAAATAGGTAATGCCTTACCTTCCAGTGCATTAAGAATAACCAGTGGAATAAGCTTTTCCGGGAAATGATAAGGACCATAGTTGTTCGAGCAATTAGTCACAATTGTCGGTAAACCATAAGTACGTTTCCATGCGCGAACCAAATGATCGCTTGACGCTTTAGAAGCAGAATACGGACTACTTGGCGCGTATGCTGTCGTTTCCGTAAATAACGGCAACGTTTCATTGCTATTTACTTCATCCGGATGGGGTAAGTCACCATACACTTCATCAGTAGAAATATGATGAAAGCGGAAGTTTTTTTTCTTTTCATCATCCAGACCAGACCAATAATTGCGCGCTGCTTCTAAAAGTACGTAAGTTCCTACAATATTAGTTTCAATGAATGCCGCCGGGCCAGTTATTGAGCGGTCAACGTGGCTCTCAGCCGCCAGATGCATCACCGCATCTGGCTGGTGTTGTGAAAAAATACGAGCCATCGCTGCGGCATCGCAGATATCTGCATGCTCAAATGAATAACGTTCAGAATCAGAAATTTCAGCGAGCGATTCCAGATTTCCGGCGTAGGTTAATTTATCGACATTAACAACACTATCTTGCGTATTATTTATTATGTGACGAACAACAGCAGAACCAATAAATCCTGCGCCACCAGTAACAAGTATCTTCACTTTTTTATTCCATATAGCCAGAGAGCATGCTGTGAAATAGACTGCTCCAGATTTGATTAATAGATGCATTAATGCACGCTACCGCCCCTGGCTTAACAGCTACCAGAGCACTGCGTACATTTCCACGATGTGACGAGCGTAACCCACTCGTGCCAAATCCGAAAAATTCAAACGCTAATTGTCTTACCAAACAGCTGTAGAAACAAGGAAAATCCTGGAAAAATTTGAACTATGATTGCAAGCTAACATACTGTTTTTATTATATTTATAAAAACAACAACGGCAGTGAGATTCAATGAGCAAAACTTATGCTACGAATCTTCACTGCCGTTTTTAATTACTTACTGACCGACACTTCCAGTCAGGAATTTGTTACTCGCTTAACAACTTCTCAATGCCTTTGCGGAACTTAGCGCCTTCCTTCAGGTTACGCAGTCCATACTTCACAAACGCTTGCATATAACCCATTTTCTTACCACAGTCGTAACTGTCCCCAGTCATCAGCATTGCGTCAACTGCTTGTTTTTTTGCCAACTCAGCAATGGCATCAGTCAACTGAATACGTCCCCATGCTCCAGGTTGAGTACGCTCCAGTTCAGGCCAAATATCGGCAGAAAGCACATAGCGACCTACTGCCATGATGTCTGAGTCCAGGGTCTGCGGCTGATCCGGTTTTTCGATAAATTCAACAATGCGGCTAACTTTGCCTTCGCGATCAAGCGGATCTTTGGTCTGGATGACGGAGTATTCAGAGAGATCGCCCGGCATGCGTTTTGCCAGAACCTGGCTGCGGCCAGTTTCGTTAAAGCGCGCAATCATTGCGGCCAGATTGTAACGCAGCGGATCGGCACTGGCGTCGTCGATAACAACATCCGGCAGCACCACGACAAACGGGTTATCGCCAATGGCTGGTCTGGCACACAAAATCGAGTGGCCCAGACCTAAAGGTTCCCCCTGACGCACGTTCATAATGGTCACACCTGGCGGGCAGATAGATTGTACTTCCGCCAGCAGCTGGCGCTTCACGCGCAGTTCAAGGAGAGATTCTAATTCATAAGAGGTATCGAAGTGATTTTCGACTGCGTTCTTGGACGCATGAGTTACCAGGAGGATTTCTTTGATCCCTGCAGCCACAATCTCGTCAACAATGTACTGAATCATTGGCTTGTCGACGATCGGTAGCATCTCTTTAGGAATCGCCTTAGTTGCAGGCAACATATGCATCCCAAGACCCGCTACAGGAATAACTGCTTTTAAATTCGTCATTATTTCATCCACCTGTAAAATGGTTGCTGAATTATAGCTTGTTCGATTTTTTTCGCCAGCATCAATTCCCCTGAATTGATTACTGATTTACTTCCGATGTTACGCCGCTTCGCTCAAGATTGCAGTAGCGTTATTCCTAAGTATGGCTCTATTTTTCCAGGAATGGTCGCAAATCTACCTGCCCCGTTCCGGCAGCTTAAAGTTAATATTTTCCACATTAACGACATGGTGATTAATCCTGTCGATATCGACTGAACTTTGTCCTTTTTCATTCACCGCATGAACATTTACCAGCGACAGTAACGTCTCGTTCTTTGCCATAAAGACACCACGAACGTCCTTTCGCAGGTCGAAATTCATGGTCAATGCCGGCCCCGCAGTGGATTCTTGCATTACGTTGATATTACGCATAAAAATGTGTTGCGGCTTGTTGTGAAGCTCCAGCGAAGAACGCTTTATTTCAATGTTGTTCAACGCCACGAATGAGACGGCATTCCCTGCGGAAATTTGGATTCCGCGCAATTTCCAGGCAATGTTAGTGTTATCAAGATGAATATTATTCAATCTGAAGTTTTGTGGTATTGAGAGATACTTACCTTTAATGACTCCGTAACCGATTAACATTCCGGCACTATTGGTCATTTCTATATTGTCAATAACAAAGTTATCACATCCATATATCGCTACCGTGGCGTTATCAATACCCGCTTTCTTGCTGAAAGCTGGCGTAATATTATGAGCCTTGATATTACGAATGATGAAGTGTTTGCCGTTCTCAACATGAATCAGTTGCCGACAATCCGATCCCGTGATATTCGCCACGACAAAGTTTTTAACCGACTGGTCTTCCGGGTAGTTATTATTGTAAGTACTTCCTGCCAGTCCTATGCCAATACCCCAGTTGATTTTGCCGTTAGTACAGTTGATGCGCTCGATGACATGGTCAGATATCAAAATGTCGCGATCATTGATTGCTACATTCCATTCAATAGCGTCGCCCTGTAAGTCGCTGAACTTACAATTGGTGATGTTGGCACCGATAATCTGGTTATGAAATCCCTGGCGTAAAATGGCGTAATTAGCGTGGCTAACAGTCAGGTTATCGATAGTCAGGTTGCGCATGACACGTTTATTTTTGCCGCCGATATAAATCTGCGTTACCGGGCCAAAGCCGCTCATCGCCAACCCTTTAATGGTGCAGTCAGAACCGCGCACATCAAGGGTGATGTTATGCATACGGCCGCCCTCCTCCCCTGTCACCTGGCTGCCGTCCTGTAAGACAAATCGCCCTCTGCCGTTGCCGCGCAGGCTTCCAAGGATGTGTAACGTTTTGCCACGAGGAATGAAGATGCCGGTGTTGATATTGTCACAAACCAATCCAGCAGGCACGACGACCGTTTGCCCTTCGCTGAAAGCCTGTTTAAATGAGGCGATCCAGTCGTGTGGATTGTAGTCGTTGATATTAACGCTTTGTCGGGCAGGAAGTGCACGGGCGAAAGGGGTATGAAGGAAGGCAAGCGCCGAGCTTGCCGTCAGGAAGGTGCGTCGGGAGAGTTTTTTAAATGGCATGCGTTCTCCTCTATAAAGCTTGCAACAAGCTGGCGAGTTCTCGGTTAATCACCTGCTGGTTAAAATCGTGTTCGACTTTTTCGCGCGCGCGTTTGACGACCGGAGCCAGTTCGTCGGTGTCCAGTTGGCTAAACGCCGCCAGTCGTTGCGCCAGTGCACAGGCATCATTCTCAGGTACCAGCCAGCCGGATTTATCGGCCTCTACCAGTTCCGGAATTCCGCTATGCAGAGTAGAAACCACCGGAATGCCGACCGCCATCGCCTCCATCAGCGCCACCGGAATGCCTTCCATATCACCGTCCGCGCCCGTAACTGATGGCAGCAGGAAAACATCCGCGTCGTCGAGCATCGCCTTCACTTCGTGGCTCGGTTTAAAGCCCGGCATCTCCACCACATCTTCCAGTTGATATTGTTCGATGAGGGTACGCAGCCGTCGTTCCCACGGGCCAATGCCGAGGATGCGATAGCGAAATGCCACGCCCTGCTCTTTCAACTGACGGCAGGCTTCAATCGCCACGTGCAGGCCTTTTTTCTCGGTTAAGCGTGCGACGGAAATGATTTCCAGCGGTGTTGCGGGCGCTTTCACGGGACGCGGGCTAAAGCGCGTCATATCTACGCCCATGCGCGATACGGCGATTTTTTCCCTTGGGCAGCCCATTTTTTGCAGCCTTCCGGCCCACAGATCGCTTATCGGTAACATCAGGTCGCCACGGCGAAACAGTTGTTGATATTCGGGAGTGTAGTGGTTGAGCACTTCCCGACTGGAGATATCAATGCCATGGAAGATAGTCGCAATTTTGCCGCGAATGACACCCAGTTCGCGTAGTTTTGCTGCGGTTACCCCCGCTGGGCCAAAATGAGCGATAAAGACATCAGCATGAAACGGTGTTGAGACCTGGCCGCAAATGGCAGACAAAATCAGGTTTCGCGACTCTGCGCCATAGCGTTTGAGGTTGAGCGCCTGCCAGGTATTTTTACGATGAATGCCGCGTAAGGTCTGGCTGGCGCGATGACGCAGCTTCGCCACTTTGCCCGTAGGTTCGTCCTGTAACCAGCGGGTTCTGGCGGCAAGGTTATATTTCGTCCATGCCGCGTGAGTGTTCTGGGTGTCGCCTTTTTGCAGCGCGACAATCTCCACCTCAAAACCCATATCAATAAACGCGGTAATTTGGTTGAGAACGAAGGTTTCCGACGACAGCGGAAATTTCAGTAAAAAGAAGCCGACCTTCATTTCGCCTCCCCGATGCGCTCAAGCACAGATTGCACCACCTGCATTCCTGTCTGACGCTCACGACTGACGGCTTCGCTAAGTCGCGCGTTCAGCGCCGGAAGCTGGCCTAAGGTATCCGCAACCATCGCTTGCAGGCTGCCGTCCAGTAAATGACGGATATCAATTGCCATCTCTGGCAGTCCCAGCTGCTGCATAATCCCGGCGGATTTATGTTCGTAGTTGATGGCAATCGCCGGAGTGGCAAAGTTCATTGAGATAATGGCGGAGTGCAGGCGCGTACCGACGGTGAGTTCACAGGCACCAAGAATTTTGCCCAGTTCCAGATCGTTGAGTTCATCCATCACCACGTGGTAACGGGCAGGATCGCTGATGTGCTGGCGCAGATTGAGCGCCACCATGCGGTCGTCTTTGTTATAGCTGTCGATGCCCGTACAGGTGGAGAGCGCAATGACCTGATAGCCTTCGTCGAGAATGCGATTAACCACTCCGGCAAAAGCTTTTTCATACGCTTGCTGAGTGGTGCCGAGACGTTTGTCGAACGGTGCCAGTTCGCGCAGGGTAATTGCCACCGTTTTCTGTTGTGCGGCAACGTCCAGCCAGTGTTGAACAGCATAGCTGGCGGTGAAATCTTCTGTGTGGTGATCGACCAGCCACGCGGTATCGACGCCATGTTCAACTTTTGCGGTAGTGATATTGCTGCGTTTCATCAGTTCAAGACTGACCGATTCGCGCAGGATCAGCGCGTCGCAGTGACCAAAGACGTAGTTCGCCAGTTGGTTAAATTGCTCATCCTGGAATGGACCGACGCTATGACCAATCATAAACAGCGGCTTTTTTGCCATAAACGTGCAAAGTGCGTGTTCAAACTGCGGCACGCCGTAGAGATCGACAAAAAACGATCCGCCGACCTGGATAATGGCGTCGTAACCTGACAGCAGGCGCACGAAGTCGGTGAATCCCTGGGCGATAGCGATATTACGCAGCTTGCCAGTGTCGGTCACACGGGAAAGCAATACCTGATGCTGGTAGCGGCGACGGAGGACTTTTTTAACGCGCCCGACAACGCCCACCGCGCTGTTGTGTTGTTTCATTTGCAGGAACAGCGGATCGCCCATTACCGGGCGATTGAGCAGCCAGGAAGAACTGACCGGATAGCGGCTCATCACGTCCACTTCGGCGTGTGGATTGAGGATGTTGATGGCATCAAGTAGGCCGCGCAAGATGGCGCTGTCGCCGCGATTGCCGCAAGTGTGGTTGCCCAGAATAAGTAATTTCATTTTTTCCTCATAAATTTGATGCCAGGTGAGGCTGTGTTTGTTGTGTTCGTTGCCGCTTTTTGCCTGATGCAACGCTGGCGCGTCTTATCAGGCCTACAGGTCCCGAGCACAGAACCGTAGGCCGGATAAGGCGTTTACGCCGCATCCGGCAACCGTTATCGGATCCGAAAACAACAACTCACCCCGCCCGTAAAAGCATTTTCATTTTTTCGCTGCGACAAAACTGACGCTTCACTTCCACCACCAGCGGATGGCGCGATAGCACAATCATCACCACAAACGCCAGCACGCCCGCGGCTATTTGCACCGCCAGCAGCATCCCCAGCGCCAGTTGTGCTTTCAGCAATACGCCCAGCGCATAACTGACCACCAGCGTCGGAAGCGAGAGATAAAACGGCAGCCATAAACTCAGGATGTACTGGCGATAACTGGAGCCGAGCACCGGTTTAATCATCACGAAATAGCTCAGAATGGTGTTGATAATCTGCACCAGCAGGAAGCCAAGCGTGACGCCAATCGCGCCCGCCATCTGCCCACCAATAACAATCGCCGGAATAAACAGAAATGTTTTGAATACGTTGAATTTAAAGCTGATATCGACCCGCGCTTTCGCCATCAGCAGCGAACCAATCGGGTTACCCACGGAGCGCAGAAGCCCCACGACACACAGCAATTGCAGCACCGGAATAATGCTGTTCCACTTTTCACCAAAGACCAGCGGTACAAAGTTATTCGACACCACCATCAGCCCGAGCAGCGCCGGAAAGTTGATAATTCCCACCACCGACAGCAGCTTGTAGAAGTTAATGCGCAGCTTTTCGGTGTCGTCCTGAATTTTGGCAAATGCCGGAAACAACACGCGGGTAATGATTGGGTTCAGCTTCATCGGCGGCACAACGGCCACGTTGTACGCCAGGTTGTATCCCCCTGCCACGCCCGCGCCAAGAATACGCGCCAGCACCAGCGTCGAAAGGTTGGTGTTGAGATAGTTGATGATGCTGTCCGCCGTCAGCCAGGCGCCAAAGCGTAAGTTCGGTGCCACCGACGCCAGCGAGAAATACAGACCGGGGCGATAAATTTTGCGACCAAAGTAGCCAAACAGCAGCGTTCTTACCGCACTATTGACCAGATAACCGAGGATCGCGGTCATCGCCAGCGGCCAGAAATGGGCGCTAACCACCGTAAAAGTGAAGCCCGCCAGCACCGCGCTGGTTTCGATCATGCCGATTTTGTTGAACTCCAGCTCCTTTTGCATCAACGCGCGGAACTGCTGCCCGTGGGGGATCACCACAAACGCCAGCGACAATGTTTTAATCAACGGTGCCAGGTCCGGGTTATTCAGCACGTCACCAATGGCATCACTCAACAAAAACACCGCCACGCACACCACGATCCCCAGCCCGACGTTCAGCCAGTACAGCGTGGTGAGTTCCAGGTGGCTGATTTCTTTTCGCTGAATAATCGAGTTAGCGATACCGAAGTCAGAAAGCGTATCTGCCAGCGCGATGATCACCAGCGACACAGTAAGCAAACCGAACTGGTGGTTGTCGATAATCCGCGCCAGCACGGTCATCTGCACCAGCCCGAGGCCGATAATGATCACCGTGGCAATCGCCGACCACTTTGCGCCGCTGATGGTTTTTTCACGTAAGCTCATATCAATATGCCGCTTTGTTAACGAAGCCTTTGAATACCGTCAGGAAAACGATTTTGATATCGAACCAGACGCTCCATTCGCGGATGTACTCAAGGTCGAACTCGACGCGTTTTTCCATTTTCTCCAGCGTGTCGGTTTCGCCGCGCCAGCCATTAATCTGCGCCCAGCCAGTAATGCCCGGTTTCACCTTATGGCGCAGCATGTAGCCTTCAATGAGCTGGCGATATTGTTCGTTATGCGCCACCGCGTGCGGACGTGGACCCACAATCGACATCCCCCCGGTCAGCACATTGATAAACTGCGGCAATTCGTCCAGCGAGGTGCGACGCAGAAAGTTCCCCACTTTGGTGACGCGCGGATCGTTCTGCGTCGCCTGGGTCACCACTTTGTCGTTCTCCATCACTTTCATGGAACGGAACTTCCACACTTTGATCGGCTTGCCATCCATGCCGTAGCGAGTCTGGCGGAAAATAACCGGTCCTGGTGAACTGAGTTTTACCGCTAGCGCAATACAGCACAGCACCGGGGAGATCAGCAGCAAGATCAGCGTCGCCAACACAATATCTTCCGCACGTTTTAGCAGGCGGTTAACTCCGGAAAGCGGCGTGTCGTATAGCGGCACCACCGGAACGCCGTTCATCTCTTCGATACGGGAATGAAGAATATTGAAGGTAAAAACATCGGGGATGAGCAGCACCGAACAGGTGGTATCCGCCAGTTGATGGACCAGTTTTTTCACGCGCGCGCCGTCGCACATTTGCATCGCAATATAGACGTTATGAATCTTGCCCGCTTTCGCATCCTCGACCAGCTGTTGCAGATTGCCCGCCCAGTCGTTAGAAACGCCGCCTGGTTTCGGGTCGTGGTATACGCCCACCACTTCAAACCCTAACCACGGCTGATTACGGAAGCTCTCCATCAGCATTTGTCCGGCGGCTAAATCCCCCGCCACCGCGACCATGCGCTTGTTATAGCCATGGTTACGCAGCCAGCCCGCCCCAATGCGAATACACGAACGGCAAACCACCAGTCCGATACTTGTCAGCGCATACCACGCCAGCCAGATTTTCAGTTGCGTGTCGAAATCATTATTGAACGCCACCAGTCCGGCGCTGAAAATCACGCTTAAGGTCCAGTTTTGTAGCAACAGGGCAAATTCTGTCGCTGCCCGAACACCGCGCCATGAGCGATAAAAATCGGTGATGCCGCCCAGCATCTGGAACACCACCAGCGTAATCAGCGCCACCAACAGGTGCATGTAGAGGAATGACAGTCCGCTGACTTCGCAAACCAGCCATAGTCCGGCAAACATGATGGTGATATCTGAAAAGCGTTGCACCATAGAGATTAACGATGCATTGGTTTTCGCTCGCTCGCGCTTTTTTAGATTTGTCATCGTTGTTCCTGTTATTAGCCCCTTACCCGCAATGGGGTAAGGGAAGATCCGACATTACTCGTTCAGCAACGTCAGCAGAGTTCGCGTTCGCGCTTCCATCAGCGGCACATCACCGCGCGATTCCACATTCAGGCGCACCACCGGTTCGGTGTTGGAAGAGCGCAGGTTAAAGCGCCAGTCGGCAAAGATCATGCTGATGCCATCGGTACGATCCACCGCCAGCGCCTCACGGCTAAAGTGCTGTTCGACGCGGTTAATCGCCTCAACGGGTTGCGCCAGTTTGCTGTTGATCTCACCGCTTGCCGGAAACGCAGCCATCCGGTCGCGCACCAGTTCGCCCAGCGTTTTCTCTTTCAGGCACACCAGTTCGGCGACCAGCAGCCACGGGATCATGCCGCTGTCGCAGTAAGCAAAATCACGGAAGTAGTGGTGGGCGCTCATTTCGCCACCGTAGATGGCGTCTTCCTTGCGCATACGTTCTTTAATAAAGGCGTGTCCGGTTTTCGACATCACCGGCGTGCCGCCTGCGGCAGTCACCACATCAACGGTGTTCCAGGAAAGACGGGGATCGTGGATGATCTTCGCGCCGGGATTTTTTTCGAGGAACGCTTCTGCCAGCAGGCCGACAATGTAGTAGCCCTCGATAAACTGCCCTTTTTCGTCAAACAGAAAACAGCGGTCAAAATCGCCATCAAAGGCAATGCCCATATCCGCGCCGTGTTTGATGACTGCATTGCGGGTGTCGTCGCGGCATTCTGGCAGTAGCGGGTTAGGAATACCGTTGGGGAAATTACCGTCCGGCGTGTTGTGCACTTTGATCAATTCCACAGGTGCGCCGAGGGCTTTAAAGCGGGCTTCGATAACGTCCACCACCGGACCCGCTGCGCCGTTCCCGGAGTTGATCACCAGCTTGAGCGGCGTGAGGTTTTTGACATTGATATAACCGAACAGGTGATCAACGTAAGCGTCACGCAGGTTGATTTGCTGATAGCGACCGCGTTTGGTTTCATCGACGGGAGGAAAGTCGTTAGCTTCTGCCAGGCGCTGGACATCGCGCAGTCCGGTATCACCGCTGATCGGGCGAGCCCCTTCGCGCACCAGTTTCATGCCGTTGTAATCCATCGGATTATGGCTGGCAGTAACTTCGATGCCGCCATCCACACTGAGATGGAACGTGGCGAAATAGATCTCTTCGGTGCCGGACATGCCAATATCCAGCACATCGACGCCCGCATCCTGTAAACCTTTTGCCAGCGCCAGTTTTAAGGTTTCGCTGGTGAGGCGGATATCACCGCCTAACACAATGGTTTTCGGTTTAAGAAATTCGCCATAGGCGCGACCAATGCGCCAGGCAATATCTTCATTCAGTTCTTCGCCTAATTTTCCACGAATATCATAGGCTTTAAAGCAGGTTAATTTTTTCATATCGTTACCCTTTTTCAGGCAATAGTTGGCCCTGACCGAAGCGGCCAATTTTGTTTTTGTCGTTATTTACATCGCGGTTTCGCATTCATTGCCTGATGCGACGCTGCCGCGTCTTATCAGGCCTACAAACCCGAACCGTAGGTCGGATAAGGCGTTCACGCCGCATCCGACAGCCAGCGCCTGATGCGACGTTTACACCCGTCCGTAGCGATCCGCGAAGCGCACCACATCATCCTCTTCGAGATAAGAGCCGGAGCGCACTTCAATTAAATCGAGCGGAATTTTCCCCGGGTTTTCCAGGCAATGCGTCGCCCCCAGCGGAATATAAATGGACTCGTTTTCACCAAGCAGTTTGATATCACCGTCAATGGTGACTTTTGCCGTTCCCGCGACAACCACCCAGTGTTCCGCGCGGTGATGGTGCATTTGTACCGACAAGCCCTCACCCGGTTTCACGGTGATGCGTTTCACCTGGTAGCGATCGCCCGCGTCGATAGAGTCATATTTACCCCACGGGCGATACACTTCGCGATGCACCCGATGCTCATGGCGACCATCGGCTTTGATCTGCTCGACCACTTTTTTCACATCCTGCACCGCATTACGGTCGGCAATCAGCACCGCATCTTTGGTCTGTACTACCACCAAATCTTTCACCCCGACGGTGGTGACCAGGCCAGATTCGGCATACACATAGCTGTTTTCAGTTTTGTGATTAATCACATCGCCGTGGCAAACATTGCCTTCCGCAGTGTGAGCGCTGATCTCCCATAAAGAGGACCAGGAACCAACATCGCTCCAGCCCGCATCCATCGGCACCACAACGGCGTCTGCCGTGCGTTCCATGACCGCGTAATCCACCGACTCTTCCGGGCAGGCCAGAAAAGCCTCTTCATCCACACGAATAAAATCGAGATCCGGATCGACGGTGCTCATCGCTTTCTCACAGGCGTCGAGAATATCCGGACGATATTTTTTCAGTTCTTCGAGATAACGTCCGGCGCGGAACAGGAACATGCCGCTATTCCAGTAATATTCGCCGCTTGCCACATAGGCCTGGGCGGTTTCCAGATTCGGTTTTTCGACAAACTGCGCCACTGCAAAGGCCACCGTATCCTGCTCACCCGCCGACACTTCACCGCGACGAATATAGCCATATCCGGTTTCTGGTAGATCCGGCACAATGCCGAAAGTCACCAGTTTGCCCGCTTCGGCATACGGCATGGCGTTACGCACGGCGGCGCGAAAAGCATCTTCATCGGCAATCACATGATCCGCCGCCAGCACCAGCATTAATGGGTCGCTCTCCGGGCTATGACGTTTTGCCGCCAGTGCCGCCAGCGCAATGGCTGGTGCAGTGTTTCGCCCTGCCGGTTCGAGAATAATGTTCTCGGTGAGTTTGTTCAGTTGACGCAGCTGTTCCGCGACAATAAAGCGGTGCTGCTCATTGCAAATCACCACCGGGCTTTCGCACTCCACGCCGTTCAGGCGGCAGATGGTGGTTTGCAGCATGGTGAGATCGCCTTTCAGGCATAAAAACTGCTTGGGGTAAAGTACGCGGGAAAGCGGCCATAAGCGGCTACCGGAGCCACCTGCCATCACAACTGGATAGAGTTTCGACTGCGCCATAATTATCCCCGAATATCATTTATAAATTGACGTAACACGTTCTCTTTATCGAGCGTGCGTTCGGCATATTCACGTGCCACCGTGTTGTGTTTGGGCAGCAGGAGCGCCTGACGAATCCCCGCCACCAGCGCCTCGACCGATTCCGGTTCTACGCAAACCGCGATCCCCGGAAAGGTTTCGCAAAGCTGCCCCAGTTCTGTATGGGCTTCTGCGGTAATCACCGCGTTACCGCCTACCGCCAGAATATTGGTCAGTTTCGACGGCAATACGGCATCTGCCGCGCCGCGTTTTTGCACCACCAGATGGCAATCGCCCATCTTCAGCAGTGCGGGTAAAACGTCATACGATTGCAGCGGGAAAAATTGCATGTTGCGCAGTCCACGCTGCTGCGCCATTTTTTCCAGCCGCGCTTTGCCGCCGCCCTGCCCGACAATGGCAAAAATCAGCGGTTCATCGCGCAGGCGATCGGCAGCTTCAATAACGTTTTCCAGCCCCTGCTTTTCCCCAATATTGCCGGAGTAAAGAATGATTGATTTGTTATCCGGCAGGCCAAGTTGGTTACGAAGGGCATCAACATCGGCGTCTGCAACATGTTGAAAACGGGCGATTTCCGACCAGTTGGGGAAGTAGATGACGTTTTCCGCCGCCACGCCTTTTTCGATGGCTTTATTCATCATCGAACGCGAAATCGTGGAGACGTTATCAACGTGATGCAGTCCGCTACGTTCGAAGGCCGTCGCCAGCTGTGCCACTTTGCCGCCTTTACCTTTTCCGGCAAGGCCCAGCCCCAGCATGGCATCCACTTCGTAATCCTGAATATGCAGCACGGTACGCGCACCAGAGAGTTTCGCCAGCAGGCGCATTCCCGGCGTGCAAAACAACGTTGGCACCACGCCGATAATGCGATCCGGCTTCCAGCGACGTTGCGCCATCAGCGGAAAGAAACTGCTGGCGGCAAAACTGCCGAGATGCAACAGGCGTTTCAGGGTGCTCGGCTGTTTTGGCACGTACAGCGGGCAGCGCCACACCGTGGCGGCCCCCTCTTCTCGTTTGTACCGCCAGGCGGAATAGTTCTCGCCTACCTGCCATTGCGGGTAGTAAGGCGGTGCGGTAATGACCCGCACCTCATGACCTTGTGCCGCCAGCCATTCCACCATCTCGCCGGTGTATTTGCCGATACCGGTTAACTCCGGCGAGTAGTTAATGCCGTAGACCAGTATTTTCATAAGCCGGATACTCCGGCACGCTTCTCAGCGAGAAAATAGGCGCGGCTGTTAGCGTGAACTTCGTCACTGGCCAGCAGCGCATCCGGCGTCAGCCAGCGGTAATCGTCATGCTGCTCATCCGGCAGTAACAGCTCTTCTTCCGCTACTCTGATGCGAAAACCGAGCACCACATAGTGAGTGGTAAAATCCGAGCCGGAGAAGTTATCGTCATAAAAGTGCTGCCAGACACCGTAAAACTGGCCTGCTGTTATCGGCAGACGCAGCCCCAGTTCCGCCATCGTCAGCCGCTCAAATGCGGCTTCCAGCGTTTCGTCTTTCTGCACGCGCCCTCCCGGCACAAACCAGTAACCCTGCGCCGGGCGGTTGGTTCTTTTGCCAAGCAGAAACTCGCCGCGACTGTTCTCGACGATGAAGTCGAGAGAGACAAGCGGAGTGGAGCGCACTACCGTGGCAAAGTCTTCCTGACGTAAAAACATCATTACCCCCGAAAGCGGTCTTGATTCTCAAGGAACCACTGGTAAGTGCTGGCAAGCCCCGCTTCCAGTGAGATTTCGTGATACCAGCCAAGCTGATGCAGGCGCGTCACATCCAGCAGTTTGCGCGGCGTACCATCCGGTTTGCTGGCATCAAAAACCACCCGACCTTTGTAACCCACCACTTTGGCGATGGTTTGCGCCAGCTCGCGGATAGTGCAGTCAACGCCCGTGCCGACGTTAATGTGCGACAACATCGGCTGGGTGTTCTCCAGCCAGACTTCGTGCGCCAGCTCCATCACATGAATGCTTGCCGCCGCCATATCATCGACATGCAGAAATTCGCGCATCGGTGTACCACTGCCCCACACCACCACGTCCGGCGCATTCTGTGCCGTCGCCTCGTGGAAGCGACGCAGCAATGCTGGGATCACATGCGAGTTACTCGGATGGAAGTTGTCGTGTGTCCCGTACAGGTTGGTCGGCATGACTGAGCGGTAATCGCGTCCATACTGGCGGTTGTAAGATTCGCACAGTTTGATCCCAGCGATTTTGGCAATGGCATAAGGCTCGTTGGTCGGCTCCAGCGAACCCTGCAATAACTCGCTTTCTGCCATCGGCTGTTTTGCCAGTTTCGGGTAGATACAGGACGATCCGAGAAACAGCAGTTTGTTCACGTCGTTCTGATGCGCGGCGTGAATGATGTTGCTCTCAATCATCATGTTCTGGTAGATGAAATCCGCCGGATACGTGTTATTGGCAACAATACCGCCCACTTTCGCCGCCGCCAGATAAACCTGGTCAATGCGCTCGCTGGCAAAGAAATCATGCACCGTGCGGCTGTCCAGCAGGTTCAGCTCGTCGCGGGTGCGTAATACCAGTTCCACATCACCGCGCTGTTCGAACTGACGCTTGATGGCGGAACCGACCATCCCGCGATGGCCAGCAATAAAAATGCGTTGTTTACTCATGCTTATGACTCCAGCGCGATCGCCACGTCGTAGCCGTGAGATTTCAGCAGAGAGTGTTTTTTCGCCGCTTCGAGGTCATTAGCCACCATTTCAGACACCATCTCTCTGAGGGTGATTTCCGGTTTCCAGCCCAGTTTTTCGTGCGCTTTGGTCGGGTCGCCGAGCAGCGTTTCAACTTCAGCCGGACGGAAGTAGCGCGGGTCAACGGCGATAATTACATCACCCGGTTTAACGCCCGGCGCGTCATGCCCGGTGACGGAAACCACAATGCCCTTTTCTTCAACGCCCGTGCCTTCAAAGCGCAGTTTGATGCCCAGCTGTGCTGCCGCCATTTCCACGAACTGACGCACGGAGTACTGAACGCCGGTAGCAATAACGAAATCTTCCGGTTGTTCCTGTTGCAGCATCATCCACTGCATTTTTACGTAGTCTTTAGCATGGCCCCAGTCACGCAGGGAATCCATATTGCCGAGGTACAGGCACGACTCCAGCCCCTGGGCGATGTTGGCGATTGCGCGGGTGATTTTGCGGGTAACGAAGGTTTCGCCGCGGCGCGGGGATTCATGGTTGAAGAGAATACCGTTGCAGGCGTACATGCCGTAGGATTCGCGGTAGTTAACGGTGATCCAGTAGGCATACAGTTTGGCGACCGCATACGGAGATCGCGGGTAGAACGGCGTGGTTTCTTTCTGCGGAATTTCCTGCACCAGACCGTACAGTTCAGAGGTGGAAGCCTGATAGAAACGGGTTTTCTTTTCCAGACCGAGGAAGCGGATCGCCTCCAGCAGGCGCAGCGTACCCATCGCATCAACGTCTGCGGTATATTCCGGTGACTCAAAAGAAACCGCAACGTGGCTCATTGCGCCCAGGTTGTACACTTCATCCGGCTGCACTTCACGCAAAATGCGCGTCAGGTTGGAGGTATCACTCAGGTCGCCATAATGCAGATGGAATTTCGGGTTGCAGGTGTGCGGATCCTGATAAATGTGATCCACGCGCTCGGTGTTGAATGACGATGCACGACGCTTAATACCATGCACCTCGTAACCTTTTTCCAGCAGAAGTTCTGCCAGGTAAGAACCGTCTTGTCCGGTTACACCGGTGATGAGAGCGACTTTTGACATGTCTTATTCCTCTGTATTTTTTGAATTTATTCAGTTTCAACGCGTTCGCGTATCACCAATGCGGGATTCCCCCGGCAAACCACATTTGCCGGAAGCGATTTAAAAACACTGCTTCGCGCACCCACGACGGTGCCGTCGCCGATCGTGACGCCAGGCGCGACAAAGACATCTGTCGCCAGCCAGCATTTCTCGCCAATCACAATAGGCGTGGCGTTAATGGTGAAATGTCGACTTGCATGGTCGTGGCTACCGGTGCATAAATAACTTTTTTGCGATATCACCGAATGTGCGCCAATGGTTATTTCACCGAGGGTATATAAATTGACGTCATCGCCGACCCACGCGTAATCACCTAAGGTTAATTTCCACGGATAGGTAATTTTTACGGACGGACGAATAACTACGTTTTTTCCTATTTTTGCGCCGAATAAACGTAATAAAAATGCCCGCCAGCGATACAATACTTGTGGCGACCAGGCAAATATTGTTGCCTGTACTGCCCACCACAATTGCACTTTAATAGCGTTGCCACCCCGGAACCCTTTCGGCACCGAGAAACCGCTTAAATCTTGCATTGGTATTCCTTATGTACTCTAAATAATTCGAGTTGCAGGAAGGTGAACGAACGCAGACGCAGCACATGCAACTTGAAATATGACGAGTATATTCAGACTTTGTTATATAAGGCTTTAGTCTTACCCGTCGTGCGCTGGCGTAAATGCCAGGATAATTCTGCCCAGAAGCCAGGCACATGTAATATTTGTCGTTGGACTTTTTTCGCATCGGCACACAATTCCATATTATTGGTGGTAGATACCCCACCCATGGAAAATTCAGACACCAGGCCATTGAGCTTTTTAAATGCATAACCAGCTTTATACATTTTGGCCGCCAGCGCGTAATCGGAAGAAACTTTATATTCCAGGTCATAACGCCATTTTTTCAAGCCGGATACCGGGAAAAATATCGCCTGATGACTGGCGGGCAGGCTGTGATAAATATACCACCCCGGTTTAGCACTACGCTTAATTTTATGCCCGTCGCCAAAATCCAGCAGCGCATCGCCGGTGATCATCACGTTATCTTTTTGCACTTTTAACTTACGGACAAAATTTGCGGCATCCTGATGAAAAATATCGCCCGAATTGAGAAACAACGCGAACTTGCCTTGCGCCATTTCTATGCCTTTGTTCATGGCGTCATAGATACCGTTATCTGGCTCGCTGACAAAGCGTAGGTTATAGATACCATTGAGATTTTGCAGATACTCACGGGTGCCGTCATTGGAACCGCCATCGACAACAATCCATTCGAAGCTGATATCGTCCGCCTGCGCCAGATGCGCCAGCGAGGCATGTGTTTTGACTATCCCTTCGAGGTTACGAAACGCGACAGTGATTATGCTAAGCAACATGTTTTACCTCGTTATCCCCGTCATACTTCAAGCTGCATGTGCGTTGGTTTTCCTCGCTCACCCCAGTCACGTACTCGTGTACGCTCCTGGGGATTCGCTGCGTCACCAACTTCCTGCAACTCGAATTATTTAGGGTGTATATTTAACGCTTTTCGCAAAATAAACGGACAGACGATTAAAAATGCATATTCCGGGCTAAATATCGAACCGGTAAAAAACAGCGATACCGGAGTAAAAAGATAGAGCTGCACACGAAAATTGCGATTATCACCAAAAGCGTTGATCATCATTTTTATTACTTTCCCCATATACCACAGCGATAAAAACACTGCGAACCAGGAAAAATAAATAATCAGCAGATACAAACCATTGTCTATGGTTTTTCCAACATCCGCACCGTTAAATATTCCGAATGATGCGACATATTCATAAAGTGAGCCAAATCTGACTACACCGTCAATATGGGTCAAAGAATAACCGACCATCACCAGCGGACCGACAATACGATAATATGATGACGATCCTTCTGTGCCCAAATCTCCCAGACGGGTGGAAATATAAGGAAACGCGATTACCACACCAACCAGGAATACAGCCAGAGAAATCAATGCTAACGGTAACTTTTTCTTAATCGCCTCTTTATTCAGATATTGAAATGCCCACTCCAGCAAATAAAACAGGATAAAGGTCATAACCCCTGAAAACGATCCAGATAATATTATTCCTGCGAGAATCATAGCATCTGTTTTAGGCGTTTTGATACCAAACTGTTTGATACTGAGCCAAATTGAGATTAATGCCAGAGCGAAAAATGCCGGTTCGAAATAAAGTGCTGTCGTGCGCTTGCCGCCGAATTTAATGAAATTCAGTACATAGCTGTTGCTGTAAATCAGATATTTCGAAATCGACTCCATAATACTGCTGCCGCCGGTGAGGATAATTTGCGCCATCTCCACCGCCGCCAGCGCCACCACCAGCCCGACCACCAGATAAAAGAAACGTAATATCTTGCGATGGTTGTGTGGTGAAATTGTTTTAAAACGAATACTCCACACCATGCCAATAATGATCACAATATAGACAAACAGCATGGTTGAAGTGACGTATTTACTGGCATCCAACGACTGACCAAACAGGTAGTTAAACGCCGTGAGTCCCGCACCAATCCCCAGGGCAATCATCAATTTTTTAACGCTGATGCGCTCTAAAAACAGCAGTAACAAGACAGGTAAAAAAGTGACGATGGTGATGGGGAAACTTTCGCCAAGCTGGGCGATTTTGACGTTAATCAGCAGGTAAATCAGCGGCAGCAGCAGGTAGCTACAGATTCTGATAGACGTTGACATACTCCTCCAGCATCTGTTGTCCACTGTAGGCAGCGCGGCTGCGTTGGCTGAACCCGGCCAGCGTGGTACCAAATATCGCCTGCGCGATTTCCGGTTTGCTTAACTGCACCAGTTGCAGCACGTCTTCTTCGCTAACGGTTTTACCGCCGGATTTTTGCAGCACTTCCCGCGCCGCGTCGCTATGGGTAGCGATTACAGGCACACCAATCGAAAGCGCCTCACACAAAATCAGCGGGTAGTTATCGACGCGAGAACTGAACACCAGCGCATCTATCTGATTGAGCGCGCTCATTAACTTGCGCTTGTCAGTTTCAAAGCCGTGATTAACCACGTTACCAGCGGTGAACGGCGAGAACTTACCGAAGGTATGCAGTTCGATTTTGTTGCCCAGCGCCATCATCTCGCGCACCAGTCGCTGGTTAGTTTTGCCGTCGTAACGCAGGTCATGCGCCACCACCGCGATTTTCGGCTTGCCCTGAGTTTCGCGCACCGGAGGCAAGTCCGCCAGAATCGCCTCGGTTGCCATATCAATGCCATTATTGATAATCCGGCAACGCCCTGGACCGTACAGGCTATTGAAAGCATCAGCCACATGCTGGCTGGGGGAAATAAACTGACAGCCCAGTGCCAGCATCTCACGGAATAACTGGCGTTTGCCCGCCACCAGCTGGTGCGCCCGATCAATCTTCACCTGCGGATAGTTATTTAAGGTCGGGCATTTCTGGCAGCCCGTTTTCCAGCCTTCACAACCGTCGGTAAAGGCGCAGCGCCCGGTAACGCTCCAGTGGTCGTGCAGCGTCCAGACCAGAGTGACATCCGGTTTGTGGTTTTTCACCTTTTCGCAAAAGCGCACCACGCTCTTAAGATTTAGCCAGTAGCTGTGCAGCACATGAAAATGCAGGACCACCGGACCCGGTGTACGAGTAATGGTGCGATATAACTCATTGAAATTGCCAAACAGATCGCGATTAAACAGACGAAACAGAGCAATATTCGCCATTGCGGTCATCCGCGGCGTATGTTTGATGACCTGCGGATAGTTTTGATGGCTGACGCTCTCTTTGCCGCCTTTGCCGTAACCGTAGACAAAATGTGACGCCAGCCCCTGTTGCAGCGCACGCTGGTGGAGATCTAACGCCACACCTGCTGCCCCGCCTTCCGCCAGTCGCACATTAAATTGCAAAATATTCATTTAATTACCTTCACTCGCGCTTTTTCTCCCACCACCAGCGCGTTGTCCGGGACAGAGTCGAGCACCACGCTGCCCGCGCCCACGGTGACGTTGTTACCAATCGTGATATCACCAAGAATAATGACGTTGGCACCGAGTTCGACGCCGTTGCCAATGTGTGGACATGCCATGTTATCGGCACCCCGATTGCCGATAGTGACGCCGTGGCGAATGGTGAAATCATCCCCCGCCACCACGTTTTTATTGATCACTACGGCGTAACCGTGATGGATAGTAAAGCGGCGGCCAATGGTCGCGGCGGCCTGGATTTCATAACCGAAAAAGCATTCGGTGATAATGCGATATAGCACCAGCAGCGGGGCCGCCCAAAGATTGTTGAGAACGTTCTTTTTGCGCCACACCGAACAAAAATGAGCGACGCGATAGGCAAGAACCATGCAGCACGGGCGTAAACTCCAGCTGTTGGCGCGCAGATCTTCCAGCATCTTTAGCGCCCCCGAATACCATCAGCCAGACGTTTGCCGTTACGCACCGACAGCAGCGTCAGCAAAGTGCGCCAGGTCATGCGTTTATTGCGGATCTGGTAGAGGGTAAACAGCTGATATTTTTTGCTGGCACGGTCGAATTTGTCTTTGTGCTTGCGGTAAAAGTGGAAGTATCCGGAGAATTTTTTCGGTGACGAGGTGATCTGCATTTCGCCGTGATTGATATGCAGGATCTGCGTCGCCTCTTCCACTTTCCACGGTTCGCCATACTCCACCACCATCCGCAGGAAGATGTCGTAATCCTGTGCCGCTTTTAGTTCGGTATCGAACAAACACTCTTTGAAACGCCACGCCCAGGTAAAGACCTGATTGCCAATGATATTGCGTTTGTAGAACAGGCGACGTGAATACGGCGATTTGGGATACAGCGGCAAACTTGCCGGTTGGGAATAGACTTCCCCCTGACAAACGTAGTCGTTAGCGTACAAAAAGGCGTGAGTGACCAGTTGCTGTTTATGGGCTAGGAAGACGCTCAGGCGGTTGGGTGTCCATTCATCATCATCATCGATCCCGGTGATGTATTCCCCTTGCGCCAGCGTAATCGCCTGGTTACGTACCGCGCACGCCCCGCTGTTAATGTCGTTGTGAATGTAGGTAATACGCGGATCGTTGAGGGCGGTGACGTACTGTTGCAGTTGTTCCCAGGAGGTGGAGCAATCATCCACGATGATCATCTCCCAGTTGCTGTAGTCCTGGCGCAGGACCGATTTTATCGCCCGAATCGCCAGTTGTTGGCGGTTCCAGGTCGGCATATAGATTGAGATCAGCGGATTGTCTTTCATAGTTTGTTCTCCCGGCTTATGAGCTGGTTTGCTTGCCGGATGCGGCGTGAACGCCTTATCCGGCCTACGGGGCGGTGCGAATGCAGGTGTCGTTATTTCGCGTCCGACTTATATTCGTATTCGTAATAGCCATAATCCTGATACGCGCTGGCGCGGCGGAAGATGGAGTTCAGAATCACCCCTTTCACCGGAATACCGTTTTGCTCAAAGCGGCTCAGACTGGTTTCCACTTCTTTCAAGGTGTTGACCGCATAACGCGCCACCATCAACGTGGTTCCGACATGACGCCCGACAATTGCCGCATCGGTCACTGCCAGAATCGGCGGCGTATCAATCAACACCAGGTCGTAGTTTTTACTCGCCCAGTTCACCAGTTCGGCAAAGCGTTCGCTCATCAACAGTTCAGAAGGATTTGGCGGCACCTGACCGCGCGGGATCAGGTCAAATTTGGCAATAGAGGTCGGTTTTGCAGCGGTAGTAATATCGCCCTGACCAATCAGAATTTCAGACAGGCCATTAACGTTATTGGTGCCCAACAGCTCGTGGGTGTAGCCTTTGCGCATATCGCAGTCGATCAACAACACCCGTTTATTGGTCTGGCTGATCACCGCCGCCAGGTTGGCGCAGACAAAGGTTTTACCGATTGACGGGCTAACCCCGGTCATCATCAACACATTGTTCTGCGCCTGCATCATCGCGAAGTGCAAACTGGTACGCAGACTGCGGATGGCTTCAATCGCCAGATCGGTTGGATTCCCCACCGCCAGTAGCTGGCTCTGTTTATAGCGTTTAATCCCTTTGATGGTTTTGACGCTATCGCGCGCTTTTTGCCATTCCGACAGCGGGATGCTGGCATAGACGCTGATACCGTGCTCTTCCAGCACCTGCGGGCTTTCGATACCGCGATTAAACAACGAGCGCAGCAGTACACCCACGATAGAGAGCATCAGGCCAAGGATAATCGCGCCGAGGATAATCAGCCCTTTCTTCGGTTTCAGCACGCCAGGCTGGGTGATTGCCGGGTCAACAATGCGCACATCGCCGACGGTGCTGGCTTCGGTGATTTTCAGCTCCTGCTCTTTATTCAGCAGTTGCATATAGACCTGCTGACCAGACTCGACATCGCGGGTCAGACGGACAATTTCCTGCTGGGTTTTCGGCATCGCCGTTACGCGACCGTTAAGTTTGGCCTTTTCATCTTCCAGCGCCTGACGTTTCTCCAGCAGCGTACGATACGCCGGGTGAACTTTGGTGAACAGCTTAGAAATTTCCGCCTCTTTAAAGGTCAGTTCGTTCAGCTGCGCATCGATGTTTACCATCGAATCGAGCACCGCTTTTGCTTCCAGCGGCAGATCAACAGAATCTTTATCCTGACGGAAGGCATTCAGTTTGTTTTCGGCGACATCGAGACGGCTACGTACTTCCGGCAATTGTTGCGCGAGGAAGGCGAGACTTTTCGACGCTTCCGCCGATTTGCGCTCAATATTTTGTTCCTGATAGTTACGGGCGATGCTGTTAAGAATGTCGCGGATCTGTTCGCGATCTTCACCGGTATAAGTCAGGCTCAAAACGCCTGCGTCTTTGCCGTTCTCCGTTACCGTCAGGCTGTTTTGCAGTTGGTTGATCATCCCCAGCGTGGAGTATTTGGTGACGGTAAACTCACTGCCCGGGCTGGCGTGAATAGCTTCAACCATCAGCGTGACGCCTTCTTTTTTCAGCATCTGGCCCGCTTGCCCACGGGCGCTAAAGCCGCCGTCGCTGCTCAAGGTGTAGTTTTTGTTGTCCAGCACATTAAGCGAAAACACCTGATCCGCCATCTCTTTCGGGCGGTTAAAGGTAGTCACTTTCACCGTCTCGTTCTGACGTCCCATCAGGCGATCCCAGCCCGCACCGAAAATCGGGAACGTGTTTTTGCTCACCGCAATATCGAGGTCGAGATCGTCCACCGTTTTACCAAGCACCAGACGCGAACGAATCAACTGGATCTCAGCATCCGATGCTGGCGGTTTGTTGGCTAACGCCGAGCCGATATCCTGCACCAGCGAATTGCCGCTGCTTTGTTCGATTTGTACCAGTGCGTCGGCACTATAAATCGGCGTTGCGAAGAAGGTGTAAACCACGGCACAGAGGGCGAATACGGCGGTGATGCCAATCACCCACCAGCGCGCTTCAATGACGGTGCCGACCAGGCGACCAATATCGATTTCATCACTGCCCGTTACCGGAGCGGCATGTTGTTTTACTTTTTCTGTCATTCTTATACCTGCTCTGCGTTCAATGCCTGCGCCCACTGGCGGGCAGACCGTTCAAGTAATGTGTACACCGCTGCAAACGTTTCCCGACTTTTGCGATACGGATCGGGGATTTCACATTCGTTATCCCAGTGACCAAACAGCATCACTTTGCCGCGCATCTCGGGTGCCATCTCGCATAAGCGTTCGATATGGCGCTTTTCCATGGTCAAAATCAGGTCATAGTTGCGACACAGGCGGCGGCTGATTTGTCGTGCACAGTGGCCTTCCAGAGACAGTTGATGTTCTGCGGCGACGCTGATAGCGGTAGGATCAGCGCCCTTACCGACCAGCGCGCCGAGTCCAGCGGACTCCACTTTCAGCTCCGGATGATAACGTTGCAGTAAGCGTTCCGCCGTCGGGGAACGGCAAATATTGCCGACACAGACAACTAAGATGCTGTTAAACATGACGATTACCAGTTATGAATGTCGCTGGCTGTATCCGTCATGTAACGGACACCGCTAATAGTTGGCAGCAACTGATTGATTAGACGGTTCCAGCGGGAAACCGGGGCGGTGGTGACATACACCACGTCATAAGGTTGCAGGCGGAATTCTGTCGCCATCACCAGCGACGTGGCATCAGACATATCCAGCTGGTAGATATTGGCAATCTTGCCGTTACGCCCCCCCTCGCCTTTCAGCGGACGAATGACAAAGATGCCGCTGGCGTTGGAGGTGGTCATGTCGATGCCTTCAGCATTGCCCAGGGCTTCAGTCAGGGTCATGCCGCTAAAGTCCATTTTCAGGGTGCTCTGTTTCTTCACTTCACCCATCACAAATACTTTCAGATCATCATTACGCGGCACGTAGAGAATATCGCCGGGGTAAAGCAATCGGTTCTGATTGAGGTCGCCGTTTTGCATCAGCGCCTGCAAAGAAATGCGTTCTTCACGACCATTGTGTGTTAGCACCACGTTGCGCCAGTCAGCGGTGTCGGTCAGGCCACCTGCGGCGTTGATGGCATCGAGAATGGTCAGTGGTACGTTGGTGATCGCCTGTTGACCGGATTTATTCACCTGACCGGAGATATACGCTTTTTGCGAGCGGAAGGCGGCGATATTAACGTCCACCTGCGGGTCAGCGATGTACGTCGCTAAGCGCCCGGTAATATCACTGCGGATTTCAGCGAGCGTTTTCCCCACTACGTGAACCTTGCCGATATACGGGTAGAACATGGTTCCGTCAGGCTGTACCCAGTTGCCGGTGTCGCTGGAGCTACGATACTGACCGGCTGGCGTGGTGAGTTCCGGGTGATCCCAGACGGTGACATTAAGAACGTCCCCCGGCCCGACGCGATACTGGTAATTCGCGATCTCACTTTCCAGCGTCATATTGGGGCGCGCTACATTCGGGCGTGGGCGTAATTGATCAATCAGGCGCGGGGTCAACGGATAAACATTCACCATTTTGTCGAGATCGAAATCAGCGTCCTGCTGTTTGATGACGTCTTTCCCCATCGTCGACATATTGCTGCCCGGAAGTACTGTGCAACCGCTTATCAAGGTTACTGACACCAATAATGGCATCAATTTCATTTTGGATTTCATCATTGTTTATTTATCACTTTGGCAGAGTAATTATCCTGTGCACTATTAATAGCAATGTCGCATGCACATTTACCTTGCAGTTAATTGAATAAGAATTTAACTGGCATCAGTCCTAAAAAAATTGATTTCATCCGCTGGCTATTGACAGAATAATTCAGACTGGTCTTTCAGGCATCCAGACACGCTACCGCCCCTGGCTTTTTAGCTACCAATACACTGATTTAGTTTATATTTTCCAACTCTTTCATCATGCAGTCGTTTATGAAAAAGCGTTATTCGGTGAATTAATTTTCCAGATATAATGTGGCATTATGATATTTGAATATTGGCGCTCCAATAATGCAGGAGGAAGTGTTACAGCTAACGGAATAGCAGGCAAGGTAACAATTCGGCAATTGGCTATTTTTAAGAATTATATTAAGTGTCATTCGTGGTATTTTTTAGGAGTTTCTTTAGGTTGACAATATTTAATATAGCGTCTCTATATGCGGTATTTCTTAAATAATATTTAATCATTCCCGCTTTTAATTCAGGGATAATGCGATGTTATAATCCTCAAATAATGTGAGATAAATAGTGCTGTGACATTGCATTTTTGCCCTGATTTATCCATGATCGAATTGTGACATTTGTCATACAACGAATAGGTTTTGTACTTACTATGGAATGGATTGCCGATCCGTCTATCTGGGCCGGGTTAATCACGCTGATTGTGATCGAACTGGTCCTCGGCATTGATAACCTGGTCTTTATTGCCATCCTCGCCGAAAAACTACCGCCGAAGCAGCGCGACCGCGCACGGGTGACCGGGCTGCTGCTGGCGATGTTAATGCGCCTGTTACTGCTGGCGTCAATCTCCTGGCTGGTCACCCTGACCCAACCACTGTTCAGCTTCCGCTCGTTTACCTTTAGCGCTCGCGACTTAATCATGCTGTTTGGTGGTTTCTTCCTGTTGTTCAAAGCCACGATGGAGCTAAACGAACGGCTGGAAGGGAAAGACAGCAATAACCCCACACAACGCAAAGGCGCGAAGTTCTGGGGCGTGGTGACGCAAATTGTGGTGCTGGACGCTATCTTCTCACTCGACTCGGTGATTACCGCCGTCGGGATGGTTGATCATTTACTGGTCATGATGGCCGCCGTCGTTATCGCTATCAGCCTGATGTTGATGGCCAGCAAACCGTTAACCCAGTTCGTTAATAGCCATCCGACCATCGTCATACTCTGTTTAAGTTTCCTGTTGATGATTGGCTTTAGCCTGGTGGCGGAAGGTTTCGGATTCGCCATTCCGAAGGGCTATCTGTACGCTGCCATTGGTTTCTCGGTGATGATCGAGGCACTCAATCAGTTGGCTATCTTTAACCGGCGACGTTTTCTCTCCGCTAACCAGACGCTGCGCCAGCGGACTACCGAAGCGGTAATGCGTCTGCTTAGCGGGCAAAAAGAAGATGCGGAACTGGATGCCGAAACTGCATCAATGCTGGTGGATCATGGCGACCAGCAAATCTTTAATCCGCAGGAACGGCGGATGATTGAGCGGGTACTTAATCTTAACCAGCGTACTGTCAGCAGTATTATGACGTCACGCCACGACATTGAGCATATTGACCTCAACGCGCCGGAAGACGAGATCCGCCAGTTGCTGGAGCGAAATCAGCATACGCGGCTGGTCGTTACTGACGGCGATGACGCAGAAGATTTGCTCGGTGTTGTTCACGTTATCGACCTGCTACAACAGTCACTGCGCGGCGAACCGCTCAACCTGCGGGTGTTGATTCGTCAGCCGCTGGTGTTCCCGGAAACCTTACCGTTGTTACCGGCTCTGGAGCAGTTCCGTAATGCCCGCACGCACTTTGCTTTTGTGGTGGATGAGTTTGGTTCAGTGGAAGGGATTGTGACATTAAGTGACGTCACTGAAACCATTGCCGGTAACTTACCGAACGAAGTGGAAGAGATTGACGCCCGCCATGATATTCAAAAAAATGCCGACGGTTCCTGGACGGCGAATGGTCATATGCCGCTGGAAGATCTGGTGCAATATGTGCCGCTGCCGCTGGATGAAAAACGTGAATATCACACTATCGCCGGGCTGCTGATGGAATATTTACAGCGCATTCCAAAACCAGGTGAAGAAGTTCAGGTAGGGGATTATTTGCTTAAAACGTTGCAGGTGGAAAGCCATCGCGTGCAGAAGGTGCAGATTATTCCGCTGCGTAAGGATGGCGAGATGGAGTATGAGGTGTGATAAAACATCAAATGCGCAGGTTCAAACTGCGCATTTGATTTATACAAAATTTAGTATAATCTAAGGATGGAGTAATGAGAAAAAAGCTGGCTTTTCTTGATACCAGTCTTGACGATTTACGCGCATTTCCAGAATCGTCTCGACAGGAAATTGGCTATCAACTCGACAGGATCCAACAAGGGTTAAACCCATACGACTGGAAACCTTTTTCAACTATCGGCCCTGGTGTGCGAGAGATTCGTACTCGCGATGCTGATGGGATCTATCGCGTCATATATGTCGCAAAATTTGAAGAAGCGGTTTACGTATTGCATTGTTTTCAAAAGAAAACACAGACTACCAGTCAATCGGATATTGATTTAGCCAAACGACGCTATAAAGAACTTGCTCAGGAGCGCAAAAATGAAAATTGAAACCTTTGATAGTGTGTGGGATGCGGTGAGTGACACCCCTGAACAAGCGGAAAATATGCGGATCCGTGCCGAGCTTGTAACGATCATTAATAACTGGATTGAACAACAAGGGTTTAGCCAGGCTCAGGCAGCGTCTGCCTTAGGGGTCACTCAACCTCGCATATCTGAACTTGCCAGAGGTAAAATCCAGATCTTTAGTATCGATAAATTGATCACCATGATGGCTCATGCAGGATTGCATATTCAACGTATTGAAGTTCAATATCCACATGCTGCTTAGTGCTATAAATACAGATGGCGACAAATTGACGCCGCCATCTGCATAACTTGTCTTACATCTTCTCCAGCAACTTCTTCACATCTTTGCCATTGCGGGAATCTTTATTGCGCTCGGCCCAGTCGTTAAGACGGCGTTTGGCTTCGTCCTGTAAGTGTTTACGCAGTAACTGATCCACTTGCAGGCTGTAATTGAGTTGCTGCCAGTTGCCATAAACCCGCAGAGGAACCGGCGTTTCTTTGAGGAAATCAATCAGTTTGCTTTCCCCGTTCCAACCGCCTATCACACGAATGTCAAACTGGGTGTCGCAGGTTTGCTCCGCCAAATTCAACGTACCGGCGCCGGAAAGCGCCAGCACTGGCGATTGACCTTGCATGTCGTTTAACGTCACGACACCATCCTTCAACGTCAGATCGGTGGTAAAGCTATCAAGCCGCGTCACGTTATCGAAGTTTTCAGCGGCCTTCACATCACCGCCATTACGTTCTACCGCTTGTTGGATCATCTGCTGGAAGTTCATGCCTTCCATGCGCGTATCGGCCATTTCGACATGCGCCGTCCCCTGCCAGGTGTGGCGGAATGCGTTGGCATCAATGTCAGCACCAGAGAAATCCCCCGCCAGCGACATTTTCCCCGTTAGTGATATGGGGTAGTTGAAGGCATTCAGGATGGTGCCAATCTCGACATTTTCCAGCCGAGGATGGAAAACTATACGCGGATGTGAGGCTGTGGCATCCAGCGTACCCGGTAACGACACGACACCGTCGTTAAGTTTGCCCTGCAACTGGATAATCTCCAGCAGCCCCGCCTTGTTAGTCATTTGCGCAGTGACATCGGCAAAATCCATTCCACGCCAGCGCACGTTATTGGCCTGCAACAAAATATCTGCCGCAAAGCCCTTCAGCCCCTGATACGCAGGTTCATCAATGCGTGAGGAAATGACCGGACGTGGCAGCGTCGGTTGGCTTTGCCCCTGTTGAGCAACACCATTTTGCTTAGTCATCACCTCATTCATCGGCAGCAAATTATCCAGATTTAACTGGGCAAATTGCAGTCTGAGCAGCCATTCTGGCTTCTCAAGCAGCGCTACCTGCGCCTGACCGGTCAGATTACTGTCGTTAGCGGTTAAATTGATTTGTTCAAAGGAGAGACGTTTTTGCGCTTCCTGCCACTGAGTCCTGAACTGACCATGGCCCTGAATCCCCTGCTTCGGGAGATCAGCGCCCTGCAGTTGCCAGTCAATCTGTTGAATATCTGCCGTTAAATCATGCGGGTAATCAGAAGCATCAACAGTCCCCTTGAGCGCTAACGTGAGATCGCGTTGGTCGCGATTTACCCGACCAGAGAATTCAAACGAACCGCGATGTTGTGGGTCCTGCTCCATTTGCAGGCGGATATCACGTACCGTAACCTGTTCGTCATTTTCATGCTGGAACACCAACACGCTGTCACTGACTCGCAGACTGGCGATATCGAACGACCAGCCACGATCTTCCGCATCATCAGGTAATGTATTGTCTTTCGGGGCTATTGGGGCGTCTTCACTGCGCACTGCTTCTGTTTCCGGCGTCAGTTGAATGACTGCCCCTTTGAGCATGACTTGCTTAACGCTGAGTTGATGACTCAATAAAGGCCACAAGGCCACATCAAGGCGCATATTATCGGCACGTACCAGCGGTTGGCTGGCCCCGTTGGCCGTTAATATCATGCGACCAGAGAGGATACTAAGCTGCGGCCAGACGTGCCAACGCAGTGGCCCGTCAAGCTGCAATTGATAACCGCTACGTGCAGCAACCTGCTTGACCATATAGTCACGGAAATCATTCGGATTCACCAGCAACACTAACGCAGATAGCCCAGCCACCAGCACGACCAGGAGTATCATCAGCGTCGTCAGAAATCGTCTCATGGTATCCTCAATGGGCCTGAATTAGTCTTTATCGATACGGCTAGCGACTGCGCCCTGCTGGTTGCGATATTTCGCATCTTCACGGCGGTTATACGGACGCGCTGCCGGACCTGAAAGCGGCTCAAAGCTCAGCGCGCCAATCAGCATACCCGGACGCAGGGCCAGCGGCAGCTTACCGGAATTGTAGAACTCCAGCACAATACAGCCAGACCAGCCCGGATCGATACGGTGCGCAGTGACGTGCACCATAAGTCCCAGACGCGCCAGTGAGGAACGGCCATCCAGCCAGCCCACCAGATCGGCTGGCAGCGTCACTGACTCCAGCGTCACCGCCAGTGCCAACTCCCCCGGATGAAGATAGAAAGCTTCGCTTTCATCAAGCACAATTTCATCGCTCATCACACGGTCAAGCGCGGCGCTCACTTCGTCTTTGGGACCGCTCAGATCGATAAACGCTGCCGTGTGGCCACGGAAGGTACGAAATTTATTGCCCAGGCGTACATCCACCGTCGCGCCATTAATACGCTCCACGGGTGGACGTGGGTTGATCGACAAACGGCCTTCATCAAGCCAGGCTTCAATATCTCGGTCACACAGACGCATGGCATTTTCTCCTTTCGCGCATCACTCCCTTAACGCCAGTTACGTCAAGGGCATACCAGGTTATCACTGAACGGTACACAATTTACCAAGCTTATTCAAAGAACTGACTTATTTTCGCTTTCAATATATCGATCGCGATGCGGTTTTTACCGCCGCGCGGCACAATGATATCTGCATACTGTTTAGACGGTTCAATGAATTGCAGGAACATCGGGCGCACGGTTTTTTGATATTGCGCCATTACAGAATCCATCGAACGACCACGCTCATTAACATCACGCTTAATGCGACGCATCAGGCAGATATCCAGTGGGGTATCCACAAAAATCGAGAAGTTCAGCTCGTCGCGCAGACGCGCATCCGTCAGCAGCAAAATGCCTTCGAGAATAATGACTTTCTTCGGTTCAACCTTCACCGTTTCTTTCATACGCGTATGTTCAACGTAGCTGTAAACCGGCAGGTCGATAGCCGAGCCACGTTTCAGCGCCTGCAAATGTTGCAGCAGCAGGCTGTGATCCATCGCGCTGGGATGGTCATAATTAGTTTTAACCCGTTCTTCCATCGACAGATGGCTTTGATCTTTGTAGTAACAGTCTTCCGGAATAACGCCGATGTGTTCATCACCGACTTGTTCACGTAATTCACGATAAAGGGTACTGGCAATGAGACTCTTGCCGGAAGCCGATGCGCCTGCAATACCGATAATGACGCACTGATGAGACTGATCAGTCATAAATTTAGCGACCTGAATAACCTGGATGTTAGGAAGGGGGCGCCGAAGCGCCAAACGCGGCAATTATAGGGATTTCATCCGCGTGATACCAGTCGAATAGCGTTGCCTTGCTCTCAGAGTTAATTGTTGACGATCAATTCCCTGATGCAAATTTAATTGCTCAGTTATGACGCAAGGTGAAAAATGTTATGCATAGTTGCGCAAATTATCCGCCATTACGTCACTTTATGAGCAATTTGCATATAAAATGTAAAACTTTTGTACTAGCATAAACACAGATACTAATACTGACGGCCTGGCCATGCGGAAAGAGCGGTAATGAGTAAACCATCACAGCGTGTTTTAATTACCTTGCCTCATCCTCTGCTTCACCTCGTCAGTTTAGGTTTAGTCTCGTTTATCTTTACCCTTTTCTCGCTTGAGCTTTCGCAATTTGGCACTCAGCTTGCGCCGCTATGGTTCCCTACTTCCATTATGATGGTGGCGTTTTACCGCCATGCCGGACGCATGTGGCCTGGTATCGCGTTAGCCTGCTCACTGGGCAACATAGCCGCATCCGTGCTGCTCTTTTCCACCAGTTCGCTCAATATGACCTGGACGGCTATCAACATTATTGAAGCCGTCGTGGGCGCAATGCTGCTGCGAAAATTATTACCGTGGTATAACCCGCTACAAAATCTGGCTGACTGGCTTCGTCTTGCATTTGGCAGCGCCATCGTTCCACCTCTGTTGGGGGGCGTTCTGGTTGTCCTGCTGACACCCGGAGACGATCCTCTCAGGGCATTTTTGATATGGGTACTTTCAGAATCCATCGGCGCCCTGGCGCTGGTACCGCTGGGCCTGTTGTTTAAACCGCATTATCTATTACGCCATCGTAACCCACGACTGTTGTTTGAAACGCTGCTGACGTTAGCGATCACATTGACATTAAGCTGGCTTTCGATGCTGTACCTGCCGTGGCCTTTTACTTTCATTATTGTGCTGCTGATGTGGAGCGCCGTGCGCCTGCCACGAATGGAAGCCTTTTTGATCTTCCTCACGACAGTGATGATGGTGTCGTTAATGATGGCTGCCGACCCCACTCTGCTTGCCACGCCGCGAGCGTACCTGATGAGCCATATGCCGTGGCTGCCATTTTTGCTGATTCTGCTTCCCGCCAACATAATGACCATGGTGATGTACGCCTTCCGCGCGGAACGTAAGCATATTTCCGAAAGCGAAACCCGCTTTCGGAACGCCATGGAATATTCTGCTATCGGCATGGCGTTAGTGGGTACTGAGGGGCAATGGCTGCAAAGCAACAAAGCCCTGTGCCAGTTTCTCGGCTACAGCCAGGAAGAACTGCGTGCTCTCAGCTTTCAGCAGCTGACCTGGCCGGAAGACCTCAATAAAGATCTGCAACACGTTGAGAAGTTGATTAGCGGTGAAATCAATACCTACTCGATGGAGAAACGCTACTACAACCGCCACGGCGACGTAGTTTGGGCGCTGCTTGCCGTCTCACTGGTACGCCACACCGATGGCACGCCACTCTACTTCATTGCGCAGATAGAAGACATTAACGAGCTAAAACGCACCGAGCAGGTGAATAAGCAACTGATGGAACGCATCACGCTGGCTAACGAAGCGGGCGGGATTGGTATCTGGGAATGGGAGTTGAAGCCGGATATTTTCAGTTGGGATAAGCGGATGTTTGAACTTTACGAAATTTCCCCGCAAATCAAACCAAACTGGCAGGTTTGGTATGACTGCGTGCTGCCGGAAGATCGAGAACACACCGAGAAAGTCATCCGCGATTCGCTGCAGGCTCGCTTGCCTTTTAAACTGGAATTTCGCATTACGGTAAAAGACGGTATTCGTCATATCCGCGCACTCGCCAATCGGGTTCTGAATAAAGAAGGTGAAGTCGAACGCCTGCTTGGCATCAATATGGATATGACAGAAGTAAAACAGCTCAACGAGGCGCTGTTCCAGGAAAAAGAACGTCTGCATATCACCCTGGACTCTATCGGTGAAGCTGTGGTCTGTATTGATATGGCGATGAAAATCACCTTTATGAATCCAGTCGCGGAGAAAATGAGCGGCTGGAAGCAAGAAGAGGCGTTGGGCGTTCCGCTGCTGACGGTATTGCATCTTACAACTGGTGACACCGGGCCGTTAATTGAGAACATTTACAGTGCCGACACCTCTCGTTCTGCTATTGAACAGGACGTAGTTCTCCACTGCCGTAGCGGTGGCAGCTATGACGTTCATTACAGTATTACGCCGTTAAGCACCCTGGATGGTAGCAGCATTGGTTCGGTACTGGTGATTCAGGACGTCACCGAATCTCGCAAAATGCTACGTCAGCTTAGCTATAGCGCCTCTCACGATGCCCTGACGCATCTGGCGAACCGTGCAAGTTTTGAGAAACAACTGCGAATACTGCTGCAAACCGTTCACAGTATGCATCAGCAACATGCTCTGGTATTTATCGATCTTGATCGCTTTAAAGCGGTAAATGACAGCGCCGGGCATGCGGCCGGCGATGCTTTGCTGCGCGAACTGTCTTCGTTGATGCTGAGTATGCTGCGCTCCAGCGATCTACTGGCACGACTCGGTGGTGATGAATTTGGTCTGTTACTGCCAGACTGTAATGTCGAAAGTGCTCGTTTTATCGCGACGCGCATTATCAATGCGATTAATGATTATCACTTTATGTGGGAAGGTCGGTTACATCGGGTAGGAGCAAGCGCCGGGATGACGTTAATAAACGACAGTAATCACCAGGCAGCAGAAGTTATGTCCCAGGCCGATATCGCCTGTTATGCTTCGAAAAATGGTGGTCGTGGTCAGGTCACAGTTTATGAACCACAGCAGGCAACTGCACATAATGAACGGACAGTGATGTCGCTCGATGAACAGTGGCGGATGACTAAAGAGAATCCGCTTATGATGATTGCCCACGGCATCGCTTCACCACGAATCACGGAAACGCGGAATTTGTGGTTGATTTCGCTTAAGCTCTGGAGCAGCAAAGGCGAGTTGATTGATGAACAGGCATTCCGCCGTAGCTTCAGCGATCCGGCACTCAGCCACGCGCTTGACCGCCGGGTATTACGTGAATTTTTCCAACAAACAGCAAAAGCGGTTGCCAATAAAGGTTTAAGCATCGCCCTCCCCCTTTCCGTTGCGGGGCTAGGCAGCGTCACTCTGGTAGACGAATTGCTTGAGCAACTGGAACAAAGTTCATTACCACCACGGTTGTTCCATTTGGTAATTCCGGCAGAAGCGATTTTCGACCACGGACTGGCTGTGCAAAAACTGCGGCTGGCCGGCTGCCGGATCGTACTCAGCCAGGTAGGGCGGGACCTACAAATATTCAATATGCTCAAAGCAAATATGACGGATTATCTACTGCTTGACGCCGAGTTATGCGCCAGCGTACAGGGCAATTTAATGGATGAGATGCTGATTTCGATTATTCAGGGGCATGCCCAGCGGTTGGGTGTGAAAACCATCGCTGGGCCAGTAGCGTTGCCATTGGTATTGGATACGCTTTCTGACATTGGTGTTGATCTGATTTATGGCGATGTCATTGCCGAGAGCCAGCCTCTGGATTTGCTGGTTAATAGCAGTTATTTCGCGATTAATTGAGGGAGCATTTCCCCATCGCCTGATGCAACGCTAACGCGTTTTATCAGGCCTACAATCCGTCCGTTCCGTAGACCGCGCCGCATCCGGCGACCAGCGTCATGCTTCGTCTGGTTGCCAGCCTTCCGTATACCAGATATGCAACAGCGCATAAGAACGCCAGGGCTTCCAGCGTTCGGCATAACGGCGGATTTGTGCCGGTGTCATTCCTGGAAATCGCTGTTTAATCAAATAATCATCCGGCAGAAAAACATCTTTCGCTTGCCAGCCACGCAATGCGAAATAATTCGCCGTCCATCGCCCAACGCCAGGATATGTTTGCAGCGTTTTCATCGCTTGTTCTACGTCGTCCGGAATTGTCATCGGTAAGGTGCCATCCAGTGCTGCATTGGCTAAATGAATCAGTGCCTCTGCCCGTTTCAACGGCATACCCAACGCTTTTAATGCCTGCGGGTCGGCGGCTGCCAGCCGCTGAGGCGTGGGGAAGCAGACATAATCCGGAAAATCATCCAGCCGTTCGCCATAAAGCTGTGCCACTTTGGCGGTCAATTTTGCCGCCATCGCCACGCTCACCAGTTGGCCTAAAATCGCCCGCACGCCCTGCTCAAAAGCATCAACACAGCCGGGTAAACGCAATCCGGGCCGGGCCGCGCCTAACTCGCCCAACGCCTCGTTCACAATCTGCGGGTTACATTGCAGATCAAACAGGCGGCTCATTTTCGCCAGGCACTCAGCGGCAACGGGTTCTAAACCTGCACTTAAATTTATGTGCAGAGTATGGCGGGCTATATCCGGAATAGCAGTCACCACGCCGCGATATTCGCCCACCGCCAGACTACGGGCATAATAATCGTCAGCGATCGTTTCCACACCGCTCACCGCACGGGCGGCGAGAAATCCCAACATCCACGACCAGTCATACGGCGGCTGCCAGTTCAGGGTATACATCGCATCTCCTTATTCATCCGCTTTCAGCATAAACGTTATTCAGACGCTGCGCTTTGCTTTCATATTCCGGTTGTCGCGACGGCAACATTTCGCTAAAGTCACGCCCCTTCTTCACCGGCATGGGGATTATTTCGTGTTTATTGGTTTTGATTACGGTACAGCAAACTGTTCAGTGGCGGTCATGCGCGACGGTAAACCGCAATTACTGAAAATGGAAAACGACAGCACGTTGCTGCCTTCAATGCTTTGCGCGCCAACGCGTGAAGCGGTAAGCGAATGGCTGTACCGCCATCATGATGTTCCGGCAGACGACGATGAAACGCAGGCGCTGTTACGTCGGGCGATTCGTTATAACCGCGAAGAAGATATCGATGTTACGGCGAAAAGCGTGCAGTTCGGTCTTTCCTCTCTGGCACAGTACATTGATGATCCGGAAGAAGTGTGGTTTGTAAAATCACCAAAATCGTTCCTCGGTGCCAGCGGCTTAAAACCGCAGCAGGTAGCGCTGTTTGAGGATCTGGTCTGCGCAATGATGTTGCACATTCGCCAGCAGGCGCAGGCGCAGCTGCCAGAAGCGATTACTCAGGCGGTGATTGGTCGCCCGATCAACTTCCAGGGTCTGGGCGGCGATGAAGCAAACACCCAGGCGCAAGGGATTCTGGAACGCGCAGCGAAGCGTGCCGGGTTTAAGGATGTGGTATTCCAGTACGAGCCGGTCGCGGCTGGGCTGGATTACGAAGCCACCTTACAGGAAGAAAAACGGGTGCTGGTGGTGGATATCGGCGGAGGTACGACTGACTGTTCATTGCTGCTGATGGGGCCGCAGTGGCGTTCACGTCTCAATCGTGAAGCCAGCCTGCTGGGTCACAGTGGTTGTCGTATTGGCGGTAACGATCTGGATATCGCACTGGCGTTTAAAAACCTGATGCCGTTACTGGGCATGGGTGGCGAAACCGAAAAAGGCATCGCCCTGCCGATTCTGCCGTGGTGGAATGCGGTTGCCATCAACGACGTACCTGCGCAAAGTGATTTCTACAGTAGTGCCAACGGTCGCCTGCTTAACGATCTGGTACGCGATGCCCGCGAACCGGAAAAAGTGGCCCTGTTACAGAAAGTCTGGCGTCAGCGTTTAAGCTATCGACTGGTGCGCAGCGCGGAAGAGAGCAAAATTGCGCTTTCCAGCGCAGCGGAAACCCTCGCATCGCTGCCGTTTATCAGCGACGAACTGGCTACGCTGATTAGCCAGCAGGGTCTGGAAAGCGCCCTCAGCCAACCACTGGCGCGGATTCTGGAACAGGTGCAACTGGCGCTGGATAACGCCCAGGAAAAACCGGATGTCATCTATCTGACCGGCGGTAGCGCCCGTTCCCCGCTGATTAAAAAAGCGCTGGCAGAACAGTTGCCGGGCATTCCAATTGCCGGCGGCGATGACTTTGGCTCCGTCACCGCCGGGCTGGCACGCTGGGCGGAAGTGGTGTTTCATTAATTGAAAAATGGCTCAGCAACGGCTTAAATCAGCCTGCGCCTGAGCCAGTTTTTCTGCCGCCTGACGTAACGGTTCCATCAACGGCATGGTCCGTGCAGAGGCATGGAGATGGAATCGCTGCAACTCTACCGCGCCCTCTGTCAATGCGGCTTCCAGCCGATGTCGTTTGGCGGCCATTTTCGCCATTACCGCTTGTCTATCTGCTGGCGTTACCGCTTCATTCGGCCTGAACACAAAACGGCGTTCGCAACTCGCTTTCCAGTCGATAACCGCCTGGGTCAGATGATCACCAAACCCTTTCACTTGCTTAACGCCGCGCCGGGTAACATCTGCCGCTGTTTCAATACCAAAGGACCGTAACGCCGCTTTACGCGCAGGGCCAACGCCGGGAATAGAGGCAACATCAATAAAAAATCCCTCCAGAAACTTCTGCTTCTGCCGTTCCCTTGCGGTGTCCTGAAGTGCTGCCAGATCGCGCTTTTCTTCTTCCGGTAACCCCAGAATTTCGTCCTTCATTTTTTCGAGCATCGTCCGTTTGGCGATAAAACCTTCCAGTCCGCCCAACTGTTGGATCTGGCTGACTAAATGGTCATAATCCATTTTCGCACGATTAAAAGCCTCACGGCGTTGCTGGATTTCTGCTTTGTACGCTTTGCTTGTCAGACTGCCAATAATCCAGATAGCCGCCAGCACCGGAACCAAAATAATATAACGCGGTTCTGCCTGAAGGCCGCAAAGCAGTAGAGATAACGCTGACAGTGCGATCTCAATCAGAATGATGTATTCACGCCGCAATACCCCTACAGGAAACGGCCTGCCCGCAGGTTGGAAATGAGTGGGTAATGGTAACTTTAGCGGTGGCGGTGCTACTGACGACGTTACCATCGCCCAGACTTTCGCCAGCACAAAATCACCGCCGGTGGTAATGACCTCTTCGCCGAGATCAATAAAATAGATAACGCCTTGATTATCCAGCGTACACCACGGGCAGTCGGTCAAATGAGCGGGGTAAACATGCATTGCCGAAACGGGACATTTCTTTAACTGTTGGCGTAGGGAATCAAGTGCCGCTACCCACGCTTTAGCCGTCGGACGCCCGGTTGCTACGCCACTTTCCGTGAATGCCTGCTGAAACATGGCTTCAACATCACCCGGTAACATCGATAGCGGAATAGATCGTGGCGGCGGTTTTAAACCACGTCGCTGATTATCTGACGCGTAGGCATAACGGAAATGGGCAATATCCGTCTCCAGCACATTACCCGCTTCAGAGATAAGCGGTACACCAGAATAAGGATGCCGACCACCAAACAAGACGTGAAAAATCAGCAACGCAAGGCCAAAATTATCGTGATTCGCGGTGCGTTCAAAGCCGACAAATGATGGCAAGGTTTGTAGCTCTGGCGGCGTAAAATGCGACACGCCGACTTCGCATAAATGCAGTGTGCCATTGGCGTTAATCTGAAAGGAATCGCTATCGATCAACACCACTTTGCTGTCACGGCCTACCATAAAGCTGTTCTGGTTTACGTCACCCACGACGTGCCCGTGCTCGTGAACCGTAGCAAAAGATGAAGCAATATTGCGCGCAACATAGAGTAGAAAATCCCACGCACAATGAGGGTAACTCTGGCGACGATGTGCCGGGCTATAGATCATATGAATCGGTTCTTTACCAGAAACTTTTGGCATCATAAAACCGATAACTTTTCCGCCTCGTCCACCGTGAAGCGTTGCCTGCGGCCAGGCGACATAATTCAGCAACTGCGCGTCAGCTGTCGCAGCCATAAAGGCAAGTTTGTCCTGTTTTAAGCCGGGTGGCGGTGTGTGATAAATCTTGGCGACGCTATCGACAAACTCCTCGATATCATAAACCGCGCCTTCACCGCCTTTGCCCTGTTCACGGCCAAGAGTGGTCAATTCACCTGTTGATGTAAATACTTTTATATTTGTTTTCATAATATTTCGCAGACAGACATATTATATTTTAATGATTAACGATAACTAACCATTAAAGGTATTTCTATGTAAGTGAGTTCGGTTCAAGAATAAAAAAGATAATGCACTTTTATCAGGATACAATTCAATTCCAACCTGATAATGATTAAGTCCCACAGCTTTTGCTAACTTTTACTACACAGAGATTCTGGAGAAAAAATGAAGAAGATATTACTTATGTTGAGTCTGCTATTTTTTACTACCGCAGGCTATTGTGAAGTTTCGGATACGTTAGTGACGGGAGGTTATGATAAACAAGCGATGTCTGACGCGATTAAACATGCGCGGAAAGAAACCGATAAATTCATCGAGGTTATGAATAAAAAAGATGCCGATACTTTCGCAGTCAAAGCCCCGATAACCGATCACGGAAGAACCGAGCATTTCTGGCTTACGGATGTCACTTATTCTAACGGCATGTTTATTGGCGTAATCAGCAATGATCCTGGTATTGTTACAAACGTAGAATATGGCCAGGAGTGGAAAATCAAGAAAGAAGATATTTCAGACTGGATGTATACCCGCGGGGATAAAATTTACGGCGGTTATACCATTGATCCTTTATTGGTCACTTATCCAAAAGAAGAAGCCGACGAGCTAAGAGCAAAATTAGTTCGCTAATCAGCCGTTATATTGATTGCTTAAACTGGCGGTTGAATTGTTGTCTTCAACCGCCATGAGAAACTCACTCTGCCCACAGCGCCAGTGCCAACGTTTTATCATCATCCGTACGCTCGTTTACCGCCGGGCTGGACAAAAACTGCTTTAACAATTCAGGTAATAAATCGAGTTGTTCCTGCGTTGCTGACGCCAGTCCATTGAAAAACGGGGTAAAGAAAGGCACATGCGGAGAATTATCCAACATATTTAACGCCAGTCGCTGGATACCATCCGTAAATGCTGCAACTTTGTGCGCACGCTCGGTGCTGGTGAAAGTTTCCAGTCTGGAAACGGCATCTTCATCGGTAATGAAGTGCGTCATATTGGCATATTCACCTACCATCGGCGTAAGCGGCAGTTGCAGACCATGCCCAAAATCTACCACCACGCCGCCATCGCCAATCTGCATAATCAAGGTGCCATTAGCCGATGAAATCAATCCCAAAAACGTGCAAGCAAAATCGCGAACCGCTAATTCTTTGGCTTCCGCCTCGGCAAAAAGTCGCTGACGAACGGTCAGCACAATATCCGTAGCGAGGACATCATTGAGTCCAAATTCACCGTGCTGCACTTTTTGCGACATATAAGCCATCGCTTCATTGACGGCAAGCATCGCGCCTTCGCCACCCTGCGAGACACTGCCTGCGCCATCAGCGACAAATACCGACAATAATGGCTGCTGGTCATTTAGCCAGGCAACCTGCATCTGGCAGGCATCCTGACAAGGTAAATCAGCGCTAATGTGCGACGTTCCAACAACGGATGCATAAACCAGACGCCAGCTCACACTGACGTCCAGCCTTTTGGCGCTTCCAGCACAACTTCCGTTCCCGGCGTGGAGCGGGAAACCGAACGCAGTGAACTGGATAACCAGCTAAACAGTTCACGGAATTGTAATCCCTGCAGAGACAAAGGCTGACGGACGCTGATTTGAGCCAGCGTCTTCATATCCGCCCCCTGAACACCGATGGAAAAGAAGGCAAACTTCTTATCTTCTTCCCCCTGAAACACTTTGTTGGCGGCAGCCTGCCACTCATCGGTTGGAGCGCCATCGGTGATCAGGAAAATCCACGGGCGATAATACGAAATACCATTGGCGCGGTACTCACGTTTCCGCGCCTCAACCATATCCAGGGCTTTAGTAATGGCGGCACCCATTGGTGTATCCCCCTGGGCAAACAGGATGGGCGGGAAAAAGTTAGCGGCGCTGGTAAAGGGTTGTTCCACATGCACCGGGCCGAACGTCACAATGCCGAGTTCCACTCTTTTTAAAGCCAGCGGATCAGCAAGCAGTTCATCACGAAAGGTAACCAATCCGGCGTTAAGTTCATTAATAGGTCTGCCGCTCATCGAGCCAGAAACATCCAGCAGCAGAATGCAGGGGCAACGTGGTTCCGGGTTACTGGCAAAATCGCTGGTGGCAAACGTGATTTGTTCGCTCATAAGAGGTCCTTTCTTAGAGAGTTATTGAGGTCTGGTATCATACCGACTGCAATAATGAAAGAAGAGCAAACGAAGACATTTTCAGAATTAGGCCCGGCGGCACAGATAATTTTGCTATTCGCCTCGCAAGAACGGAGAGCCGTCGATTGACACTAAGGGCGGAGTGACATAATTTCAGGAGTGAGGGTTAGGGAGAGGTTTCCCCCTCCCCCTGGTGTTCTTAGTAAGCCTGGAAGCTAATCACTAAGAGTATCATCAGTATGATGACGTGCTTCATCATAACCCTTTCCTTATTAAAAGCCCTCTTCTCCGGGAGAGGGTTTCCCGTTTCAGCGTCCCGCTGAAATCGTCGGCTTACCTCCTTTCGCCCTGTATGCAGTCTATCGCTGACTTGCGGATAAAATAGTTTCCTCTGTGATTATTGCGTAACGACTCGCAAAGAATATTTGCTGGCAGGATCGCAGACTACAAAGCCTGCGGATTGACAATCTTATCGTGAAGGCATACTTTCAGGAGTGAGGGTAGAGCGGGGTTTCCCCCGCCCTGGTAGTCTTAGTAAGCGGGGAAGCTTATGACTAAGAGCACCACGATGATGAGTAGCTTCATCATGACCCTTTCCTTATTTAAGGCCCCTTCCTCGGGAGGGGCTTTCCCGTTTCAGCATCCCGCTGAAATCTTCGGGTTACCTCCTTATTGCCATGTACGCAGTCTATCGCTAACCTGCGTATAAAATAGTTTCCTGTGTCATTACTGGATGCATGCTCGCAAAGCGCACCGTCATTCAGACGATTCCCGAAACTGTTTCATAATTCCTCCATTTTTCTCCCTTATTGGCTGGCTACACTAGTATCATTCCGCGAAACGTTTCAGGAAGAGAAACTCTTAACGATGAAAGGCAGTTATAAATCCCGTTGGGTAATCGTAATCGTGGTGGTTATCGCCGCCATCGCCGCATTCTGGTTCTGGCAAGGCCGCAATGAATCCCAGAGCGCAGCACCAGGTGCGACGAAACAAGCGCAACATCCACCTGCGAGTGGTCGCCGTGGTATGCGTTCCGGCCCATTAGCCCCGGTTCAGGCGGCGACCGCCGTAGAACAGGCAGTTCCGCGTTACCTTACCGGGCTTGGCACTATTACCGCTGCTAACACCGTTACGGTGCGCAGTCGCGTAGATGGTCAACTGATGGCGTTACATTTCCAGGAAGGCCAGCAGGTCAAAGCAGGCGATTTGCTGGCAGAAATTGACCCCAGCCAGTTCAAAGTTGCATTAGCACAAGCCCAGGGCCAACTGGCAAAAGATAAAGCCACGCTTGCCAACGCCCGCCGTGACCTGGCGCGTTATCAACAACTGGCAAAAACTAATCTCGTCTCCCGCCAGGAGCTGGATGCTCAACAGGCGCTGGTCAGTGAAACCGAAGGCACCATTAAGGCTGATGAAGCGAGCGTCGCCAGCGCACAACTCCAACTCGACTGGAGCCGCATCACCGCGCCAGTCGATGGTCGCGTTGGCCTGAAGCAGGTTGATGTTGGTAACCAAATCTCCAGTGGCGACACCACCGGGATTGTGGTGATCACCCAGACGCATCCTATCGATTTAGTCTTTACCCTGCCGGAAAGCGATATCGCTACCGTTGTGCAGGCACAAAAAGCCGGAAAACCACTGGTGGTTGAAGCCTGGGATCGCACTAACTCGAAGAAATTAAGTGAAGGCACGCTGTTAAGTCTCGATAACCAAATCGATGCCACTACCGGTACGATTAAAGTGAAAGCACGCTTTAATAATCAGGATGATGCGCTGTTTCCCAATCAGTTTGTTAACGCGCGCATGTTAGTCGACACCGAACAAAACGCCGTGGTGATCCCCACCGCCGCCCTGCAAATGGGCAACGAAGGCCATTTTGTCTGGGTACTGAATAGCGAAAATAAAGTCAGCAAACATCTGGTGACACCGGGCATTCAGGACAGTCAGAAAGTGGTGATCCGCGCAGGTATTTCTGCAGGCGATCGCGTAGTGACGGACGGTATTGATCGCCTGACCGAAGGAGCGAAAGTGGAAGTGGTGGAAGCCCAGAGCGCCACCGCACCGGAAGAGAAAGCCACCAGCCGCGAATACGCGAAAAAAGGAGCACGCTCCTGATGCAGGTGTTACCCCCGAGCAGCACAGGCGGCCCGTCGCGCCTGTTTATTATGCGTCCTGTCGCCACCACGCTGCTGATGGTGGCGATCTTACTCGCCGGGATTATCGGTTATCGCGCCCTGCCCGTTTCGGCGCTGCCGGAAGTGGATTATCCGACTATTCAGGTGGTTACACTCTACCCTGGCGCCAGCCCGGATGTGATGACCTCTGCCGTTACCGCGCCGCTCGAACGCCAGTTTGGGCAGATGTCCGGCCTGAAACAGATGTCGTCGCAAAGTTCCGGCGGTGCGTCAGTTATCACTTTGCAGTTCCAGCTAACATTACCGCTGGATGTCGCCGAGCAGGAAGTGCAGGCCGCGATTAACGCTGCGACCAACCTGTTGCCGAGCGATCTGCCTAACCCGCCGGTTTACAGCAAAGTGAATCCGGCAGATCCGCCGATCATGACGCTCGCCGTCACCTCAACCGCCATGCCGATGACGCAGGTAGAAGATATGGTGGAAACCCGCGTCGCGCAGAAAATCTCGCAGATTTCCGGCGTCGGACTGGTGACGCTTTCCGGCGGTCAGCGTCCGGCTGTTCGCGTCAAACTTAACGCCCAGGCGATTGCCGCCCTCGGTCTGACCAGCGAAACCGTGCGCACCGCCATTACCGGCGCTAACGTCAACTCGGCTAAAGGTAGCCTTGATGGCCCTTCCCGCGCGGTCACGCTTTCCGCGAACGACCAGATGCAATCCGCCGAAGAGTATCGCCAGCTAATCATCGCCTACCAGAACGGCGCGCCGATTCGTCTGGGCGATGTCGCAACTGTAGAGCAAGGTGCAGAAAACAGCTGGCTCGGCGCGTGGGCGAACAAAGAACAGGCCATCGTGATGAATGTTCAGCGCCAGCCCGGTGCTAACATTATCTCCACCGCCGACAGCATCCGGCAGATGCTGCCACAGCTCACCGAGAGTTTGCCGAAATCGGTGAAGGTGACGGTACTTTCTGACCGTACCACCAATATCCGTGCATCGGTCGACGATACCCAGTTTGAGCTGATGATGGCTATCGCGCTGGTAGTAATGATTATCTACCTATTTTTGCGCAATATTCCGGCGACCATCATTCCAGGCGTCGCAGTGCCGCTGTCGTTAATCGGCACCTTCGCGGTCATGGTGTTTCTCGATTTTTCAATCAATAACCTGACGTTGATGGCGTTAACTATCGCCACCGGATTCGTTGTCGATGACGCCATCGTGGTGATCGAAAACATTTCCCGCTATATCGAAAAAGGTGAAAAACCGTTGGCGGCGGCGCTCAAGGGCGCGGGTGAAATCGGCTTTACCATTATCTCGCTGACCTTCTCACTGATTGCGGTGTTGATCCCACTGCTGTTTATGGGCGATATCGTCGGGCGACTGTTCCGCGAATTTGCCATTACTCTGGCAGTCGCGATTTTGATCTCAGCCGTGGTGTCGCTGACCCTGACACCGATGATGTGCGCGCGGATGCTCAGCCAGGAGTCGCTGCGTAAACAGAACCGCTTCTCCCGTGCCTCGGAAAAAATGTTCGACAGGATAATCGCCGCCTATGGACGTGGACTGGCGAAAGTGCTGAATCATCCGTGGCTGACCTTAAGCGTGGCGCTCAGCACGCTGCTGCTTAGCGTTCTATTGTGGGTGTTCATTCCGAAAGGCTTCTTCCCGGTGCAGGACAACGGCATTATTCAGGGCACCCTGCAGGCGCCGCAATCCAGCTCCTTTGCCAATATGGCCCAGCGGCAACGCCAGGTCGCGGATGTGATTTTGCAGGATCCGGCAGTGCAAAGTTTGACCTCATTTGTTGGCGTTGATGGCACTAACCCGTCGCTGAACAGTGCGCGTTTACAGATCAACCTCAAACCGTTGGATGAACGTGATGATCGGGTGCAAAAAGTCATCGCCCGTCTGCAAACGGCGGTAGATAAAGTGCCGGGCGTCGATCTCTTCCTGCAACCAACGCAGGACCTGACCATCGATACTCAGGTCAGCCGCACCCAGTACCAGTTTACCTTGCAGGCCACGTCACTGGATGCGCTCAGTACCTGGGGGCCGCAGCTCATGGAAAAACTCCAGCAGCTGCCACAGCTTTCTGATGTCTCCAGCGACTGGCAGGACAAAGGGCTGGTGGCGTATGTCAATGTTGATCGCGACAGCGCCAGCCGTCTGGGGATCAGCATGGCGGACGTCGATAACGCCTTGTATAACGCGTTTGGTCAGCGACTGATTTCCACTATTTATACTCAGGCTAACCAGTATCGCGTGGTGCTGGAGCACAACACCGAAAATACTCCTGGGCTTGCGGCGCTGGATACTATTCGCCTGACCAGCAGCGACGGTGGCGTAGTGCCGCTAAGCTCAATTGCCAAAATTGAGCAGCGTTTTGCCCCGCTCTCCATCAACCATCTGGATCAGTTCCCGGTAACGACCATCTCCTTTAACGTGCCGGATAACTATTCGTTGGGCGATGCGGTGCAGGCGATTACGGACACCGAAAAGACGCTGAATCTGCCAGTGGATATCACCACGCAGTTCCAGGGCAGCACCCTCGCCTTCCAGTCGGCGCTGGGCAGCACTGTCTGGCTGATTGTCGCAGCGGTGGTGGCGATGTATATCGTGCTCGGCATTCTGTACGAGAGCTTTATTCACCCCATCACTATTCTCTCGACGCTACCCACCGCAGGGGTCGGCGCATTGCTGGCGTTAATGATTGCCGGTAGCGAACTGGATGTGATTGCGATTATCGGCATTATTTTGCTGATCGGTATCGTGAAGAAGAACGCCATCATGATGATCGACTTCGCGCTGGCTGCCGAGCGCGAGCAAGGCATGTCGCCGCGCGATGCTATTTACCAGGCTTGTCTGTTGCGTTTTCGTCCGATCCTGATGACCACCCTGGCGGCACTGCTTGGCGCGTTGCCGCTGATGTTGAGTACCGGGGTCGGCGCGGAACTGCGTCGTCCGTTAGGCATCGGTATGGTCGGCGGTCTGGTTGTCAGCCAGGTGCTGACGCTGTTTACCACGCCGGTGATTTATCTGCTGTTCGACCGCCTGGCATTGTGGACCAAAAGCCGCTTTGCCCATCATGAAGAGGAGGCGTAAGTGAAGTTTTTTGCCCTCTTCATTTACCGCCCGGTGGCGACGATTTTACTGTCGGTTGCCATTACCCTGTGCGGCATTCTGGGCTTCCGTATGCTGCCGGTCGCCCCGCTGCCGCAGGTTGATTTTCCGGTGATTATGGTCAGCGCCTCGCTGCCCGGTGCATCGCCAGAGACAATGGCGTCTTCCATTGCCACGCCGCTGGAACGTTCGCTTGGGCGCATTGCCGGAGTCAGTGAAATGACCTCCAGCAGTTCGCTCGGCAGCACACGCATTATTTTGCAGTTTGATTTTGACCGGGATATCAACGGCGCGGCGCGTGATGTGCAGGCGGCGATCAACGCCGCGCAAAGTTTGCTGCCCAGCGGGATGCCAAGCCGTCCGACCTATCGCAAAGCGAACCCGTCGGATGCGCCAATTATGATCCTGACGCTAACCTCCGATACTTATTCGCAAGGTGAACTGTACGATTTCGCCTCAACACAGCTTGCCCCGACGATTGCGCAAATCGACGGTGTCGGTGATGTCGATGTCGGTGGCAGCTCGCTGCCCGCCGTGCGCGTCGGGCTGAATCCGCAGGCGCTGTTTAATCAGGGCGTCTCGCTGGACGATGTACGCTCCGCCATCAGCAATGCCAACGTGCGTAAACCGCAGGGGGCGCTGGAAGATGGGACTCACCGCTGGCAGATCCAGACCAATGATGAACTGAAAACCGCCGCTGAATATCAGCCGCTGATTATTCATTACAACAACGGCGGCGCGGTTCGTCTGGGCGATGTGGCGACGGTGACGGATTCAGTGCAGGATGTGCGCAACGCCGGGATGACCAACGCCAAACCGGCTATTTTGCTGATGATCCGCAAACTGCCAGAAGCCAATATTATCCAGACGGTAGACAGTATCCGGGCGAAATTACCGGAGTTGCAGGAAACCATTCCGGCGGCAATTGATCTGCAAATTGCCCAGGATCGCTCCCCCACCATTCGCGCCTCGCTGGAAGAAGTCGAGCAAACGCTAATTATCTCGGTGGCGCTGGTGATTCTGGTGGTGTTTTTATTCCTGCGCTCGGGTCGCGCCACTATTATTCCCGCCGTTGCGGTGCCGGTTTCGCTGATTGGTACGTTTGCGGCGATGTACCTGTGCGGATTCAGTCTCAATAACCTTTCGTTAATGGCGCTCACCATTGCTACTGGTTTCGTGGTGGATGACGCCATCGTGGTGCTGGAAAACATTGCCCGTCATCTGGAAGCGGGGATGAAACCGCTACAGGCCGCGCTACAAGGTACTCGCGAAGTCGGTTTTACGGTGCTGTCGATGAGTCTGTCACTGGTGGCGGTGTTCCTGCCGCTGCTGTTGATGGGCGGATTGCCGGGTCGCCTGTTACGCGAGTTTGCCGTGACGCTTTCTGTCGCCATTGGTATTTCGTTGCTGGTTTCCCTGACGCTAACGCCGATGATGTGCGGCTGGATGCTGAAAGCGAGCAAGCCGCGTGAGCAAAAGCGACTGCGTGGTTTTGGTCGCATGTTGGTAGCCCTGCAACAAGGCTACGGCAAGTCGCTGAAATGGGTGCTCAATCATACCCGTCTGGTGGGCGTGGTGCTGCTTGGCACCATTGCGCTGAATATCTGGCTATATATCTCGATTCCGAAAACCTTCTTCCCTGAGCAGGACACCGGCGTGTTGATGGGCGGGATTCAGGCGGATCAGAGTATTTCGTTTCAGGCGATGCGCGGCAAATTGCAGGATTTCATGAAAATTATCCGTGACGATCCGGCAGTGGATAATGTCACCGGATTTACCGGCGGTTCGCGAGTGAACAGCGGGATGATGTTTATCACCCTCAAGCCACGCGACGAACGCAGCGAAACGGCGCAGCAAATTATCGACCGTTTGCGCGTGAAGCTTGCAAAAGAGCCAGGAGCGAATCTGTTCCTGATGGCGGTACAGGATATTCGCGTTGGCGGACGTCAGTCGAACGCCAGTTACCAGTACACGTTGCTGTCCGACGACCTGGCGGCACTGCGCGAATGGGAGCCGAAAATTCGCAAAAAACTGGCAACGTTGCCGGAACTGGCGGACGTGAACTCCGACCAGCAGGACAACGGCGCGGAGATGAATCTGGTTTACGACCGCGACACCATGGCGCGGCTGGGAATCGACGTGCAGGCTGCCAACAGCCTGCTGAATAACGCCTTCGGTCAGCGACAAATCTCGACCATTTACCAGCCGATGAACCAGTATAAAGTGGTTATGGAAGTTGATCCGCGCTATACCCAGGACATCAGTGCGCTGGAAAAAATGTTCGTCATTAATAACGAAGGCAAAGCGATCCCGCTGTCGTATTTCGCTAAATGGCAACCGGCGAACGCGCCATTGTCGGTGAATCATCAGGGATTATCGGCAGCCTCGACCATCTCATTCAACCTGCCGACCGGGAAATCGCTCTCGGACGCCAGTGCGGCAATCGACCGCGCAATGACCCAGCTTGGTGTGCCTTCGACGGTGCGCGGCAGTTTTGCCGGAACAGCGCAGGTGTTCCAGGAGACGATGAACTCGCAAGTGATCCTGATTATCGCAGCGATCGCCACGGTGTATATCGTACTAGGGATGCTGTATGAGAGTTACGTACATCCGCTGACGATTCTCTCCACATTGCCTTCGGCGGGCGTCGGGGCGCTGCTGGCGCTGGAGCTGTTCAATGCCCCGTTCAGCCTAATCGCCCTGATAGGGATCATGCTATTAATCGGCATCGTGAAGAAAAACGCCATTATGATGGTCGATTTTGCGCTTGAAGCCCAACGCCACGGTAACCTGACGCCGCAGGAAGCTATTTTCCAGGCCTGTCTGCTGCGTTTTCGCCCGATTATGATGACCACCCTGGCAGCACTGTTTGGCGCGCTGCCGCTGGTATTGTCGGGCGGTGACGGCTCGGAGCTGCGTCAACCCCTGGGGATCACCATTGTCGGCGGTCTGGTAATGAGTCAGCTCCTGACGCTGTATACCACGCCGGTGGTATATCTCTTTTTCGACCGTCTGCGGCTGCGTTTTTCGCGTAAACCTAAACAAACGGTAACCGAGTAAATGACAGATCTTCCCGACAGCACCCGCTGGCAATTGTGGATTGTGGCTTTCGGCTTCTTTATGCAGTCGCTGGACACCACCATCGTTAACACCGCCCTTCCCTCAATGGCGCAAAGCCTCGGGGAAAGCCCGCTGCATATGCACATGGTCATTGTCTCTTATGTGCTGACCGTGGCGGTGATGCTACCCGCCAGCGGCTGGCTGGCGGATAAAATCGGCGTGCGCAATATTTTCTTTACCGCCATCGTGCTGTTTACTCTCGGTTCACTGTTTTGCGCGCTTTCCGGCACGCTGAACGAACTGTTGCTGGCACGCGCGTTACAGGGCGTTGGCGGTGCGATGATGGTGCCGGTCGGCAGGTTGACGGTGATGAAAATCGTACCGCGCGAGCAATATATGGCGGCGATGACCTTTGTCACATTGCCCGGTCAGGTCGGTCCGCTGCTCGGTCCGGCGCTCGGCGGTCTGCTGGTGGAGTACGCGTCGTGGCACTGGATCTTTTTGATCAACATTCCGGTGGGGATTATCGGCGCGATCGCCACACTGATGTTAATGCCGAACTATACCATGCAGACGCGGCGCTTCGATCTCTCCGGCTTTTTATTGCTGGCGGTTGGCATGGCGGTATTAACCCTGGCGCTGGACGGCAGTAAAGGTACAGGTTTATCGCCGCTGGCGATTGCTGGCCTGGTCGCAATTGGCATGGTGGCACTGGTGCTTTATCTGCTGCACGCCAGAAATAACCACCGCGCCCTGTTCAGTCTGAAACTGTTCCGCACTCGTACCTTTTCGCTGGGCCTGGCGGGGAGCTTTGCCGGACGTATTGGCAGTGGCATGTTGCCCTTTATGACACCGGTTTTCCTGCAAATTGGCCTCGGTTTCTCGCCGTTTCATGCCGGACTGATGATGATCCCGATGGTGCTTGGCAGCATGGGAATGAAGCGAATTGTGGTACAGGTGGTGAATCGCTTTGGTTATCGTCGGGTACTGGTAGCGACCACGCTGGGTCTGTCGCTGGTCACCCTGTTGTTTATGACTACCGCTCTGTTGGGCTGGTACTACGTTTTGCCGTTCGTCCTGTTTTTACAAGGGATGGTCAACTCGACCCGTTTCTCCTCCATGAACACCCTGACGCTGAAAGATCTCCCGGACAATCTGGCGAGCAGCGGCAACAGTCTGCTGTCGATGATTATGCAATTGTCGATGAGTATCGGCGTCACCATCGCCGGGCTGTTGCTGGGACTTTTTGGTTCGCAGCATGTCAGCGTCGACAGCGGCACCACACAAACTGTCTTTATGTACACCTGGCTTAGTATGGCGTTTCTTATCGCCCTTCCGGCGTTCATCTTTGCCAGAGTGCCGAACGATACGCATCAAAATATAGCTATTTCGCGGCGCAAAAGGAGCACTGAATGAAGTTCTGGCGGCCCGGCATTACCGGCAAACTGTTTCTGGCGATCTTCGCCACCTGCATCGTCTTGCTGATCACGATGCACTGGGCGGTACGTATTAGTTTTGAGCGTGGTTTTATTGATTACATCAAGCATGGCAATGAGCAACGGCTGCAAATGCTTGGCGACGCGCTTGGCGAGCAATACGCCCAGCACGGTAACTGGCGTTTTCTGCGTAATAACGATCGCTTCGTATTTCAGATCCTGCGTTCGCTTGAACACGATAGCAACGACGATAAGCCCGGCCCCGGTATACCACCACACGGCTGGCGTACCCAGTTCTGGGTGGTCGATCAAAATAACAAAGTGCTGGTTGGCCCACGCGCACCCATTCCACCGGACGGTCCACGGCGGCCCATTCTGGTCAATGGTGTGGAAGTCGGCGCGGTGATCGCTTCCCCCGTTGAACGCCTGACGCGCAATACCGATATCAATTTTGATAAGCAACAGCGGCAAACCAGCTGGCTGATTGTGGCTTTATCTACTTTATTGGCGGCGCTGGCGACATTTCCACTGGCACGCGGTTTGCTGGCACCGGTAAAACGGTTAGTTGACGGCACGCACAAACTGGCGGCGGGCGATTTCACCACTCGCGTGACGCCCACCAGCGAAGATGAACTGGGGAAACTGGCACAAGACTTCAACCAGCTTGCCAGCACGCTGGAGAAAAACCAGCAAATGCGCCGCGATTTTATGGCCGATATTTCTCACGAACTGCGTACGCCATTAGCGGTGCTGCGCGGTGAACTGGAAGCCATTCAGGATGGCGTGCGTAAATTCACGCCGGAGACGGTGGCGTCTTTACAGGCGGAGGTCGGCACACTGACCAAACTGGTTGACGATCTCCATCAGTTGTCGATGTCTGATGAGGGCGCTCTCGCCTACCAAAAAGCACCGGTAGATTTGATCCCACTGCTGGAAGTGGCGGGCGGCGCATTTCGCGAACGATTCGCCAGCCGTGGCCTGAAACTGCAATTTTCCCTGCCAGACAGCATTACCGTATTTGGCGATCGCGACCGTTTAATGCAGTTGTTCAATAATTTACTGGAAAACAGCCTGCGCTACACCGACAGCGGCGGCAGCCTGCAAATCTCCGCAGAACAGCACGATAAAACGGTGCGCCTGACCTTTGCCGACAGCGCGCCGGGCGTCAGTGATGATCAGCTGCAAAAACTGTTTGAGCGTTTTTATCGCACCGAAGGTTCCCGCAACCGTGCCAGCGGCGGTTCCGGGCTGGGGCTGGCGATTTGCCTGAACATTGTTGAAGCGCATAATGGTCGCATTGTTGCCGCCCATTCGCCTTTTGGCGGGGTAAGCATTACAGTAGAGTTACCGCTGGAACGGGATTTACAGAGAGAAGTATGACCGAGTTACCTATCGACGAAAACACGCCGCGTATTTTGATCGTGGAAGATGAACCCAAGCTGGGGCAGTTGCTCATTGATTATCTGCGTGCCGCGAGCTACGCGCCAATACTTATCAGCCACGGCGATCAGGTACTGCCGTACGTGCGCCAGACGCCGCCGGATCTGATCCTGTTGGATCTGATGCTCCCAGGCACCGATGGTCTGACGCTGTGCCGGGAAATTCGTCGTTTTTCCGATGTCCCAATTGTGATGGTGACGGCGAAAATCGAAGAGATCGATCGCCTGCTGGGGCTGGAAATTGGTGCTGATGACTATATCTGCAAGCCGTACAGCCCGCGTGAAGTAGTGGCGCGCGTCAAAACCATTTTGCGCCGCTGCAAACCGCAGCGCGAGTTGCAGCAACAGGATGCCGAAAATCCGTTGATTATCGACGAAGGTCGTTTTCAGGCTTCATGGCGTGGCAAAATGCTTGACCTGACGCCTGCGGAATTTCGTCTGCTGAAAACGCTCTCCCATGAACCGGGTAAAGTATTCTCCCGCGAGCAATTGCTCAATCATCTTTACGACGACTACCGCGTGGTAACCGACCGAACTATCGACAGCCACATTAAAAACCTGCGCCGCAAACTGGAGTCTCTCGACGCCGAACAGTCATTTATCCGCGCCGTTTACGGCGTCGGTTACCGTTGGGAAGCTGACGCCTGCCGTATTGTTTAGCCTGTTCCTTTTAATGGCAGTCTCAAACTACAACGCGTACCGTTCCGTCGCCCACTGAGTATTATTACCCTCTCTGAAAAAGAGAGGGATAAAGCCGTGCTCGTATTCAGATTTCAGCATATTTATCAGTAATCTCCCCCATGCATTAGAGGGTATTCCCCTGATTGGCAACCACCTGAATATCACCCATACTTAAATCGTTACATACTGTTTTCGATACGCAATTTCAAGCAAGGAGTCAATATGGCTGGTTGGTTTGAACTTAATAAGAGCAGTGATAATCAGTTCCGTTTTGTGTTAAAAGCGGGAAACGGAGAAATCATTCTCACAAGCGAATTGTATGCCTCAAAAGCCTCTGCGGAAAAGGGCATCGCCTCGGTACAAAGCAACAGTCCGCAGGATGAACGCTATGAGAAAAAGACGGCGAGCAACGGCAAGTTTTATTTCAATCTGAAAGCGGCCAATCATCAGATAATTGGCTCCAGCCAGATGTATGCTACCGCTCAATCACGCGAAGTCGGAATTGCCTCTGTAAAAACCAATGGCGTAAGCCAGACGGTGAAAGATAAGACTTAATCATTGTGCCGGGCGCGGATGGCGCGCCCGGCTTTATTTCTAATAAACACTGACTTATTGATACTAAGGATCAATCCTCGCCATTAAAATAATGGGAGGATAAGTTTCATATTAGGTGAAAGAATTTTTGTTCTTCTTTTTGAACGCCACGTTATTTATTTCCTGCAAGTGCCGAAGAAATTATCATTATTCGCATCCTTACCAAAACCAGGACACGACCAGACATTTACACTGGAGCCAACCCCACCGATTGCGCTACAATGCCCGCCCTTAAAGTGGGGACACTCCCCTAACCGCTTCATCAGGTGAAGCGGATCTGACCTGTCATCAGAACGAGAGAATTATGTTTAAACCGGAACTCCTTTCCCCGGCGGGAACGCTGAAAAATATGCGTTACGCTTTCGCTTATGGCGCAGATGCTGTTTATGCGGGCCAGCCGCGTTACTCCCTGCGTGTGCGCAACAACGAATTCAACCACGAAAATCTTCAGCTCGGCATCAATGAAGCCCATGCGCTGGGGAAAAAGTTTTATGTCGTGGTCAACATTGCGCCGCACAACGCTAAGCTGAAAACCTTTATCCGTGACCTGAAACCGGTAGTGGAAATGGGGCCGGATGCGCTGATTATGTCCGATCCTGGGCTGATTATGCTGGTGCGTGAGCACTTCCCTGAAATGCCGATCCACCTTTCCGTGCAGGCTAACGCCGTAAACTGGGCGACGGTAAAATTCTGGCAGCAAATGGGCCTGACCCGCGTGATCCTCTCCCGTGAACTATCACTGGAAGAGATTGAAGAGATCCGCAATCAGGTGCCGAATATGGAGCTCGAAATCTTCGTTCACGGCGCACTGTGCATGGCCTACTCCGGTCGCTGCCTGCTCTCTGGCTATATCAACAAACGCGACCCGAACCAGGGCACCTGCACCAACGCCTGCCGCTGGGAGTACAACGTCCAGGAAGGTAAAGAAGATGACGTCGGCAACATCGTACACAAATACGAGCCGATTCCGGTGCAAAACGTTGAACCGACGCTGGGTATCGGCGCGCCAACCGACAAAGTGTTTATGATCGAAGAGGCCCAGCGTCCGGGCGAGTATATGACCGCGTTTGAAGACGAACACGGCACTTACATCATGAACTCGAAAGATCTGCGCGCTATCGCACACGTTGAACGCCTGACCAAAATGGGCGTGCATTCGCTGAAAATCGAAGGCCGCACCAAATCTTTCTACTATTGTGCACGCACCGCGCAGGTTTATCGTAAAGCTATCGATGATGCCGCTGCGGGCAAACCGTTCGACACCAGCCTGCTGGAGACGCTGGAAGGTCTGGCGCATCGCGGCTATACCGAAGGTTTCCTGCGTCGCCATACGCATGATGATTATCAGAACTACGAATACGGTTATTCCGTTTCTGACCGCCAGCAGTTTGTTGGTGAGTTTACCGGTGAGCGTAAAGGTGACCTCGCGGCGGTAGCGGTTAAAAACAAATTCTCCGTTGGCGACAGCCTTGAGCTGATGACTCCACAGGGCAATATCAACTTTACCCTTGAGCATATGGAAAACGCCAAAGGCGAAGCGATGCCGGTTGCGCCGGGCGATGGTTATACTGTGTGGATCCCAGTCCCGCAGGATCTCGAACTGAACTACGCGCTGCTGATGCGTAATTTCTCTGGGGAAACCACGCGTAACCCGCACGGCAAGTGATTAATTTCAAGTATTTTTCCCAGATAGAAAATTCTTAGAAACCGATCACATACAGCTGCATTTATTAAGGTTATCATCCGTTTCGCTGAAAAACATAACCCATAAAATGCTAGCTGTACCAGGAACCACCTCCTTAGCCTGTGTAATCTCCCTTACGCAGGCTTATTTTTTTGCACCACGACTTTCATCCTGTTCTGACTCCACCTTCTCTTTTCTGCTCTACACTTTCTAAAGATCAATAATAAAGGCATACGACGATGGCCGATTTTCCCGCCAGTTTGCTGATTCTTAACGGCAAAAGTGCTGACAATGAAACATTGCGCGAGGCGATTATGCTGTTGCGTGAGGAGGGAATAACGATCTATATACGGGTCACCTGGGAGAAAGGTGATGCCGCGCGTTTTGTGACTGAAGCGCGCCAACTCGGCGTCGCGACAGTGATAGCAGGCGGTGGTGATGGCACCATTAATGAAGTCTCCACGGCGTTGATTCAGTGTGAAGGCGATGACATTCCTGCTTTGGGGATTTTGCCGCTAGGTACAGCGAATGATTTCGCCACCAGCGTGGGGATCCCTGAGGCGCTGGATAAGGCGTTGAAACTGGCGATTGCCGGTAACGCTATTGCAATTGATATGGCGCAGGTTAACAGGCACACCTGTTTTATCAATATGGCAACGGGCGGGTTTGGTACGCGTATCACCACCGAAACACCGGAAAAATTAAAAGCCGCGCTGGGGGGAGTCTCTTACATCATTCATGGCTTAATGCGCATGGATACATTGCAACCGGACCGTTGTGAAATCCGCGGTGAAAACTTTCACTGGCAAGGTGACGCCCTGGTCATTGGTATTGGTAACGGGCGTCAGGCCGGTGGCGGTCAACAATTGTGTCCGAACGCGTTAATTAACGATGGCTTGCTGCAACTGCGCATTTTTACCGGAGATGAAATTCTTCCGGCCCTCGTATCAACATTAAAATCTGACGAAGATAACCCGAATGTTATCGAAGCCGCTTCGGCGTGGTTCGATATACAAGCACCACACGAAATTACGTTTAATCTTGATGGCGAACCGTTGAGTGGACAAAACTTTCATATTGAAACACTTCCGGCGGCGCTGCGTTGTCGATTACCACCGGATTGTCCGTTATTGCGTTAATCAAATTATTCTCTCTTGAATTAGGGAGTGTTAGTTATGCCGGATGCGGTGTGAGCGCCTTTGCTGTGCGTAGGCATGATAAGACGCTTCAGCGTCGCATCAGGCATAGGTTGCCGGATGCGGCGAGAACGCCTTATCCGTCCTACGGGGCTGTGCTGTTCGTATGAGGCGTATCAGGCGATAGTAATTTTGCTATCGAGATAAACGTCCTGCACGGCGTTAATCAGTTTCACGCCATCGGCCATCGATTTCTTGAACGCTTTACGTCCAAGAATCAGCCCCATTCCGCCTGCGCGTTTGTTGATAACCGCAGTACGCACCGCATCACTAAGGTCGGTTTCACCGCCTGCAGCACCGCCGGAGTTAATCAGCCCTGCACGCCCCATATAGCAGTTAGCTAACTGATAACGCACCAGATCAATAGGGTTTTCACTGGTCAGCTTGCTGTACACGCGATCGTCGGTATAACCGTAATTAATCGCTTTATAGCCGCCGTTATTTTCCGCCATTTTTTGTTTGACGATATCTGCACCGATGGTCGCCGCCAGATGGTTCGCCTGACCAGTCAGGTCGGCGGAAACATGGTAATCAACGCCATCTTTCTTAAAGGCGGAGTTACGCAAATAGGCCCACAGCACTGTCACCATGCCCAGCTCGTGCGCACGTTCAAAGGCCGCAGAAATTTCTTCAATCTGGCGACGTGACTCTTCCGAGCCAAAATAGATAGTCGCACCAACCGCCACCGCGCCCATGTTGAACGCCTGCTCCACGCTGGCATACAGCGTTTGATCGTAGGTGTTCGGGTAACTTAGTGTCTCGTTGTGATTAAGTTTGACGAGGAATGGAATGCGGTGCGCATAACGCCGCGATACCGACGCCAGCACGCCGTAAGTTGACGCCACACAGTTACAGCCCGCTTCGATCGCCAACTCCACAATGTTCTTCGGATCAAAGTAGAGCGGGTTAGCGGCAAATGAAGCTCCGGCAGAGTGCTCGACGCCCTGGTCAACCGGCAGAATAGAAAGGTATCCTGTGCCGGCCAGACGCCCGGTGTTGTAGAGCGTCTGCATATTACGTAACACCGCTGGCGGACGATTATTGTCAATCATCACGCGGTCTACGTAATCATGTCCGGGGAGATAAAGCTGGTCAGAAGGAATAGTCATACAACGGTGCTGTAAAAGGTTGTCGGCGTCTTTGCCAAGCAACTGCGCAATATCTGTCATTACTATGCTCCCGTAAATTCCGATTGGATATCGGCTATGGATTGTCCTGGCCCACCTTTTGCGGGCAATCATAATCCTGGTCGTTACGGGCTGGTTTTGCCATCTTTTGGATGTTTTTTCAGCGTTTTCTGTTGGCACGATTCATCAGAAAAAATGTTACAGCGGTCAAGCTTTCACCGCAAAGGTATTTAAAAGGTATTGTTAAGTGGTATTGTCAGCGCGTACCTTACATTACCTGTCATGAAGGAATTAAAAGATGAAAACAACAGCAAAGCTGTCGTTCATGATGTTTGTTGAATGGTTTATCTGGGGCGCGTGGTTTGTGCCATTGTGGCTGTGGCTAAGTAAAAGCGGTTTCAGTGCCGGAGAAATTGGCTGGTCCTATGCATGTACCGCCATTGCGGCGATCCTGTCGCCTATTCTGGTTGGCTCCATCACTGACCGCTTTTTCTCGGCGCAGAAAGTGCTGGCGGTATTGATGTTCGCCGGTGCGGTGCTGATGTATTTCGCCGCGCAACAGACCACCTTTGCCGGGTTCTTCCCGTTACTGCTGGCCTACTCGCTAACTTATATGCCGACCATTGCGCTGACTAACAGCATCGCGTTTGCCAACGTGCCGGATGTGGAGCGTGATTTTCCGCGCATTCGCGTACTGGGGACTATCGGCTGGATTGCCTCTGGCCTGGTCTGCGGATTCTTGCCTCAGATGCTGGGATATGACGATATCTCACCGACCAATATTCCGCTGTTAATTACCGCAGGAAGCTCCGCATTGCTCGGTGCGTTTGCCTTATTCCTGCCAGACACGCCGCCAAAAAGCACCGGCAAAATGGACATTAAAGTCATGCTCGGCCTGGATGCGCTGATTCTGCTGCGCGATAAAAATTTCCTCGTCTTTTTCTTCTGCTCATTCCTGTTTGCGATGCCACTGGCGTTCTATTACATCTTTGCCAACGGTTATCTGACTGAAGTCGGCATGAAAAACGCCACTGGCTGGATGACGCTCGGCCAGTTCTCTGAAATCTTCTTTATGCTGGCATTGCCGTTTTTCACCAAACGCTTTGGTATCAAAAAGGTATTATTGCTTGGTCTGGTCACCGCCGCGATCCGCTATGGCTTCTTTATTTATGGCAGCGCGGATGAATATTTTACCTACGCGTTACTGTTCCTCGGCATTTTGCTGCACGGCGTAAGCTACGATTTTTACTACGTTACCGCCTACATCTATGTCGATAAAAAAGCGCCCGTGCATATGCGTACCGCCGCGCAGGGGCTGATTACACTCTGCTGCCAGGGCTTCGGCAGTTTGCTCGGTTATCGTCTTGGCGGCGTGATGATGGAGAAGATGTTTGCTTATCAGGAACCGGTAAACGGGCTGACCTTCAACTGGGCCGGGATGTGGACTTTTGGCGCGGTGATGATTGCCATTATCGCCGTGCTGTTCATGATTTTTTTCCGCGAATCCGACAGCGAAATTACGGCTATCAAGGTCGATGATCGCGATATTGCGTTGACACAAGGGGAAGTTAAATGAAAACAGAACGTATTCTCGGTGCTCTTTACGGGCAGGCGTTAGGGGATGCGATGGGGATGCCCTCTGAGCTTTGGCCACGCAGCCGCGTTAAAGCACACTTTGGCTGGATTGACCGTTTTCTGCCTGGACCAAAGGAGAATAACGCGGCCTGTTATTTTAACCGCGCCGAATTCACCGACGATACCTCGATGGCGCTGTGTCTGGCGGATGCGTTGCTGGAACGTGAAGGCAAGATCGATCCGGATCTGATTGGGCGTAATATTCTCGACTGGGCGCTGCGTTTCGACGCCTTTAACAAAAACGTGCTTGGCCCAACCTCGAAGATTGCGCTTAACGCCATTCGCGACGGTAAACCCGTTGCTGAACTGGAAAACAACGGCGTGACTAACGGTGCGGCGATGCGCGTCTCACCATTGGGGTGTTTACTTCCGGCGCGTGATGTTGATTCCTTTATTGATGATGTGGCGCTAGCGTCCAGCCCGACCCATAAATCCGATCTGGCGATTGCGGGGGCGGTGGTTATTGCATGGGCGATTTCTCGTGCCATTGACGGCGAAAGCTGGTCAGCGATTGTTGATTCTCTACCCTCGATTGCGCGACATGCTCAACAAAAACGCATCACTACCTTCAGCGCCTCACTGGCGGCACGTCTGGAGATTGCGCTGAAAATTGTGCGCAATGCCGACGGCACCGAATCCGCCAGCGAACAGCTTTACCAGGTCGTTGGCGCAGGCACCAGCACCATTGAGTCCGTGCCATGCGCCATTGCGCTGGTTGAACTGGCACAAACCGACCCGAACCGTTGCGCCGTCCTGTGCGCTAACCTTGGCGGCGACACAGACACCATCGGTGCTATGGCGACGGCAATTTGCGGCGCGTTGCATGGCGTTAACGCTATCGATCCTGCATTAAAGGCGGAACTGGATGCGGTAAATCAGCTTGATTTCAACCGCTATGCCACAGCGCTGGCGAAATATCGTCAACAACGGGAGGCGGTATGAGCGGCGCTCGATTACACACGCTGCTGCCTGAATTAACCACGCGTCAGCCGGTTATGGTGATTGGCGCGGCGGTCATTGATGTGATCGCCGACGCTTACGCCCTGCCCTGGCGTGGGTGCGATATCGAACTGAAACAGCAGAGCGTTAACGTTGGCGGCTGCGCACTGAATATTGCCGTGGCGTTAAAGCGCCTCGGCATCGAAGCGGGTAATGCCCTGCCGCTCGGTCAGGGGGTGTGGGCGGAGATTATTCGCAACCGGATGGCGAAAGAGGGGTTAATCAGCCTGATCGATAACGCCGAAGGCGATAACGGATGGTGTCTGGCGCTGGTTGAGCCGGATGGCGAACGCACGTTTATGTCGTTCAGTGGTGTGGAAAATCAGTGGAATCGCCAATGGCTGGCGCGATTAACCGTTGCGCCTGGCAGCCTGCTCTATTTTTCCGGTTATCAACTGGCCTCGCCCTGCGGCGAATTGTTAGTGGAATGGCTGGAAGGGCTGAAAAACGTGACGCCGTTTATCGATTTTGGCCCACGTATTGGCGATATCCCGGATGCATTACTTGCGCGGATCATGGCCTGTCGACCTTTAGTGTCACTCAATCGTCAAGAGGCTGAGATTGCCGCCGAACGTTTTGCTTTATCCGCAGAGATAACAACGCTTGGCAAGCAATGGCAGGAGAAATTTGTCGCGCCGTTGATCGTCCGTCTCGATAAAGAAGGTGCTTGGTATTTCAGCAACAACGCTTCTGTCTGCGTTCCGGCATATCCAACGCAAGTTGTAGACACCATTGGCGCAGGTGATAGCCATGCAGGTGGCGTACTTGCCGGGCTGGCCTCTGGTCTGCCACTGGCGGATGCCGTATTACTGGGCAATGCAGTGGCGTCGTGGGTTGTCGGGCATCGGGGCGGTGATTGCGCGCCGACGCGCGAGGAACTACTCCTCGCACACAAAAACGTATAGATCGCTGCGACAGTGGCTGATGCTGTACTCAATAGGCCGTTGCTGTTGGTCAAGCGCCACTTGCTTGATCACCAGCACCGGTATTTTGCTATCTAACTGAATATGTGACTGAAACTCGGCATCCGGCATCCGGGCGCTAACGCGGGAACGCGTACGCTGTGGAAAAATATGCTGACTGCGGAAGTAGTCATAAAGAGAAATCCCGATGGCATCAACATCATGAATTAAATGCGCCGGAACCCACGATTCCTCAATGGATACCGCGTCTTCATCGACATAACGAATACGCTTCAATAAAAAGACATCACTGCCCGCTTCGACCGCCAGTTGCTGTGCGACTTCTTCAGGACATTTCACGACACGCTTGTTAACCCATAGCGTATCGGGCTTTTTCCCGCGCAGCACCACCTGTTGAGAAAATCCTCGCGCTTCTTTCAACGAGTATTCAAAGATGTTGTTGATCTGCGTGCCGTAGCCACGCGAACGCGTCACCACGCCCTCTTCTTCCAGCGCCTGCATCGCCTTGCGCACCGTAATACGTGAAACGCCGGTTAACTGACTTAAATCACGCTCGCCGGGTAAAATATTGCCATGTTCCAGCACCCCGCTGCGCACGGCATTTTTTACCGTTTCGGCAAACTTAATATAAAGCGGCGTGTTGTCCGCCGCTAAAATACGCTCATTCAGTTGAGCGATAAGCTGGGTATGCGCTTGTTCCATTTGTCTTTTTCCTGCCGGGGAGTCTGGTAGGAGTATATCACTGCTGGTTATTTAAGGCGTTTCTTTAATGCCATCAACGAAAGCCTGCAACTCCTCCGCCTTGCCATTAAACACATTAAAATCCACCGGACCATTAATGCCATCTACCTGTCCACGGTCGGAATGCTGCCAGAAGCGCCAGGCCATGCCGTCATTGTCCGGGCGACGTTGGTAGTAGTGCGCTACCCACCACGGATACTCATTGAAATACCCCGCCAGGTTCGTGTGATAAAACACGGCTCCGGAGTAAATAATCGGCTTTTTTCCCGTGCTTTTTTCGACCATTTTTAGCCACTGACTTACCCGCTTGCGTAATTCTTTTGCCGATAATTTTCCTCGCTCTTCTACGTCCAGCACGGCAGGGAAATCGCCGTGGGCAAAATCCACCGTTTGCAGAAATAATCTTGCCTGAACTGAAGCGGATACCGACGGAGAAAAATAGTGATACGCCCCACGCAGCAGGCCATTTTCACGGCTTCTTTGCCAGTTGCGCGAAAAATACGGGTCAACCAGCTTTTCACCTTCCGTAGCCTTAATAAAAGCAAACTGTAAGCGGATACCGTTGTCGCGCATTTTTGCGACACGCTGCCAGTCGATCCGCTCCTGCCAGCGTGAAACATCAATACCATGAATGGTGTAATTGGCAGGAATGCGAATAGCAAAAGATTTGACCGGGCGATAACCATAAAAGTGGATGTAGTCTTTAATCTGAATTGCTGTCGAATAGAAAAAATTCACCGTCTGACGGGGATGAATCGCAACGATGGAAATTAGCCCCAGAGCGCATATCAAAGCGGTGAATTTTTTTCGACTGGCGATTCTTAGCTGCATTGGTTTCATCCCTGAATTTCAGCGCGAAAAAGCTGAAAAATGCCAAAGCAGCTATACTACGGTGCTCACCACCAGGCGTGAAAGTGGTGAACCGGACCAATCCCGTGGCCAACTTCCAGCGTGTCTGCCTGCGCTAACGCCGCAGAAAGCCAGCTTTTTGCCTCCAGTACGGTGTCAGCCCAGTTTGTATGGCGCGGGCTTAGTGCAGCCAGCGCCGCAGAGAGCGTACAACCGGTGCCGTGGGTGTTTTTGGTCATAATACGCGGTGCGGTAAACCGTTGTTCACCTTCGCGGGTAAACAGCCAGTCCGGGCTTTGCTCGTCATCCAGATGACCGCCTTTCATCAGCACTGCACCGCAGCCCATCGCCAATAATTCACGTCCCTGTTCCAGCATTTCCTGTTCGTTACGCGCGTGTGGCGCATCGAGCAAGGCGGCAGCTTCGGGCAAGTTTGGCGTTATTAATGAAACCAGTGGCAATAATCGACCGCGCAGCGTGGCAACCGCCGAAGGTGAAAGCAGCGGATCGCCACTTTTTGCCAGCATAACGGTGTCGAGTACCACGTTTTGGATCTGATAACGTTGCAGCCGTTCTGCCACCGCTTCAACAATATCGGTTTCCGCCAACATACCAATTTTAGTGGTGTCGATTCGCACATCGCTGAACACCGAATCGAGCTGGGCGGCGACAAAATCAGGCTCAATGCGATACACCGACTGTACGCCACGGGTATTTTGCGCCACCAGTGCAGTAATAACTGAGCAACCATAAGCGCCAAGTGCCGAGAAGGTTTTAAGATCGGCCTGAATCCCCGCACCACCACTCGGATCAGTACCGGCAATCGTCAGAGCGTTAATTCGTTTCATGCCTGCACCTCCTGCGTCAGCTGCCAGAGCGCGTCAAGGAAATGTGGAACAAAACTACCCGGCCCCTCGCTTCTGGCGACTGCGCGTTCTCCCGCTTGTTTCATCCAGTGACAGGTAGATGCGACATTTTCCAGCGTATCACCCGGTAATGCACAACTGGCGGCGACGACTGCCGATAATGCACAGCCAGTTCCTACCACTTTGGTCATTAACGGATCGCCGCCGTGAATGCCAACGGTGCGACGACCATCGGTAACATAATCTACTTCGCCAGTGACCACGACGACTGCGCCAGTTTCCCGTGCCAGAGTTTGTGCGGCGGGCAACGCGTTAGCTGCGGCGTCAGTGGTATCCACTCCCCGTCCGCCATTAGCAATGCCAGCTAATGCCATGATTTCCGAAGCATTACCGCGTATCGCTGCCGGTTTAAAAGATAAAAGTTCATGACAAAAATGGCGGCGATAATCGAGCGCACCAACCGCAACCGGATCAAGCGTCCAGGGCGTTTGTGATCGTGTTGCCTGCTCAACGGCGGCACGCATCGCCTGCGCGCGTGGCTGCGTCAGTGTGCCAACGTTAATCAACAAGGCACTGGCGATGGCCGCAAACTGACTGGCCTCTTCGGCTTCGATAACCATCGCTGGCGATGCACCGAGTGCCAGCAAGGTATTGGCAGTAAAGGTTTGCACCACATCATTGGTCATGCAGTGTACAAGGGGGGAATGTTGGTAAAAGAGGTGTAACGCGTGCGCAGATTGCGCGGAACTCAGCAGGTCGACTTGCATAGTTTGCTCCTGCCATAACGTGAAGAAGCAATGACCTGATGGTCTGTGACTTCCCTACGCTGGCATTATCCAGATCAGGTGATACGGGTATTTCTCAGCCTTCACGCAGAAGGGCACCCCGAGTCGTTTGGTTGCGATGATAAATCGCAGAGGAGGATGGTAATGTCCAGCGCACGTGTTGTAAACGAGGAAAAACCGCAGTTTTACAATCGCGTTAATAAATTATTTGATATAAGAATCTAGCACCTTCAGAACGACATCCAGATCTTCTTCACGTTTTAGCTCATCCCCCTGGTGAACGATGTGTTCCGTCAGATGACCTTTAATCACTTCCCGCATCAGACCGTTTACCGCGCCACGGATAGCAGCAATCTGTTGTAAAACTGCAGCGCATTCATGCGGTTCGTCGAGCATTTTCTTGAGCGCCACGACCTGGCCCTGAATCTTACTGGCACGCGCTTTCAGTTTCTGTTTATCACGGATTGTATGAGACATGGCAACACCTGGTTAACAAGAACATGAAAAATCATAGCACTATTAATCTACTGGGGGGTAGTATCAGGTACTGGGGGGGAGTAGAATCAGATTGCCGAATTAATACTAAGAATTATTATCATGACCGAATTTACCACTCTTCTTCAGCAAGGAAACGCCTGGTTCTTCATCCCTAGCGCCATCTTACTTGGTGCGCTTCATGGCCTGGAACCAGGGCACTCAAAAACGATGATGGCGGCGTTTATCATCGCCATTAAAGGCACCATTAAACAGGCGGTGATGCTTGGACTGGCGGCAACCATTTCGCATACGGCAGTAGTCTGGTTGATTGCTTTTGGTGGGATGGTGATCAGCAAACGCTTTACTGCACAGTCAGCGGAGCCGTGGCTTCAGTTGATTTCCGCGGTGATCATTATTGGCACCGCTTTCTGGATGTTCTGGCGTACCTGGCGCGGCGAACGCAACTGGCTTGAGGATATGCACGGGCATGATCATGAGCATCATCGCGACCACGAACATCACCACGACCACGAACATCATCATCACGAACATGGTCAGAGTGACGAGTATCAGGATGCTCATGCGCTGGCCCATGCCAGTGACATTAAACGACGCTTTGATGGTAGAGAGGTCACCAACTGGCAAATTTTGCTGTTTGGCTTAACCGGCGGGCTTATCCCCTGCCCTGCGGCAATAACAGTGTTGTTGATTTGCATTCAGTTGAAAGCCCTCACATTGGGGGCAACTCTAGTCGTCAGTTTCAGCATCGGCCTGGCATTAACGCTGGTCACCGTAGGCGTTGGCGCAGCAATCAGTGTTCAGCAGGTTGCAAAACGCTGGAGCGGATTTAACACTCTCGCTAAACGCGCCCCCTATTTTTCCAGTCTGTTAATTGGTTTAGTCGGGTTGTATATGGGAGTGCATGGCTTTATGGGTATTATGAGATAAAACAAACACCTGGGCTTCGTTATCCCTTTAGCCCAGGATGATTCTTAAATCAGCTTATTCCGCTCACTTCTCGCTCAATGAGGATGCTTTTGCTGCATCCTTTCATTTACACTTTTTACGAAATCATGGGATCACTAACAAAATATCTCTTGTCGGTTATATTGTATGGCAGGAAAGATATGCGACTGATTTTACTGATCCCCAAAGTGGAGAGTATATGACCATAAAAAATAAGATGTTGCTGGGTGCGTTTTTGCTGGTAACCAGCGCAGCATGGGCCGCACCAGCCACCGCGGGTTCGACCAATGCCTCGGGAATTTCGAAATATGAGTTAAGCAGTTTCATTGCTGACTTCAAGCATTTCAAACCAGGTGACACCGTACCAGAAATGTACCGTACCGATGAGTACAACATTAAGCAGTGGCAGTTGCGTAACCTGCCCGCACCTGACGCCGGAACCCACTGGACCTATATGGGCGGTGCATATGTGCTGATCAATGATACCGACGGAAAAATCATTAAAGCCTACGACGGTGAGATTTTTTATCATCGCTAAAAAAAGCCCCCTCGGAGAGAGGGGGAAATGCAGACACCTTATTATTTTTTATTATTAGCCACTTGCTCGTCTTTCTTGTTATTAGTCGTATTTCACGTTGATTAATGCGGTTGCCTGCAGTGCGCCAGATTTAACTTTATTTTTATCATAAACATAGTAGCTGGCAGTTACCGGAATTGAGACCGTTGTATCTGTAATTTTTGACTTCGCCGCAATTTCTTTTAAATTTGTGTATCCTTTACTGCTGTCAGTGATATTTAAAAATGTGACTGGCGAACCATTACTTTCAAGAACAAATCCTACGCCATTATCTTTCGCACCTTTCAGTATCGTGTTGCTGCTGGTTAACAAGTCAGAACTTGATAAATACACCTGCATTTTCCGTGATGTTTGATTCTGTTGGCCTAATAAATTTTTACAACGCAGAACAATATTCCCTTTGTTACTGTTAATTGATGTTTTATTGCCAGCTGCTGGTAGTTGTGAAACAGGTATACTCTCTAAAGCAATTAATAAATCATCAGGTTTGCAGGTTGTGTTTAACGGGTTGTATGACAATGTCAGATTAAAGGAATAGACACCTGCATTTTGGGCCAAGGCATTTCTGTAGCTATTTACACATGCATCCCATGACTTCCCACCTAATAAACACAGTAAAAATTGTACTGCGGCACTCCCACGCGTTGTTGAGGAAGCACTGGATAATGTCGCGACTCCATTAATCATCACTGAACCGCCGCCCCCCGCAGAAACATTCACTTTTGCATTACTGGTCGCAGGTGTCACCGTTACCGAATAACCACTGGTGAAACTGGTCTGGTTATTTGACAACGTGATGTTGTTTTTGTTGGTCCATTCAAAATGTAAATTTAATTTAATGGTATCGTTATAAAGCGCAACAATAATATCCGACGGACTCATGGGAGTGATAGTATTTGTACTCACGCATGACGAATCATTAAAATTATGCTCATATGTCGCCGTTTGTGTTTGAGTAAGTGCAAAATCCCCCTGAACAACCAAATTGTGCTGCACGGATAGTTCACCATAACATGCCGCATAGCTCACGGGGATAACCATCATCATTAATATAAATAGCATTATACGAATTTTCATAGAACCACCTGACTATTACTGGCAAATATAATTTCTACTTTCATCAATCTCTTTACCGAAGGTGATTGTGCATGAAAGCCCTTGTTGCTTATCAATTGCCACATTAACCGATGGCGGTACGTCATTAGTGCGAATAAATATCTGACTTCCCTGGCCGACAACACCAATATTGTGACCGTGGATATCATTGACTTCATAACCAAACGTTAATGGTTGCCCATCCGCTCTTGACGCTTTTATAAACCAGGGCTTGCGCTGATCGGTATCAAAATTAACCAATACAACCGCGCCGCGATAAGGTGCGGCAATTTTCCGGTTACCGCGCAATTCTGCTTCGCTATCGCTTTGCGACACATCCAGCATCAGGTGATTTTCCCGATAAGGTGTCATTCCGTCGTATACCACCACTCCATTACGGTTTGTTGTGCGATATTTTTGCCCATTGACATAAGCATCTTTAATTCCTGGCGCCTTCATCACAGCAAACGTTTCGGAAAGACAGTTCGCCAGATTAACGCCACCCGACCAGGCGACAATGCCCCCTGAAACACTGGCTCCAGCCTGTCGATAAGTACTCGACTGACTATAGCTGCCATTCACTGTTGCCACCGGCGCGTTCCAGGTTAAATTCGCTCCAGCTGTCGTTTCATTTCCCTGGTGTTGATGGCTCAAGTTGATCCCATAGTTAAACTGATCGCGATTACCAACGGTTCCCGATAATCCGGTATTATTTGAGGAAAAACCCTGATCATCAAAGGTCGTTGAGTTAGACATATATATTTGCCGCCGCGACGTCGTAACGTCATCACCCCAGTCAAAGGGAATCGATATAAAAATATTAAAACGTTTCTCTTCGGCGTGGTTCTCGTCATACGCCTGACTTGCCGCGAGGGTATAGCTTATCCGCCGCCAGTTATTGGAATAACTCAGTTGATAATCTTTACTACTGCCACTGCGCCCCCAGTAATCACGCCATAAAGTACTTAATGACACAGATCCCCAGCCTTCTGGCAATGACTGACTCATATTGGCGGAAAAACTATTTTTGCGACCAAAATCATTCTGGTAATAATCGGCAATGTCATAGACATCGTTTTTATCACGACGATAATTATCTTTATTATTTGCCCACACATAATCGTTAAACGTGCGGTAATCACGCGACGAATAACGCCAGGCCGCCAGACCAAAACGCGTCGACGTTTGGCTCACAAATTTGTTGTAGGCAATTTGATAACTTTGCCCGTCAAACACATCACCATTGTCTTGTTTACTGTGCGATTTAGTTGCATCGACTGAAATTGCGCCAATGCGCGTGTTCCAACCTGTTCCGAGGGTAAACGCATAGTAATTATTAGCAACCATCGTGCCGCCATACAGCGTCAATAAATTATTAAAACCATACTGATAACCTGCCTGGACAAAATCACTTTGCTTGCTCGCACCTTCAATATGACTACGGCCCGCCGCAAAATCATATTTTGATACGCCAGGTTGCAGCATATTAGGTACTGCCGCATAAGGCACCAGATACGTAGTCACAGAACCATCGGCTTCCTTAACACTCACATCAAGATCCGCACCTCCGCCCGCTAACTGCAAATCACTAATCGAAAACGGGCCAGGTGGAACCTCTTTCTGATAAACGACAAAACCGTTCTGTTCAATAGTTACCAACGCGTTACTCTGGGCAATCCCCTGTACCCGAGGGGTAAAATTTTGCCTCGAGTTTGGCAACATCTGCATATCACGAAATAACCGAACCCCGCTGAAGCGAACGGAATCAAATATATCGGCTGACGTGTACATATCACCAATACGCAACGTACCGAGAATTTGAGAAAATCCACGTTCCAGATACAGTGTGTTGCTCTTCCACTCCCCTGGATTATTATCCGTTTTGCTAAAACTGGCATCAGAATGCAACTGCCATCCCAGCAAATTTAGCCCACTGTTAAAACGCACATAGGTACTCTTACTATTACCCGAGGCTTTATAGTCACTGTAATACTGACTTACGTAATAAGACGTATAAAACGCATTAATTCCCCGTTCCCAGTTTTCTGGCGGAACGTAACCATTTTCCAGTTCTTCGACCCAGGCTTGCGGGACAGCAAGATCCAAACGAAAAATTCCAATATCCCAGGCGTAGCTTCCACCCTGTACAAGTTGCTCAAATGTTAAACATTGTTTGTCGCGTGCGAAATTATCGCTATTTATACCTAACCGCTTTACAATTTCACGCGTCAGGCAAGTTTCATCTGGATTATCTTTTACGATAATCTCATATTTTCCACGCCATTGCTTATTGACATAAATATCAATGTCATACTGGCCGGGTAAAGGCTGATTATCATCAAGACGCAAATTTGTTACTTGCTCACCTTTCATTCCTCCCATCATAAAATGGGTGTCAAAGGTTTCTTCTGTTGCATGTGCTTCAATGCCGAGCAATAACGCGACTATTGCTGATGCAAGCGGGGTCATTCTCAACATAGGAAGCTCCTGCAATTAAATTTTGTCACTAATATAGTTGCCGTGATCATCGATAATGGTCAGTTGCCAACTATCCGTATTATTATTTTTTACACTGACATTCTGACTTTCTAGTGGTGCAATCATGATAGTTTCATAATTCACTTTGACGTTATTAGCTTTAACGTCAGAAATCGTTACCCAATTTGGCGAGTCATTTTTTATGACTACGTTATTACCGCTACGACTCACTCGCAGTTTTTTAAAAGTCGTTTTATTTACTGGGGCAACACCTGCAGGTCGGTAAAACAACTTGATTCTGTTTTGCATGGCAAATTTTAACGCATTCTTTCCTTCATCTTCTGGGCTATTCGGTGGAATATCCAGAACGTTTAGATAGAAAATACTCTCCTTATTAACAGGTAATTTATTAGGCATGATTTTAATTTTTATTTGTTGCCCAGAATTGGCCGCTACTTTCACTACTGGTGGCGTTAACATGAAAGGAACCTGGATCTTTTCTGGCGGCAGAGACGTGTCACCATCATCAATCCACGTCTGCACCAGCGAAGAGCGGTTTCCCTGATTCATCAGTTGTACCATGACTTCTTTCTGCTCTGCCGGGTAAATGATACGTGTCCCGAAAATAACCATTCCGGCATGCGCAGGAAATAACATAGAAGAGATGAGTAAAGATAATAATCCTTTCATCTTAATGCCTCTTATATTTATGCTGACCGCCATGAACATGGCGGCCATTTTAATTTGCTGAAAAAATAAGATGATTATTTTAAATGTTTAATCCTGGGCAACACGCATAACCAATGAAGAGTTAACAGTACCAGATGCAACACTACTGTCAGTCAACTTCAGATATTTTGCCTTAAACGGTATGGCATATTGTCCATCAGCAGTTTTATAACTTTCAATATTAAACGGTGCGGAAATATCCAGTACGTCACTACTATCACCCAAATAGAGATAGTATCCAACGGTGTCATTACTACTGGATATCGCCTTATCATTACCAAGAATTTTCTCGTTGGTGATCAGTGAAAGTTTTACGCCATCAATAGTCTTCGGACAAGAAATTTTCAGCATACTGCTGGTTACACCAACCGCGTTATCATAAGTTGAATATTTCGCTTTACCATCAAATACAGTGGTTGGTACAGTCGGCATATTAATACTGACTGAATCACCACCAGCGACAAATGTACATGGAGATTCAGCAATATTACCTTTAATGGTTAAAGTTCCGGTATCTACTTCAGCAGCGAAAATACCAGCACTCATAAATACAGAGGATAAGACAGCGGCAGCAATAATTGAATTTTTCATGATGCATTCCTTAATAAGTTTATTTTGTTTTGTTAAGAGTCTGTATCTCTTGGAAACAAATTTCTCACACCCAAAAGGTTGCCGCAATGTAAACATATTGTTTTGTTGATTTAAAACAAATTAACCAATGCAATATAATTACAACAAACAATTCGCTATAATAAACATTTTTGAAACTGATTAATTACCGCAAATAACATTTATTAAATAAATAAAAAAGCCAAAATCATTCACGGAAATGATTTTGGCTTTCTAAATATGCTTAACGCGGTGTTGCCAAATTAATCGTAACGATTTAACACGATTTTGCGTTTGTCATTATTACCCACTGCAACCACTTCTGTCGTAACGCCTTTTGCAGTAGAAGATGCACGATAGTTGGCTTCAACTCGTTGTAACAACCGCCCACAACGTTGCTGAAGATGATTATTAACAACATCCATACTGCATGTAGGGGAACTAATCCTGCCATTGATGGTTAATGTTGCAGTATCAGAAGAGAACGCGGGTGATGCTAGTCCATAAGCAAGAAAAAAAACTCCTGACAACCAATACTTATTCATTGAACGTTATCCCTGTAGTAAAGGTTATGCCGGGTAGATTGAGTGCATAACAAACTATAGCTGTACATCCGCTACACAGCCACGAGGGATGATAAAGAGACAGTGCTTGCACAATCAATCGCCTTTGTACAGTTTCGGACTAAGATCCACTGAATATTCGCAGCATTAAAAAAGGGGTTATTAAGGCTGCAAAAAAATTCACCGCATCAATTTAACATTGATGCGGTGAATGAAGAATAACCAGAAAGGTTAATACGCGTTATACGGCGCGAAAGGCAATCTCGCCAGGGATGACTTCGCCCTGCCAGTAGAGCTGGGCTGCAACACGGTCTGCCAGCTGGCGGTAGATAGCGGTAAATTCGCTCTCCGGACGGCTGATAACCGTTGGCGTGCCTTTATCGAGATCTTCACGTAAGGAGATGTGTAAAGGCATCTGCCCCAGCAGTTGCGTGTGGTATTTCTCTGCCAGTTTCTCTGCGCCGCCAGTGCCGAAAATCGGCTCGTGGTGACCACAGTTACTGCAAATATGTACACTCATGTTCTCGACAATACCGAGCACCGGAACTTCGACCTTTTCAAACATCACGATGCCTTTTTTGGCATCAATCAACGCGATATCCTGCGGCGTTGTTACCACTACTGCACCCGTCACCGGAATGTTCTGCGCCAGCGTCAGCTGAATGTCACCGGTTCCTGGCGGCATGTCGAGTACCAGATAGTCGAGATCCGGCCACAAGGTTTCCTGCAACATTTGCATTAAGGCCTTGCTCGCCATTGGGCCGCGCCACACCATCGCGTTATCGTCAGTGACCAGATAACCAATTGAATTGGTTGCCAGGCCATGAGACATAATCGGTGCCATGTGAGTACCATCCGGCGAGGTTGGACGCTGATTTTCCGCCCCCAGCATGGTTGGGATTGATGGGCCGTAGATATCGGCATCCAGAATACCCACTTTCGCCCCTTCTGCCGCCAGTGCCAGCGCCAGGTTTACCGCCGTGGAGGATTTACCCACGCCGCCCTTACCGGAACTGACTGCAATAATGTTCTTCACGCCATTAATACCCGGCTGATTCTTCACGCGTTTCAGAGTGGCGATGTTATGCGACAATTTCCAGTCGATAGCTTTCGCCCCGGTGATACGCAGCAATTCGGCGCTACATTGCTCTTTTAACTCTTCAAACGCACTATGCCAGACAAACGGCATAACCAGTTCCACATGCAACGTGTCGTCCATCCAGGCAACATGGTGCAACGCTTTTAGCGTAGTGAGGTTATGCTTGAGGGTTGGGTGCTGAAAATTGGCCAGTGTCCCGGCGACCATTGCGCGCAGGGCTTCTGGTGATTTGGCCTGGGATTGTTCGTTCATCCCGACTCCTTATTTATAAAGATAACTTATCGCTATTAGTTTACCTGAAGTTAACAGCTAAGTACTTACCTAATAATGCATCATAAGATGCTTGCACAGGACTTACGTAACCATGCCCCATTTGGTACTATCTAAGCCCTTTTCACTACAAAGAAGTAATGCCTACTATGACTCAAGTCGCGAAGAAAATTCTGGTAACGTGCGCACTGCCGTACGCCAACGGCTCAATCCACCTCGGCCATATGCTGGAGCACATCCAGGCTGATGTCTGGGTCCGTTACCAGCGAATGCGCGGCCACGAGGTCAACTTCATCTGCGCCGACGATGCCCACGGTACGCCAATCATGCTGAAAGCCCAGCAGCTTGGTATCACACCGGAGCAGATGATTGGCGAAATGAGTCAGGAGCATCAGACTGATTTCGCAGGCTTTAACATCAGCTATGACAACTATCACTCGACGCACAGCGAAGAGAACCGCCAGCTGTCAGAACTTATCTACTCTCGCCTGAAAGAAAACGGTTTTATTAAAAACCGCACCATCTCTCAGCTGTACGATCCGGAAAAAGGCATGTTCCTGCCGGACCGTTTTGTAAAAGGCACCTGCCCGAAATGTAAATCACCGGATCAATACGGCGATAACTGCGAAGTCTGCGGCGCAACATATAGCCCGACTGAATTGATCGAACCGAAATCGGTGGTTTCTGGCGCTACGCCGGTAATGCGTGATTCTGAACACTTCTTCTTTGATCTGCCCTCTTTCAGCGAAATGTTGCAGGCATGGACCCGCAGCGGCGCATTGCAGGAGCAGGTGGCAAACAAAATGCAGGAGTGGTTTGAATCCGGCCTGCAACAATGGGATATCTCTCGCGATGCGCCTTACTTCGGTTTTGAAATTCCGAACGCACCGGGCAAATACTTCTACGTCTGGCTGGACGCGCCGATTGGCTACATGGGTTCCTTCAAGAATCTGTGCGACAAACGCGGCGATACCGTAAGCTTCGATGAATACTGGAAGAAAGACTCCACCGCCGAGCTGTACCACTTCATCGGTAAAGATATCGTTTACTTCCACAGCCTGTTCTGGCCAGCCATGCTGGAAGGCAGCAACTTCCGTAAGCCGACCAACCTGTTTGTTCACGGCTATGTGACGGTGAACGGCGCGAAGATGTCCAAGTCTCGCGGCACCTTTATTAAAGCCAGCACCTGGCTGAATCATTTTGACGCTGACAGCCTGCGTTACTACTACACGGCAAAACTCTCTTCGCGCATTGATGATATCGACCTGAATCTGGAAGATTTTGTTCAGCGTGTGAATGCCGATATCGTGAACAAAGTGGTTAACCTGGCATCCCGTAACGCTGGCTTTATCAACAAGCGTTTTGACGGTGTGCTGGCAAGCGAACTGGCTGACCCGCAGCTGTATAAAACCTTCACTGATGCCGCTGAAGTGATTGGTGAAGCGTGGGAAAGCCGCGAATTTGGTAAAGCAGTGCGCGAAATCATGGCGCTGGCTGACCTGGCTAACCGCTATGTCGATGAACAGGCTCCGTGGGTAGTCGCAAAACAGGAAGGTCGCGATGCTGACCTGCAGGCGATTTGCTCAATGGGCATTAACCTGTTCCGTGTGCTGATGACATATCTGAAGCCGGTTCTGCCGAAACTGACTGAACGTGCAGAAGCATTCCTGAATACGGAACTGACCTGGGATGGTATCCAGCAACCGCTGCTGGGCCATAAAGTGAATCCGTTCAAGGCGCTGTATAACCGCATCGACATGAAACAGGTTGAAGCACTGGTGGAAGCATCCAAAGAGGAAGTAAAAGCCACTGCTGCACCAGTTACTGGCCCGCTGGCAGACGATCCGATTCAGGAAACCATCACCTTTGACGACTTCGCCAAAGTTGACCTGCGCGTGGCGCTGATTGAAAACGCAGAGTTTGTTGAAGGTTCTGACAAACTGCTGCGCCTGACGCTGGATCTCGGCGGCGAAAAACGTAATGTCTTCTCCGGCATTCGTTCTGCTTACCCGGATCCGCAGGCACTGATCGGGCGTCACACCATTATGGTGGCCAACCTGGCACCACGTAAAATGCGCTTTGGTATCTCAGAAGGCATGGTAATGGCTGCTGGTCCTGGCGGGAAAGATATCTTCCTGTTAAGCCCGGATGCTGGTGCTAAACCAGGCCATCAGGTGAAATAATCCCCCTTCAAGGCGCTGCATCGACAGCGCCTTTTCTTTATAAATTCCTAAAGTTGTTTTCTTGCGATTTTGTCTCTCTCTAACCCGCATAAATACTGGTAGCATCTGCATTCAACTGGATAAAATTACAGGGATGCAGAATGAGACACTTTATCTATCAGGACGAAAAATCACATAAATTTTGGGCGGTGGAGCAGCAAGGCAACGAGTTGCATATCAGTTGGGGCAAAGTCGGCACCAACGGGCAAAGCCAGGTAAAAAGTTTTGCTGATGCTGCTGCGGCGGCAAAAGCGGAACAGAAGCTGATCGCAGAGAAAACGAAAAAAGGCTATGTGGAAGGCGATTCGGCAAACGTATATATCCCTCCAGTCACCAAAGCCACTCCTGAAGTTAAAACTCCCCCTGTGAGTCAAAATAAACGCCCATGGCTGGCTGATGATGCAGTCATTCCGGTAACTGACGATATTAATCGATTTGCTTTTCCTCATCGCCGCAGGCCAAGAGAAATTAATTATCCGCGCAATAAAGGAGAGATATGGAAGCGTATTGCAGATAACACCAATGCATATGATTTAAAACAATACTACAGTTCTTATCCGGAAAACTGGAAGCAGGCGTTTGCCGAATTACAGTTGCGAATCCGGGATAATCTACAGACAGGGAGTGCGCAGTCTGACGCAGCATTACTCTGGCACTTTAGGAACTCTTACTCTGCAGATGAACTGGTCGATGACTTAGTCATTCGCTGTGGTCTGGAAAGTGCCGTTGAAATTGCCCTTCTCGCTCTTCAACTAAAATATAAATCAGTAAAAGGCGTCGTCACGACCATTATTCCTCCAGCTCACGAAGCAGAATCACTACCGAATTGGCACCAACGACTTTGTCATCATCTTTCACTCGCCTCAGAAGATGAGTGGCAACGCTGTGTAGATAAAGTACTCACCGCCATTCCAACGCTATCCCCGGCACGGCAACCTTTTGCGGCGTTACTGCTCCCTGAACGCCCAGATATTGCCAATGCTATGGCTCTACGCTATGCAGACCAAAACGTTCCGGCGATGACCTGGTTAAGACTGGTGGTAACCGATGACGCCGCTCTGACTACAGCAGAAAAATACGATTCCCCACCGTTATATCGTGATTTTCGCGCTTATCTGGCAATGTTGCTGGCAAATAATGGGGTGCGCGGTGTAAGTCGGATACTTCTTGAGTTAACAGAAGACCATTCTGACAATCCCACTTATCTCTTCGAGCGCATCAGCGAGACTGAAGATCTTGTCAAATGGCTATGGAAAACGAATCACCCGGATGCGATTCAAATTCTGATCCTCGGTGTAATTGGCAAGAAAAAGCACCTGGAATACTTAAGCAAAGCCTGTCAAAAGCATCCCGCTGCGGCTATTGCGGCTTATGCTACTTTGCTGGCAATACATGAAGATGCACAGTGGCGTAACGCACTTGTCAAACTGATTACCGCCACGCCAGAGTTAGTATGCGACGTCATTCCCTGGGTTAATGCTAAGGCGGCAGGCATCTTATCTGAATGTCGTCCTCAGTCAGTAGCTGAAGAATGTGAATATGCCACTGCGGATATGTTGCCACAATTGCTTGTTTCGCCCCCCTGGATGACCAAAGAGAAAAAGAAAAATACGCCGGGGTTTGATCTTCCTGTGCTCCCAGTTCCTTCTGTTTCGGATATCACTCCCGAGATTGCCAAAAGACTAACCCGTACATACCTTGTCACCCGCTTCCAGCAAATAGCCCAACAGCAGGCAACAAAACAAACATTGTTTACTGACCTGCCGCCGATGGAAAAAGCAAGCTGGGAGACTCACTTAGTCCCCCTTACGCCAGAACAGCAAATTCTGTGGCATCTTGGTTTTGACAAATGGCGGGAGAGCGGAGAAAAAACATACGAAAAAATTCCGGCGCTACAAAGTGCCGTTGATGCCCTGCTACGCTTCGATTTTCCAGCACTCAATGCTGAATTTGCGCAATACCATAACAGTGCTTACAAAAGCTGGAATCTCATTGCCCTCTGTTATCTACCTGGTCAACAGGCCATTTCTTTTCTTAACCAGATAGTCAAAGAAGATAACTACTCTGGTGAGGGAAATATTCTGGCAATTTTTGGTAGTGCCGCCATTCCTGCATTTATGACCTGCCTGCAACGTGATCCACGACGCCTGTGCTTCTTCACCTTTTTCCTTGGTGTCAATGACCTGGCCTTACCGATGGCGCAACAGCTACAGAAAAAAATGTCTTATGAAGATGCGCGAAACTGGCTAACTGATTACCCACGCCATGCCGCCGCCGGGCTACTGCCTGTGGCACTGGGCAAACAGGGAAAAGATCGTGATTGTGCTCGCCAGGCGCTCCGCCTGCTAGTGAAATTAAACCAGCGAGAAACGATTGAGGAAATCGCCCAGGGGTATAACCAACCTGATGTTTTAGCTACGCTGGCAACATTATTTGATAGCGACCCGCTGGAAGAATATCCCGCAAAAATCGCCCCACTGCCCGGCTTTTATCAGTTCACCTTATGGCGCAGACCTCGGCTTAAAAGTAACAACCTGCCTCTGCCAGATGACGCTATGCGCCACCTCGGCACAATGTTGAGCTTTCCACGCGACATTACCTCCTACGCTGGGCTGGCGATCATCAAAGAGACCTTCACCCGCGAATCACTGGCTGACTTTGGCTGGGATCTGTATACCGCCTGGACGGAGGCTGGCGCTCCCGCAAAAGAAAACTGGGCATTTACTTCGCTTGGGATTTTAGGCAATGACGACACCGCGCGTAAATTAACCCCGCTTATCCGTGCCTGGCCTGGGGAATCCCAGCATAAACGGGCGGTTTACGGGCTGGATGTGTTAGCCAGTATCGGTAGCGACATTGCGCTAATGTTGCTTAATGGCATTGCGCAAAAGATTAAATTCGTTGCATTACAGGAACATGCCCGCGAGAAAATCAACATAGTTGCTGAAAACCGTGGGCTGACTATGGCTGAACTGGAAGACCGCCTGGCACCGGATTTAGGGCTTGATATCAACGGCTCGCTGATACTGGATTTCGGCCCCCGCAAATTCACCATTGGTTTTGACGAAACCTTAAAACCTGTAGTGCGCGATGCAAACGGCAACGTCCTGAAAGATTTACCCAAACCAATTCAGAGCGATGATAAAACACTGGCAACTGACGCCGTTAACCTCTTTAAACAATTGAAGAAAGATGTGCGCGCCATTGCCAGCCAGCAGATTGATCGTCTGGAGCAGGCTATGTGCCAGCGCAGACGCTGGACGGCAGAGCAGTTCCGCCTGTTTCTGGTGGAGCATCCGCTGGTACGTCACTTAACCCGACGGCTGTTATGGGGGGTATATAGCGATGAAAACGCCCTTATGACATGTTTCCGCGTGGCAGAAGACAGCACTTACAGCGATGCGCAGGATGAGCTATTCACGCTGCCAGCAGGAAACATCGGTATTCCGCATGTGCTGGAAATCTCCCCTGAATCCGCCGCTGCATTCAGGCAAATATACATTGATTACGAACTGCTTCCCCCTTTCCAACAGCTTGATCGTGGTTGTTACCACCTTGCGGATAACGAGCGTGATGCCCATGAATTGTCACGCTGGGACGGACGTCTCTGCCAGGCCGGACGCATTGTCGGGCTGGAACGCAGAGGCTGGCAACGTCTGGAAGAAAGCGGCAGCATCTATGCGATGCGCAAATCTACCCCTTATGGCGCTCTCGAACTTGAAACAGAACCTTTTTCATTAATTTATGGCGAAACGGGGTATAGCGACCTGCTGCCTGTCGAAAGCGTAAAAATCACTGCCCCTTATGATCGCTATGGTAAACAATCCTCACCCACTTTCTCCGTGCTCGACGACATCACCGCCAGCGAGCTAATTAACGACATCGAATCACTGTTTGATTAAAAGGATTTAGCAATGAAAACCTATATTTATCAGGACGAAAAATCACATAAATTCTGGGCGGTGGAGCAGCAGGGAAACGAGCTGCATATTAGCTGGGGTAAAGTCGGCACCAACGGGCAAAGTCAGGTAAAAAGCTTTGCTGATGCTGCGGCGGCGGAAAAAGCGGAACTGAAGCTGATTGCGGAGAAGGTGAAGAAGGGATATGTAGAGCAAGTAGACTCTAACGCTCACTCACATGACGCCTCAGCAAAGAAAATCCTCGTCACAGAGGAAAAAACCTTAATAAATCATCAGGCTGCGACTAACGGTTTACCATGGCTGGCAGACAACGATCCCATTATTCTTCCCCCGAATATTGCCCGCTATGCACTCAGCCACCGCCTTTGGCCTGGGGAACCAGTAAAAGAACCGACCAAACCCGAGAAACAAAATTTAATTTCCCGGCTGGCAAATCGTACTTATCACTATTATAAAAATCTGACTTTCGATTACAGCTCATGCTCTGATGAATGGGCTGATGCGATTAACCAGGCAATTAGCTTAATTAATGCTCAAAAGCTGGAGGTACCTGCACGTGCTATGGCGGTGCTGACCTTACTGGAAATTTGTTTTTGTCAGAGCTGGAATGATGAAACCTCATCCGAGTTGCTGGATGAAATTGTAAGTACGTTCGGTATTGAATACGCGACTGAAACAGTCATCTTCTGGTGGCAAATTGATTTCGATTTTGACTATAAAGATGAACATTTAACTTTCTTTATTAATCATGCAGATAACAGCAAGGACAGTTATAGAAGGAATAGAGACAAGTTTAGTTTCCGTCTACGTAAACATTTATCGCTGGCTGATGAGGAAGTCTGGAATAACTGTATTGCAAAATTACTCGTTGCGTTACCAGATATATCACTCTATCGCCAGCCGTTAATTGCCATTTTAATGCCAGAAATACCCGAAGTGGCCCATGAGATCGTACACCGATTGCACCAGGTCGCAGATGTTCCACAACTGGAAATGTTGAAACTGGTTGCGACAGATGCCTTCACGCTCGAAATACTGGAAAACTATCAACATATTGATGTATTTAACATCTATGGTACCAGTTGGTCAGCTACAGTATTACGGGAACAAGGCATAGCGGCATTAGCTCGCCTGGTTCCCTATGCTCAACATGACAGTTGCGGCGATGTACTTACATGGGTCAATCATCCCCTGGCTGTTTCTGCCCTTATAGAAGCCGCCGATAATAATAAACGTTGTTATGAACGACTGATAAAAAGTGCCGAAAATTTTCCTTCTGCCACAATAGCAGCATTAGCCGAAGCATTAGTAAAAAAAGATGATAAACGCAAACATACATTGCTGGTTTCATTACTCAATGCAAATCCTTTATTGGCCGAAAAATTAGTCATGAGGTTATCGCCATACGCTGCGGACTTAGTGCAACAATGCCAGCAATTGCTGAATAGTCGCAATGAAGATTTTGCAAACTCAGAAATGCTACCAATGATATTAGTCTCGCCGCCCTGGGCAACGCCAAATAAAAATAACGACAACAGTCCTATGGGTAAATACCCGGCGAAAATACCCGCTTTGCCGTTGTTTTATCAACCCTCATTATGGACACGCCCGAAACTCAAAAATAGCAGCAAGGTACTTCCAGATAACGCCCTCCTCCACCTCGGTGAAATGCTCCGCTTCCCTCAGGAAGAGGCGCTGTATCCGGGATTATTGCAGGTGAAAGACGCCTGCACCGCCGACTCACTGGCGGGATTTTCCTGGGATATGTTTACCGCCTGGCAAGCCGCTGGCTCACCGTCGAAAGAGAGCTGGGCGTTCACTGCGTTAGGTGTTCTCGGCAACGATGACACCGCCCGCAGACTGACGCCATTAATCCGCGCCTGGCCTGGCGAATCCCAGCACAAACGCGCCACCGTTGGGTTGGATATTCTCGCAGCTATCGGCAGCGATATCGCCCTGATGCAGCTTAACGGCATCGCCCAGAAACTGAAATTCAAAGCATTACAGGAGCGGGCAAAAGAGAAAATTGCCGATATTGCCGAGAGCCGCGAGCTCACGGTCGCGGAGCTTGAAGATCGCTTAGCGCCCGATCTCGGTCTGGATGATAACGGTTCGCTGCTGCTGGATTTTGGCCCACGTCAGTTCACCGTCAGCTTTGATGAAACCTTAAAACCGTTTGTGCGCGATGTTTCCGGCAGCCGCCTGAAAGACTTACCTAAACCGAACAAAAGCGATGATGAAACGCGGGCGAACGAGACAGTTAACCGCTATAAGCTGCTGAAAAAAGACGCGCGTACCGTTGCTGCCCAGCAGGTGGCAAGGCTGGAATCCGCCATGTGCCTGCGCCGCCGCTGGTCGGCTGAAAACTTTCAGCTCTTCCTGGTTGAGCATCCACTGGTACGCCACTTAACCCGGCGTCTGATTTGGGGCGTTTATAGCACCGACAACCAGCTACTGGCTTGCTTTCGCGTGGCTGAAGATAACAGCTACAGCACCGCTGACGATGACCTTTTCACTTTGCCGGAAGGCGATATCTCTATTGGTATTCCTCACATTCTGGAGATATCACCGACGGATGCCGCCGCCTTTGGGCAGCTTTTTGCCGACTATGAACTGTTACCGCCGTTCCGCCAGCTTGACCGTAACAGTTACGCGCTGACAGAAGCCGAGCGCGATGCCAGCGAACTGACCCGCTGGGCAGGCAGAAAATGCCCGAGTGGTCGGGTCATGGGGCTGGCGAACAAAGGCTGGATAAAGGGCGAGCCGCAGGATGCTGGCTGGATCGGCTGGATGATCAAACCTCTGGGCCGCTGGTCGTTAATCATGGAAATCGATGAAGGTTTTGCGGTAGGCATGTCACCAGCCGAACTCAGTGCGGAGCAACTCTTAAGCAAACTGTGGCTATGGGATGGAAAAGCAGAGAATTATGGCTGGGGAAGTAATTCAACTCAGGAAGCGCAGTTCTCCGTACTCGATGACATCACCGCCAGCGAGTTCATTAACGATATTGAAGCTCTGTTTGAATAAGGAAAGCACATGAGCAAGGAACTACCGTGGCTGGCGGATAACGCACAACTGGAACTGAAATATAAAAAAGGCAAAACACCACTCAGCCATCGTCGCTGGCCGGGAGAACCGGTGCCTGTTATCACTGAAAGCCTCATCCAGACACTGGGTGATGAACTTCTGCTACGTGGAGGCAGCAAAGAAAATATTAACTGGCAATATGAGCACTGTTCAGCTGAGTGGCACGCCCCCATCAGACAAGCGATCGCGCTGCTCGGCGAGCATAAGCCGTCAGTATCTCCCTTTACAATGGCGGCACTTATCTGTATCGCAAACAATGACAGTGAGCAGTTGCTGGATGAAATCGTCCAAAAAGAAGGGCTGGAATATGCGACGGATGTGGTGATAGCCCATCAGAGTATTGCGCAGGGCTACCGTACTGATCCATCAATAGTGCATTTAATGACGGTGACTGATGACCAGAGTTATGGCTATCGCTCAGAAACCTATAACGAATTCGATCTGCGACTGCGTAAACACCTTTCCCTGGCGGAAGAAAGCTGCTGGCAACGTTGCGCGGATAAACTCATTGCCGCACTGCCAGGAATACCCAAAGTTCGCCGTCCTTTTATTGCGCTGGTGTTGCCGGAAAAACCAGAAATTGCTAATGAACTCGTAAGTGTTGAAAGCCAGTGGACTCATTTTCATTCTAAGGAATGGTTAAAAGTCGTAGCGACTGACCCTAAAGCGATAACGAAACTTGAACGTTTCTGGGTCCTGGACATCTTTTGCGATCGCGAAGCCAGCTACATGTCGCATGAAAACCGCTTCGGCTACGCGGCCTGCGCCGCCCTTTTGCGCGAACAAGGATTGGCAGCCGTTCCGCGCCTCGCGATGTATGCGCATAAAGAAGATTGCGGCAGCTTGCTGGTGCAAATTAACCATCCGCAGGTCATCCGCACTTTGCTACTAGTTGCCGATAAAAATAAACCCAGCCTGCAACGTGTTGCTAAATTTAGTAAAAATTTCCCCCATGCAACACTCGCCGCACTGGCAGAACTGCTGGCGTTAAAAGAACCACCTGCGCGCCCTGGTTATCCCACCATCGAAGACAAAAAGCTGCCTGCACAGCAAAAAGCTCGAGATGAATTCTGGCATACGCTGTTACAAACGCTGATGGCATCGCTGCCACAACTGGCAGAAGACGTCATGCCATGGTTAAGTATTCAAGCCCGGACAGTGCTGAATAGTTATTTATCGGCACAGCCCAAACCGGTTATTGATAGCACCGATAACAGCAATCTGCCTGAAATCCTCGTTTCACCACCGTGGCGTGGGAGGAAGAAAAAGACTTCCATAACTCACTTTTCGCTGCCTGATCTTACGCTTGCACCGCAAACGTACAGGTCGCCGAATAAACACTGGACGCCGGAACAGCAAGCTGCAATTGACCATTTTAGCGCCATGTCTTTTGACGAACGTCTTGCTAACAGAGGGGCGGATACCTTCTTGCGGGAATTAGGTTTTGACGTTCATAGCCTGAAATTTAATAAGTGTCTTCTTAAAGGACAGTTGGATGCCTTTGATGCTCAGCAACTGCAAGAATACACATCAATAGGACTATTGCGTACTTATCACGCGCATCAGGCCAAATCTAAACAGTACCGGGAAGAAGCCACCAAATCATTACTTGCACAAGATAGCATTGCATTGATGGGAGGGTGGCGAACTTTTCAGCACGGATTTTACTATGGTAATGAAAAGCGTTGGGGGATTTGGAATCTGTACCTTATCGCGCAGATGCCGCGCGAAATGACGGTATCGTGCTGGCAACAAATTGTTGAGGCTGATTTTCATTACACCGGGGTGGAATATCTGTTAAGTGTGCTGGGTACCGATGCTTTGCCTGGATTAAACACCGCCTTTGCACGACATCCAAAAGAGATATTTCCGCTGCTGATTCATTTCGGCGCAACAGAACTGGCGCTGCCCGTTGCCCGCGTCTGGCACCGTTTTGCGGGCCAGCGTAATCTGGCACGCCAGTGGATTTTACAATGGCCAGAGCATACGGCTACTGCACTCATCCCTCTTGTCTTCACCAAATCCAGCGACAACAGTGAAGCCGCATTACTTGCCCTGCGTTTACTTTACGAACAAGGATATGGCGAATTGCTGCAAACCGTGGCAAACCGCTGGCAGCGTACAGATGTATGGCCTGCCCTGGAGCAATTACTTAGACAGAGTCCAATAGAGATTTACCCGGCACGCATTCCAAAAGCTCCTGATTTCTGGCATCCGACAATGTGGTCCAGGCCACGACTTATCAAGAATAATCAGCCTGTTACTAATGACGCTCTGGAAATTATCGGCGAAATGCTGCGCTTTACCCAGGGTGGACGTTTTTATAGCGGGCTGGAACAACTGAAAACGTTCTGCCAGCCGCAAACGCTGGCCACTTTTGCCTGGGATCTCTTCACCGCATGGCAACAAGCGGGCGCCCCCGCAAAAGACAACTGGGCATTTCTGACGTTAAGTCTCTTTGGCGACGAAAGCACGGCACGAGATCTGACGACACAGATCCTCGCCTGGCCACAGGAAGGCAAATCTGCCCGTGCTATCAGTGGTCTGAATATACTTACCCTGATGAATAATGATATGGCGCTGATACAGCTACATCATATATCACAACGGGCGAAATCCCGCCCCTTACGTGATAACGCGGCGGAGTTCCTTCAGGTGGTCGCAGAAAATCGCGGGCTAAGCCAGGAAGAGTTAGCGGACAGATTAGTCCCATCACTGGGCCTTGATGATCCGCAGGCGTTGATTTTTGATTTTGGTCCCCGGCAGTTTACCGTTCGCTTCGATGAAAACCTCAACCCAGTTATCTACGATCAACAAAACGTTCGCCAGAAAAGTGTTCCCCGGTTGCGCGCCGATGACGACCAACTAAAAGCATCCGATGCACTGGCCCGACTAAAAGGACTAAAAAAAGATGCCACTCAGGTGAGCAAAAACCTGCTCCCACGTCTTGAAACGGCACTACGTACTACCCGACGCTGGTCGCTGACAGATTTTCATTCTCTCTTTGTTAATCATCCATTTACTCGCCTGGTTACCCAGCGACTGATATGGGGCGTTTATCTGGCAAATGAACCGCGTCGTTTACTCAACGCCTTTCGTGTGGCCGCAGAGGGGGAATTCTGCAATGCACAAGATGAGCCAATTGACCTGCCTGCCGATGCTCTGATTGGCATTGCCCACCCGTTAGAAATGACAGCAGAAATGCGCAGTGAATTTGCACAGCTTTTTGCCGATTACGAAATTATGCCGCCTTTTCGCCAGTTGGCGCGGCGCACGGTACTGCTCACACCTGACGAGTCAACCAGTAACAGCCTGACTCGCTGGGAAGGTAAATCCGCTACCGTTGGGCAACTTATGGGAATGCGATACAAAGGCTGGGAGTCAGGCTATGAGGACGCATTTGTCTATGACCTGGGCGCGTACCGGCTGGTCCTTAAGTTTTCACCCGGTTTTAACCACTACAATGTTGATAGCAAAGCGCTGATGAGCTTCCATTCTCTTCGGGTGTACCGTGACAATAAATCCGTCACTTTTGCCGAACTTGATGTGTTTGATTTGAGTGAGGCGTTAAGCGCACCCGACGTCATTTTCCATTAAAACACAGCGGGCAGTGATGCAGCTGCTCGTTATCGACACGACTTACCACCAGGAAAAGCGATGATCGTGCAAAAAGAGCTGGTCGCAATTTACGATTATGAGGTCCCTGTACCTGAAGATCCGTTTTCCTTCAGACTTGAGATCCATAAGTGCTCTGAATTATTTACAGGTTCCGTCTACCGGCAGGAGCGATTCGGGCTACGTCCAACATTTAATGATGCCGACCCGCTAATAAATGATGCGCTGATCTATATAAGAGATAAGTGTATTGGTGAGCGAAAATTACGGGGCGAATCACCAGAAACGGTAATAGCAATTTTTAATCGCGAACTACAGAATATATTCAAACAAGAAATAGAATAATATACTCTAAATAATTCGAGTTGCAGGAAGGCGATAAGCGAGTAAATCCCCAGGAGCTTACTAAAGTAAGTGACTGGAGTGAACGACAAATCCGCATGGAGCGGATTTGAACGCTACTTGTAGCGGCCCCGTAAGGGGTGAGGTCCATGGATGGGCCGAATAACCCGCAGTCGCAGCACATGCAACTTGAAGTATGACGAGTATAGCTTTATTAAAGGGGGAAACGGTATTCCCCCTTAAATGCGTTTCAATTTGCCCGTTACTTCAACAAATCAATCAACCGTAACAGAGCCACTAATAACTCCAGTACGGCAATGAGCACGGTTAACTTTTGTGTCAGCGTGTCCATCCGCTCTCCTTATTAAGGAGCGCAACACCAGTACCTTACCCTTACACTGCCTGTCGATACTGGTTTACGTATGTTGAGTCGCCATGTTGCACTCCGGATCAGGGCACCACCTGCGGCACCACTCGTCCGGTAGCCAGGACTTGAAATTGGTTCGATCCGGCGCAACTTCCCAACAGTCAGGATTATAAATCTCATTATCTTAATTGCAACACGGTCCAGAGGTGGTTATAATTCGTTCGTTGAGATGCCATGTTGCACTATCAGTAACTTAACATCAAAGTAGTAAATAAAAGAACCTGCCTCACCAGCAGGTTTTTTTATTTACTGTGATCTGCTTTCCAGATATTTTCCGCTCAAACAACTAATGCGGCAAACATTTATTTCGCGTAAAATATCGTTTATTTCATTAATACATTTCAGGGATGAATACATGTCACCGCAGAATAATCATCTGCAGCGTCCGCCTGCTGCTGTGTTATACGCCGTTGAACTGGCAAAATTAAAGCAAAATGATAACGCACCTTGCCCGCCCGGTTGGCAGTTAAGTTTGCCTGCAGCCCGTGCTTTTATCCTTGGCGACGAAGCGCAAAATATTAGCCGTAAAGTCGTGATTAGTCCCTCCGCTGTCGAACGTATGTTAGTCACTCTTGCCACCGGACGCGGTTTGATGTTGGTGGGAGAACCTGGCACCGCAAAATCGCTCCTGTCTGAATTACTGGCAACCGCTATTAGCGGCGATGCCGGGTTAACTATTCAGGGCGGCGCATCTACCACCGAAGATCAAATCAAGTACGGCTGGAACTACGCCCTGCTTATCAACCATGGCCCGTCAACGGAAGCGCTGGTCCCTGCCCCGCTTTACCAGGGAATGCGCGACGGCAAAATTGTCCGTTTTGAAGAGATAACGCGTACACCGCTGGAAGTACAAGACTGTCTGTTAGGTATGCTTTCTGACAGGGTGATGACGGTGCCGGAACTCACTGGTGAAGCCAGTCAGCTCTATGCGCGAGAAGGCTTTAATATTATTGCCACTGCCAATACCCGCGATCGCGGCGTCAATGAAATGAGTGCCGCGCTAAAGCGTCGCTTCGATTTTGAAACGGTTTTTCCGATTATGGATTTCGCCCAGGAGCTGGAGCTGGTCGCCAGTGCTTCGGCGCGTTTGCTGGCCCATAGCGGTATTCCGCATAAAGTGCCTGACGCGGTACTGGAGTTACTGGTACGCACTTTCCGCGACTTGCGTGCCAACGGCGAAAAGAAAACGTCAATGGATACACTAACAGCGATTATGTCCACTGCTGAAGCCGTGAACGTGGCCCACGCTGTGGGCGTCCGCGCCTGGTTTTTAGCGAATCGCGCGGGGGAGCCAGCCGACCTGGTGGACTGTATTGCCGGAACCATCGTCAAAGATAACGAAGAAGATCGCGCTCGTCTGCGCCGTTACTTCGAACAGCGTGTCGCCACACATAAAGAAGCTCACTGGCAGGCTTATTATCAAGCCCGCCACCGCCTGCCGTGAGGAAAGAGCATGAGCGAGCCGTTAATTGCCGGCATCCGGCATCATAGTCCGGCCTGCGCCCGGCTGGTGAAATCGTTAATCGAAAGCCAGCGCCCGAGATACGTGTTGATTGAAGGCCCGGCTGATTTTAATGACCGGGTAGACGAACTGTTTTTAGCCCACCAGCTTCCGGTAGCTATTTACAGTTATTGCCAGTATCAGGACGGTGCGGCCCCCGGGCGTGGTGCCTGGACGCCATTTGCTGAATTTTCGCCGGAGTGGCAGGCGCTACAAGCCGCACGTCGTATTCAGGCACAAACTTACTTCATTGATTTGCCTTGCTGGGCGCAAGGTGAAGAAGAGGACGATTCGCCTGATACGCAAGAGGAAAGCCAGACCTTGCTGCTGCGTGCCACCCGCATGGATAACAGCGACACCCTGTGGGATCGCTTGTTCGAAGATGAAAGCCAGCAAACTGCATTACCCTCTGCACTGGCGCGCTATTTTGCCCAACTGCGGGGCGACGCCTCCGGCGATGTGCTCAATCGTCAGCGCGAAGCCTTTATGGCCCGCTGGATTGGATGGGCGATGCAGCAAAACAATGGCGACGTGTTAGTCGTCTGCGGCGGCTGGCACGCTCCTGCACTGGCAAAAATGTGGCGAGAATGTCCGCAGGAAATTAACAAGCCAGAATTGCCCTCGCTGGCAGATGCCGTTACAGGTTGCTATCTCACGCCATACAGTGAAAAGCGCCTTGATGTGCTGGCTGGATACCTTTCCGGTATGCCTGCCCCGGTCTGGCAAAACTGGTGCTGGCAGTGGGGCTTGCGGCAGGCGGGAGAACAACTGCTAAAAACGGTTCTTACCCGTTTGCGCCAGCACCACTTGCCTGCTTCAACCGCTGATATGGCTGCCGCTCATCTGCATGCGATGGCACTGGCACAGTTGCGGGGTCATACACTACCGTTACGCACTGACTGGCTGGATGCTATAGCAGGATCGCTGATTAAAGAAGCCTTGAACGCGCCGTTGCCGTGGAGCTATCGCGGCGTTATTCATCCCGATACCGATCCGATTCTGGTTACGTTGATAGACATATTAGCGGGTGACGGATTCGGTAAACTGGCCCCCTCCACGCCACAACCGCCTCTGCCAAAAGATGTCACCTGCGAACTGGAACGTACCGGAATCACTCTTCCGACTGAGCTTACCTTAAATCGCTTTACCTCCGATGGGCTGGCACAAAGTCAGGTGTTACATCGGCTGGCAATACTGGAGATTCCCGGCATTGTGCGCCAGCAGGGAAGTACACTGACACTTGCAGGCAACGGTGAAGAACACTGGAAATTAACCCGCCCGCTTAGCCAACATGCGGCATTGATTGAGGCCGCCTGTTTTGGTGCCACACTCCAGGAAGCCGCACGCAATAAATTAGAAGCCAATATGCTGGAGGCGGGTGGAATCGGCAGTATCACCACATGTCTTAGCCAGGCGGCGTTAGCGGGTCTGGCGTCCTTCAGTCAACAATTACTGGAGCAACTCACATTATTAATCGCCCAGGAAAATCAATTTGCCGAAATGGGCCAGGCGCTGGAAGTGCTATATGCCTTATGGCGGCTGGATGAAATTAGCGGTATGCAAGGCGCGCAGATATTACAAACGACGTTATGCGCGGCTATCGATCGCACGCTGTGGCTGTGTGAATCTAACGGAAGACCGGATGAAAAGGAGTTTCACGCTCACCTGCATAGCTGGCAAGCGTTGTGTCATATCCTGCGCGATCTACATAGCGGTGTGCAACTCCCCGGCGTTTCTCTTTCTGCGGCGGTGACCTTACTGGAGCGCCGCAGTCAGGCGATTCATGCCCCGGCACTGGATCGCGGTGCGGCTCTTGGCGCACTGATTCGTCTGGAACATCCCAACGCCAGTGCCGAAGCGGCGTTGACGATGCTGACGCAGTTATCTCCGGCACAATCCGGCGAGGCGCTGCACGGTTTGCTGGCGCTGGCCCGCCATCAACTGGCCTGTCAGCCTGCATTTATCGCCGGTTTCAGCAGTCATTTAAATCAACTAAGTGACGCCGATTTTATCAACGCCCTGCCCGATTTACGCGCGGCGATGGCCTGGCTACCGCCACGAGAACGCGGGACGCTGGCGCATCAGGTGCTTGAGCATTATCAACTGGCGCAACTTCCCGTTTCGGCGCTGCAAATGCCGTTGCATTGCCCACCGCAAGCCATTGCACATCATCAACAACTCGAACAGCAGGCACTGGCATCGCTGCAACACTGGGGAGTTTTCCATGTCTGAACTGAACGATCTTCTGACCACCCGTGAGCTACAACGCTGGCGATTGATTCTTGGCGAAGCGGCAGAAACGACGCTTTGTGGACTGGATGACAACGCCCGACAAATAGACCACGCGCTGGAGTGGCTGTACGGGCGCGATCCTGAACGGATCCAGCGTGGTGAACGTTCCGGCGGATTAGGTGGCTCAAATCTCACCACGCCTGAGTGGATCAACAGTATTCACACGCTGTTTCCGCAACAGGTAATTGAGCGGCTGGAAAGCGATGCCGTGCTGCGCTACGGCATTGAAGATGTGGTGACGAATCTCGACGTGCTGGAACGTATGCAGCCTTCTGAAAGCCTGCTACGCGCCGTTTTGCACACCAAACATCTGATGAATCCTGAAGTGCTGGTTGCCGCCCGCCGGATAGTGCGCCAGGTTGTTGAAGAAATTATGGCGCGACTGGCAAAGGAAGTTCGTCAGGCTTTTTCTGGTGTCCGCGATCGCCGTCGCCGTTCATTTATTCCACTGGCGCGTAATTTCGATTTCAGAAGTACTCTGCGCGCCAACCTGCAACACTGGCACCCGCAACATGGCAAGTTGTATATCGAATCCCCCCGCTTTAACAGCCGTATTAAGCGCCACAGTGAACAATGGCAATTGGTCTTACTGGTTGATCAAAGCGGATCGATGGTCGATTCGGTGATCCACTCTGCGGTGATGGCGGCCTGTTTATGGCAGTTACCCGGCATTCGTACCCATCTGGTCGCTTTTGACACCAGCGTGGTTGATCTCACGGCAGACGTTGCCGATCCGGTAGAGTTATTAATGAAAGTACAATTAGGCGGTGGGACCAATATCGCCAGTGCCGTGGAGTATGGTCGGCAACTTATTGAACAACCAGCAAAAAGCGTCATTATTCTCGTGAGCGATTTTTATGAAGGGGGTTCATCATCATTGCTGACGCATCAGGTGAAAAAGTGTGTCCAGAGCGGCATCAAAGTGCTGGGACTGGCAGCGCTCGATAGCACCGCAACACCTTGCTATGACCGCGATATGGCCCAGGCGCTGGTTAATGTCGGCGCACAAATAGCCGCGATGACGCCGGGCGAGCTGGCTACCTGGCTGGCGGAGAATCTTCAATCATGAATTCACTACGCCCGGAATTATTAGAACTGACACCACAGGCACTGACGGCGTTAAGCAATGCCGGTTTTGTTAAGCGCAGCCTTAAGGAACTGGAAAATGGCAATGTTCCAGAAATCAGTCATGAGAACGGCGCTTTAATCGCCACCTTCAGTGACGGTGTCCGTACCCAGCTGACGAACGGTCAGGCACTGAAAGAGGCTCAGTGCACCTGCGGGGCCAGCGGCATGTGCCGCCATCGCGTGATGCTGGTGTTAAGTTATCAACGACTTTGCGCTACCGCCCAGCCCACGGAAAAAGAAGAAGAGTGGGATCCAGCAATCTGGCTGGGAGAGCTGGCAACCCTACCCGATGCCACCCGTAAACGCGCACAGGCGCTGGTCGCTAAAGGCATCACCATTGAGTTGTTCTGTTCGCCAGGAGAGATTCCCTCTGCTCGCTTACCAATGAGTGACGTACGTTTTTATTCCCGCAGCAGTATTCGCTTCGCACGCTGTGATTGCATTGAAGGAACACTTTGCGAACATGTCGTGCTGGCGGTACAGGCCTTTGTCCAGGCCAAAGCGCAGCAAACAGAATTTACCCATTTGATCTGGCAGATGCGCAGCGAGCAAGTTGCCGCGAATGATGACCCATTTGCCAGCAACGAGGGCAACGCGTGTCGTCAATATGTTCAGCAATTAAGCCAGGCATTATGGCTTGGCGGTATCAGCCAGCCGCTCATCCATTACGAGGCAGCATTCAACCGCGCATTGCAGGCGGCAGAGACCTGCAACTGGCGCTGGGTGAGTGAATCAATACGACAGCTACGGGCAAGCGTTGATGCCTTCCACGCCCGCGCCAGCCACTACCACGCCGGAGAATGCTTGCGTCAGCTTGCGGCGTTAACCAGTCGCTTGAACAGTGCACAAGAAATGGCACGCCGCGACAGTGTTGGTGAAATTCCTCCCATGCCGTGGCGCACGGTGGTTGGCGCAGGCATTGCCGGAGAAGCAAAGCTTGATCATCTGCGGCTGGTGTCGCTAGGTATGCGTTGCTGGCAGGATATTGAGCAGTATGGTTTACGCATCTGGTTCACCGATCCCGACACCGGCAGTATTTTGCACCTTTCGCGCAGTTGGCCGAGAAGCGAACAGGAAAACTCACCGGCAGCCACACGTCGGCTGTTTAGTTTTCAGGCTGGCGCACTGGCAGGTGGGCAAATTGTTTCACAAGCCGCGCGTCGCAGTGCCGAAGGCGAGCTGCTGTTAGCTACTCGCAACCGCTTAAGCAGTGTTGTCCCACTGTCGCCTGATGCCTGGCAAATGCTGGGGGCGCCGTTGCGCCAGCCCGGCATTGAAGCTTTGCGGGAATACTTACACTTGCGCCAGCCAGTCTGCGTCCGGCCGCTTAATCAGGTGGATAATTTATTTATTCTGCCGGTGGCGGAGTGTATTTCGCTGGGATGGGACAGCAGCCGCCAGACGCTGGATGCGCAGGTGATTAGCGGCGAAGGTGAAAATAATGTGCTGACGTTATCGCTGCCAGCCTCTGCCTGTGCCCCCTTTGCGGTTGAACGCATGGCGGCGCTTTTGCAGCAGACGGATGATCCCGTGAATCTGGTTTCTGGGTTTGTCCGTTTTGTCGACGGGCAGTTAACGCTGGAGCCGCGGGTAATGATGACGCTAACCCGCGCCTGGGCGCTGGACGCTGAAACTGCGCCTGTTGCAGCACTACCTTCTGCCAACGTTCTTCCTGCGCCATCCACCGCGCATCAGTTGCTGATGCGCTGCCAGACATTGCTCATTCAACTGCTACATAACGGTTGGCACTATCAGGAACAAAGCGCTATTGGTCAGGCCGAATTGCTGGCGAATGAACTTACCGCAGTGGGTTTTTATCGGCTGGCGCATGTGTTGGCACAATTGCGTAACCCGGAATGCGATTCAAGGGTAGAAGCATTGAATAACTGTGTTTTACTTTGCGAGCAGTTATTACTGATGCTTGAGTAACAAGGAGGGCAAGATGCTTTTTATTAAGAGTTCTACTCCATTTCCGGACTGCTCAAAACAAGGTATAAAGCATATTCTATAGCGCCCTGGTGAGAGTCACCAGTTTCCTGATTTTGATAAAATGGAGTTTTACATGAAGGCTTTCAACAAGCTGTTTTCCCTCGTTGTTGCATCTGTTCTGGTTTTCTCTCTCGCAGGCTGCGGTGACAAAGAAGAATCTAAGAAATTTAGCGCTAACCTGAACGGTACTGAAATTGCCATTACTTATGTCTACAAAGGCGACAAAGTGATTAAGCAATCTTCAGAAACCAAAATTCAGTTTGCAACCATTGGTGCAACCACCAAAGAAGATGCAGCTAAGAAACTTGAGCCATTAAGCGCCAAATACAAAAACATTCCGGGCGTTGAAGAAAAATTAACCTATACCGATACTTACGCGCAGGAAAATGTAAATATCGATATGGAAAAAGTTGATCTGAAAGCCCTGCAGGGCATTTCCGGTATCAAGATGGGTGATGAAGATACCAGCAAAGGTGTCAGCATGAAGCAGATTGAACTGGTCATGGCTGCTGCTGGTTTTAAAGAAGTGAAATAATCTGTCGGCGGCCATGTTCTTGCATGGCCGCCATCTCGCCTTAGCTTTTCTTCACATGCTGGCGCGCTGCCAGTCCACGCAGAAAATAACGCAAGAATTGATCGCCGCATTCGCGGAAGTTTTTATGATCCGGGGCACGCATCATTGCAGTAATTTCCGGCATGGAAACGCGGAACTGCTGTTCGGTCAGGATCGCCAGAATGTCATCGGTTTTAAGCGAAAACGCGATGCGTAATTTTTTCAGCACGATGTTGTTATTAATGCGACGTTCCGGCTCCAGTGCCGGTGCGGACTCATCCCTGCCGCGTTTTTCGTAAATCAAACCATTCAGGAATGAAGACAAAACAATGTCCGGACAACGCTGAAAACCCTCTTCGTCTTCTTTACGTAGCCAGACGGCGATCTGTTCCGCGGTGGCTTCAACATTAGCCAGCGCCAGGATACGCACCAGGTCATTATTGTTGGCTTTCAAAATGTAGCGCACGCTGCGCAGAATATCGTTACTTAGCATGAGGCCTTCGGGTGTTAATGAGGCAAAAAGCCATTTTAGCAGTCTTTTACAGGCCAATCGCCTCTTTTAAACTTTTCAGATAACGGCGGCTGACAGGGACGGTTAATCCATTACGCAAAATCAACTCAGCCTGACCGTTATCTTCCAGGCGAATCTCCTGTAAATGCGCGAGGTTAACCAGATACTGTCGATGGCAGCGCAGTAGCGGTGTGCGGCTCTCCAGCGTGCGCAAAGTTAATTCTGTGAAGCCCTCTTTCCCTTCCTGGCTGATAACGTAAACACCGCTCATTCGACTACTAACAAACGCCACGTCTTTCATTTGCAGCAAATAAATACGACTATGACCGGTACAAGGGATAAATTTCAGCGCCTGCTGATTTTCCGGTAACAGTGAAACATCCTGCTTGCTGCGCTCCTGTCGCAAACGCACCAGTGTTTTCTCCAGCCGCGCTTCATCAATCGGCTTCAATAGATAATCAAAGGCATGTTCTTCAAAGGCTTTAATAGCGTATTCGTCAAACGCGGTGAGAAAAACGATATATGGGCGATGTTCCGGGTCAAGCATGCCCACCATTTCCAGACCGCTGATACGCGGCATCTGGATATCGAGAAACAGCACATCCGGGCGCAGTTTATGCACCGCGCCGATCCCTTCTACGGCGTTTGAACATTCGCCGACAATTTCAATATCACTCTGCTCCTGCAGAAACACACGCAGGTTTTCCCGTGCTAACGGTTCATCATCGACAATTAAGACTTTAATCATGCCTCATCCCTCCATGGCAGTCGTAACGTTATTCGGGTGTAACTATCAGGCTCACAGGCGACGCTTATCCCATAGTCATCGCCAAACCGTTCACGTAAACGCTTATCCACCAGATTCATCCCCAGCCCGCTGGCATTGGTTGCCGGTTGATACAAACCGGCATTGTCTTCGATCTCCAGCATTAAATGTTGCCCCTCACGTCGGGCGCTAATTGCCACTCTCCCCGTATCCAGGAGTTGTGATGTCCCATGTTTAATGGCGTTTTCCACTATCGGTTGTAGGGTAAACGCGGGCAATTGCTGCTGAGATAACGCCTCCGGAATAGAAATGTTGACCTGCAACCGAGACTGGAAGCGCGCCTTTTCAATTTGCAGATAAGCATTCACATGTTCAATTTCGTCGGCGAGAGTAACAAACTCCGAGGGCCGCTTTAAGTTTTTGCGGAAAAAAGTGGAAAGATACTGCACCAGCTGACTGGCCTGTTCGCTGTCACGGCGGATCACGGCTTTGATGGTGTTAAGCGCATTAAACAAAAAATGGGGATTGACCTGGGCGTGAAGCAGTTTGATCTCTGACTGGGTGAGCATCGCTTTTTGCCGCTCATACTGCCCGGCGAGGATCTGCGCCGAAAGCAGTTGTGCAATCCCCTCCCCCAGCGTGCGGTTGATCGAGCTGAACAGCCGATTTTTAGCTTCATACAATTTGATGGTACCCATCACCCGCTGATTTTCACCACGCAGAGGGATCACCAGCGTTGAGCCTAACTTGCACTGTGGATGCAAAGAGCAACGATAGGGCACTTCGTTGCCATCGGCGTAAACCACTTCTCCGGTTTCAATGGCTTTTAAGGTATAAGCCGAAGAAATCGGTTTGCCGGGTAAATGATGGTCGTCGCCAATACCAGTAAAAGCCAACAGTTTCTCGCGATCGGTAATCGCTACCGCGCCAATATCCAGCTCCTGATACAGCACCTGGGCCACCTTCATGCTGTTCACTTCGTTAAAGCCCTGGCGCAAAATGCCTTCCGTCGAGGCCGCAACTTTCAGCGCGGTAGCGGAAAAAGCCGAGGTGTATTTTTCAAACATCGCGCGCTTATCGAGCAAAATGCGCATAAACAGCGCCGCGCCCACGGTGTTGGTTACCATCATCGGCGCAGCGATATTACTCACCAGACGCACCGCATCTTCATAAGGCCGGGCAATCGCTAGGATGATCAGCATTTGCACCATTTCCGCGACGAACGTGACGGCACCAGCGGTAATGGGGTTAAAGACTTTATCGGTACGCCCGCGGCGGATCAGGATGCTATGTACCAGCCCGCCGAGCAATCCTTCGACGATCGTCGAGATCATGCAACTCAGCGCGGTCATGCCCCCCATTGAGTATCGATGTAATCCTCCGGTCAACCCAACCAACCCGCCTACGACTGGGCCGCCGAGTAAGCCGCCCATCACCGCGCCAATCGCTCGCGTATTAGCAATCGAGTCGTCGATGTGTAACCCGAACCAGGTGCCCATGATGCAGAAGATGGAAAAGACGATATAGCAGAGAAATTTATGCGGCAGACGAACAGTGACCTGCATTAACGGTATGAATAATGGCGTTTTACTCATCAACCACGCAATAACCAGAAAAACGCACATCTGCTGAAGCAGCAGCAACACCAGATTAAAATCGTACATACCCGCAAACCACACGTCCCTTTAAAACGCGTAACATACATTGCTCACGTTCAACTTTCTTTGAACTGTTGCAGAAAAATGAAAAATCGTGAGTACGATCACTCAAAACAACTTGGCAAAAACAAAATCATCCTAATCGAGATCAAAAAACGGCCAAAACTACCTGGTTCATAAAAGAACGTCTACAGTTATGCTGGGACCTCGCAAGCAAGGGTGGGACGATGGCGCTTTACACGATTGGTGAAGTGGCGTTGCTTTGTGATATCAACCCTGTCACGTTACGCGCGTGGCAGAGGCGTTATGGGCTGTTAAAACCGCAGCGCACAGACGGCGGTCATCGCCTGTTCAACGATGCCGATATCGACCGGATCCGGGAGATCAAACGCTGGATCGACAACGGTGTGCAGGTCAGCAAAGTTAAAATGCTACTCAGTAATGAGAATGTTGATGTGCAGAACGGCTGGCGCGATCAGCAAGAAACTCTGCTTAGTTACCTGCAAAGTGGCAACCTGCAAAGTCTGCGAATGTGGATCAAAGAGCGTGGTCAGGATTATCCCGCCCAGACGCTCACCACACATCTGTTCATTCCTCTGCGCCGACGGCTTCAGTGCCAACAACCGACTCTCCAGGCACTGCTGGCGATTCTGGACGGCGTACTGATCAACTACATCGCCATTTGCCTGGCTTCGGCACGTAAAAAACAGGGCAAAGATGCGCTGGTGGTTGGCTGGAATATTCAGGATACCACTCGTCTGTGGCTGGAGGGCTGGATTGCCAGTCAACAAGGATGGCGCATTGATGTCCTCGCCCACTCGCTCAATCAACTACGCCCTGAACTGTTCGAAGGCCGTACATTGCTGGTGTGGTGCGGCGAAAATCGAACCTCCGCCCAACAGCAGCAACTCACCAGTTGGCAGGAACAAGGGCATGATATTTTCTCACTCGGCATTTAATGATTCGTTAACAAATGCGCTTTACTGTACAATCCTTTCGTTAACATAAGGAGTGCATTATGCGCATAGCTAAAATTGGGGTTATCGCCCTGTTCCTGTTTATGGCGTTAGGCGGTATCGGTGGCGTAATGCTCGCAGGTTATACCTTTATTTTGCGTGCTGGCTAAGCGCCTGCACCAGCCGTTCAAACAGGCGGTCTACGATGATCGCCGCCAGTGCCACCAGTAACGCCCCCTGAATCACATACGCGGTATTAAATCCGCTAAGCCCGATGATGATGGGCGTACCCAGCGTACTGGCCCCAACCGTTGAGGCAATGGTCGCCGTGCCAATGTTGATAATTACTGAAGTCCGCACGCCTGCCAGAATCACCGGCGAAGCCAGCGGTAACTCGACTTTGCGCAGTCGCTGACTACGGCTCATTCCCATGCCTTTGGCAACTTCGGTCACGCTGGCATCAATCGATCCCAACCCGGCAAGTGTCGCCTGCAAGATGGGTAGCACGCCGTAAAGGATCAGCGCGATAATCGCCGGTTGCTGACCAAAGCCGATTACCGGAACGGCAATCGCCAGCACCGCGACGGGCGGAAAAGTCTGCCCAACGGCGGCAATAGTTTCCACCAGTGGGCGAAATTCCGCGCCCCACGGGCGAGTGACAGCAATTCCGGCACCAGTGCCAATGATCACCGCAAACAAACTCGAAATTCCCACCAACCAGAAATGGGCCAGCGCCAGGGCTGCAAAGCTTTCTTGCTGATAAACGGGCCTCGGCAGTTGCGGAAATAAAGCACCGAACAGCGGCTGGCTGTAAGGCAGCCAGAAGATCAGTGCCACAAACAGAGCAATGAGCCAGAACAGCGGATCGCGCAATATCTTCATTCGATTACGCCTCCACCAGCAGATCCTGAAAATGCAGCGTGCCGCAAGGCTGGCCCTGCGTGTTGACCACCGGCAGCACTTCGCATCCCCGCGCAACAAACAGGGAGAGCGCATCGCGTAGCGTCATCTCTTCTGCCAGCGCCTCACCTTCAGCCCGTTCTTCGCGGCGCACGTAATCCGCTACGCTACGCAATGACAACAGACGCACACCCAGTTCGCTGCGCCCAAAAAACTGGCGGACAAAATCGTTTGCCGGACGAGTCAGCATCGCCAGCGGATTGCCCTGCTGCACCACTTCACCGTGATCCATTAACACCAGATGTTCTGCCAGCCGTAGTGCTTCATCAATATCATGAGTGACCAGCACAATGGTGCGCCCCAGCAAACGGTGAATGCGCGTCATCTCTTGTTGCAACGCGCCGCGCGTTACCGGGTCCAGCGCGCCAAAGGGTTCATCCATCAGTAAGACTTGCGGATCGGCAGCCAACGCGCGCGCCACTCCCACACGTTGCTGCTGACCGCCGGAAAGCTGATGCGGATAACGCTCACGCAAATTCGGTTCCAGCCCCAGTAACGCCATTAGTTCGTCGATACGATCGTCAATCCGCGCCCGCGACCATTTTTGTAATTGCGGCACGGTGGCGATGTTTTGCGCCACGCTCCAGTGGGGAAACAGGCCAATAGATTGAATGGCATAGCCCATCCGGCGGCGCAACTCCAGCACTGGCAGCGAACGAATTTCTTCTCCGGCAAAGCGGATCACTCCGCTGTCATGCTCCACCAGGCGGTTAATCATTTTCAGGGTGGTGGATTTACCGGAGCCAGATGTACCGATCAGCACCGAAAAACTCCCTTCCTGAAAATTGAGATTGAGATCGTTAACGGCTTTTTGTGCGCCGAACAGTTTGCTTACATGGCTAAATTCAATCATTACGTTTCACCTTCAGCAGTGCGATAAGCAAATCGAACAGCGCGTCGATCAGCACCGCCAGTACAATTACCGGGCTCACCCCCAGCAACACTAAATCAATGGCACTGCTTAACAGCCCCTGGAAAACCAACGCCCCAAAGCCACCCGCACCAATTAACGCCGCAATCACCGCCATACCGACGGTCTGCACCATCACCACCCGCAGGCTGCGCAGAAATACTGGCAGCGCCAGCGGTAACTGGACATGCAGGAAACGCTGCGCCCCGCTCATACCCATCGCTGTGGCGCTCTCCAGCACATCACGCGGGATCTGGTTCAAGCCGACTACCACGCCGCGCACCAGAGGCAGCAAAGCATAGAGCACCAGCGCTATCAGTGCTGGCGTCATGCCTGTTCCTGCCACACCAAGCGTACCCAGCAACGGAAAGGCAGTAACCAGCGCGGCAAGCGGCGCAATCAACAGGCCAAAAAGCGCCACCGAAGGCACGGTCTGAATGACATTGAGCAGAGAAAAAATCGCCCCCTGCCGCGCAGTGGAAAAGTAGCACCAGACGCCCAGCGGCACGCCAATCACTAACGCAGGCAGCACCGCACCAAACAGCAACATCAGATGTTGTGTCAGCGCGTCGTCAAACACATCCTGACGGTTGGCGTATTCTTTCATTAGCGAGAGATCGTTAAGCGCGCCGGAGTACAGCAACCACAGCGGAATGATGGCAATCTGCATATGCAACAACCAGCGCCACAGCGGATGCGTGGAGATTCGGCGGATGGCATCGCTACAGGCCAGCAATGCCAGCGCCGCAGCCAGCCAGAAACCACTGCCGAGGCTGGTACGCGCCAGCGCACTGCCATTTTGCGCCAGTTGTGTCGCCGCCTTTCCAGCTCCCCACACCAGCAATACGAAGACGAATTGCGCCAGAATGAGTGCAAAAATGCTGCCTTTTCTACCGGGAATAAAACAGGCAGTCAGCCAGGCGCAACCAACGCCCACCAGCATCCAGATCGTTTGTGACCACAGTTGCCAGAGATAACGTCCCTCACCAGAGACTAACCTGTTAGGTGCATAGCTGATAAACGGCAGCGCCGCTGCGATTGCCGTCAGCAACAGCAGCAGCGCCAGAACAGGATTAATACGTAGATAAGACACGGGAAATTACTTCGTCCACCCTTTTTGTTTCAGATAGTCGGCAGCCACTTTTTTGGCATCCAGTCCTTCCACAGCAATGCTGGCATTCAGTTTTTGTAACGTTTTTTCATCGAGGCTGGCGAAGACTGGCTGTAGCCACTGTGCCATTTGCGGATACTCTTTCAACACCGACTCACGCACCACTGGTGCAGGTGCGTAGATCGGTTGAACACCCTGCGGATCGCTTAAGGTTTGCAGCCCCAGCGCCGCGACCGGGCCGTCAGTGCCGTAAGCCATCGCCGCATTAACGCCAGAGGTTTGCTGGGCAGCGGCTTTGATCGTCACCGCCGTGTCGCCACCGGCCAGTGACAGCAACTGATCCTGATCGAGTTTAAAGCCATAGGCTTTTTCAAAAGCGGGTAACGCATCGGCGCGTTCGATAAACTCTGCCGAGGCTGCCAGTTTGAAGGTGCCGCCCTCTTTCAGATAACGGCTCAGGTCGGCAAGCGAAGTGAGTTTGTTTTTCTCTGCCACATCCTGGCGCACGGCGATGGTCCAGGTGTTATTCGCAGGTGCGGGCGTCAGCCAGATTAACTTGTTTTGCTCCGCATCGAGCTTTTTGACTTTCTCGTAGCCCTGCCCGGCATTTTTCCACGCTGCATCGTTTTCATCTTTAAAGAAGAAAGCACCATTGCCGGTATATTCCGGATAGATATCCAGTTCGCCGGAAGTAATTGCCCCGCGCACCACGGGTGTCGTTCCTAACTGGACTTTATTCACCGTCGGTACGCCGTGGCTTTCGAGTACCTGCAAGATGATGTTGCCGAGTAGTGCGCCTTCAGTATCGATTTTCGAACCGACTTTAACGGGGGAAGCCGCCTGTAGCGGCAGGCTCACGGCTGCCAACATAACCAGTGAACCCGCCCAGAGCTTTGAGAGTGGCATGATGCTTTCCTCATTCTTTTACTGTTGTTTTCAGCGAATTAAGAGAAAAGCATAGTTGATAATGGCGGGGTTAGCCTGAGCGGAAGGATTCAGTTGCAGAATCAGATAAATACTTAAAGGGCATATCTTGCCCGGTGTATCTTGCCGGATGCGGCGCTACAAAGGGTGAAAATTAAACAAGTTGCAAACACACCCTGTAGGCCTGATAAGCGCAGCGCATCAGGCAAAGGGCGCAAATTTCGCGCCCTTACTAAAGCATTACAGCAACTCAAACTCGCCTTTCTTAACGCGTGCGGAATCAGTGCCGATAAAGACATTGAACTTACCAGGCTCGGCATCATACTTCATCTGCTGATTCCAGAACTTCAGCGCCTCAATATCGATTGGGAAGCTGACGGTCTGAGTTTCGCCCGGTTTCAGGGTGATTTTCTCAAAACCTTTCAGCTGCTTCACCGGACGACTCATGGAAGCCGTCACATCCTGCAGGTACATCTGAATCACCGTTGCCCCTTCGCGTTTTCCGGTGTTCGTCACCTGCACGCTGGCGGTCACTTTACCGTCACGCTTCATGGTCGGCGCAGAAAGTTTCACATCAGAGACGGTAAAAGTGGTGTAGCTCAGACCATAGCCGAACGGATAAAGCGCCCCGTTAGCTTCATCAAAATAGCGCGAAGTGTATTTGTTCGGCTTGTCGGCATTATACGGACGACCGGTATTCAGATGGCTGTAGTAAACCGGGATCTGCCCGACAGAACGCGGGAAGGACATCGGCAGCTTACCGGACGGGTTGTAATCACCAAACAACACATCGGCAATCGCATTACCCCCTTCCGTACCCGCAAACCAGGTTTCCAGAATCGCGTCGGCCTGCTGATCTTCTTTCACCAACGCCAGCGGGCGACCGTTCATCAGCACCAGCACCAGCGGTTTTCCGGTGGCTTTCAGCGCCGCAATCAAATCGCGCTGGCTTTGCGGAATAGTGATATCGGTCCGGCTGGAGGCTTCGTGCGCCATCCCTTGGGCTTCACCGACCACAGCCACTACCACATCAGATTGTTTCGCCGTCTGCACCGCTTCATCAATCATCTCTTGCGGTGAGCGCGGATCGACTTTGACTGCTTCTTCATACTGATTCAGGAAATCGATAATACCTTTGTCACTGGTGACGTTCGCCCCTTTGGCATACAGCACCTTGCCGTTTTCCCCGACGGCATTTTTAATCCCGGTGAGTACAGTCACGGATTGATCGGCAACACCAGCTGCGGACCAACTGCCCATCACGTCACGTTTGCTGTCCGCCAGTGGACCAACCACCGCAATGGTTGCCGACTTTTTCAGCGGCAGGGTTTCAAGGCGGTTTTTCAGCAACACCAGGCTTTCGCGCGCTACTTCACGTGCTTCTTTGCGGTGCAGGCGGCTTTCGGCATTGGTATCAACCGGGTCAGACTCTTTCGGACCAAGATGGCTGTATGGGTCGTTAAATAACCCCATATCATATTTAACGTTCAGTACATGGCGGGCAGCGTCGTCCAGCTCTTCCATCGTCACTTTGCCGGACTTGATCAACCCAGGCAGATACTTCGAGTAATACTCGTCACTCATGCTCATGTTGATCCCGGACTTAAGCGCCACGCGCACCGCATCTTCCGGGTCTGCCGCCGTGCCATGTTTAATCAGCTCTTTGATTGCACCGTGATCGGAAACCGTGATGCCTTTAAAGCCCCACTGGTCGCGCAGAACATCTTTCAGCAGCCAGGAATCAGAAGTTGCAGGCGTGCCGTTGAGTGAGTTCAGCGCCACCATCACCGCGCCGCTGCCTGCGTCCAGCCCCGCTTTGTACGGCGGCATATAGTCATTAAACAGGCGCTGCGGGCTCATATCGACGGTGTTGTACTCTTTACCGCCTTCAACCGCACCGTAAGCAGCAAAGTGTTTGACGCTGGTCATCACCGAGTAGCGATCTGCCGGGCTTTTACCCTGCATCGCTTCAACCATGGTTTTACCCATAATTGAGGTGAGATACGTATCTTCACCAAAACCTTCGGAAGCGCGACCCCAGCGAGGATCGCGCGAGACATCGACCATCGGCGCCCAGGTCATGTTCAGGCCATCGTCCGCCGCTTCATAAGCTGAAACGCGCCCGACGGTTTTCACTGCGTCGAGGTTAAAAGAGGACGCCAGACCGAGGCTAATCGGGAAAACTGTGCGCTGACCGTGCAGCACGTCGTAGGCAAAGAAGAGAGGAATTTTCAGGCGGCTCAGTTCCATCACTTGATCCTGCATGGCGCGGATATCCTGACGTGTTACGGTATTAAAAATCGCTCCCACCTGCCCGTCTTTGATCATCTCGCGGATCGCCTCTTTCGGGTTATCCGGGCCGACGCTGATTAGGCGCAGCTGACCAATTTTCTCATCAACCGTCATTTTCTTGAGCAGCTCGGTGACGAACGCATCCCGCGCTTCGGGCGTTAATGGATGGTTGCCGAATAAATCATCCGCCAGTGCTGGCTGTAGGGCCAGACTCACCGCGATACCTACTGAACATAGCCATTTCATGTGGATTATTCTTCCTCTGTTGCCCGACGTGGCAGCGAAAATGGTGCAAAAGCGGTAGTTTGCCATAACCCTGATAGAGAGAGAAAAAGAAAGCTCAGTTTATTGTCTGAATTTTCAAAATATTCACTCGCTGAATTGTCATACAAGGCGCTATTCTAGTTTGTGATGTTTTTTCGCCACCACAAGGAGTGGAAAATGTCTTCCATGACAACAACTGATAATAAAACCTTTTTGAATGAACTTGCCCGTCTGGTCGGTTCTTCATACCTGCTCACCGATCCCGCAAAAACGGCCCGCTATCGCAAGGGCTTCCGCTCCGGTCAGGGTGACGCGCTGGCCGTTGTTCTTCCAGGCTCGCTACTGGAATTGTGGCGAGTACTGAAAGCCTGCGTCACCGCCGACAAAATTATTCTGATGCAGGCCGCCAATACCGGTCTGACCGAAGGCTCGACACCAAATGGTAACGACTATGATCGCGATATTGTGATCATCAGCACCCTACGCCTCGACAAACTGCACGTTCTCGGCAAGGGCGAACAGGTGCTGGCGTATCCTGGCACTACGCTCTATTCGCTGGAAAAAGCCCTCAAACCATTAGGCCGTGAACCGCACTCGGTGATTGGTTCGTCGTGTATAGGCGCATCGGTCATCGGCGGTATCTGTAACAACTCCGGCGGCTCACTGGTGCAGCGTGGTCCGGCGTATACCGAAATGTCGTTGTTTGCACGCATTGATGAAAACGGCAAACTGACGCTGGTCAACCATCTGGGGATTGATCTGGGCGAAACGCCGGAGCAGATCCTCAGCAGGCTGGATGACGATCGCATCAAAGAGGATGATGTGCACCACGATGGTCGCCACGCCCACGATTATGACTATGTTCATCGCGTGCGTGATATCGAAGCCGACACACCTGCACGTTATAACGCCGATCCGGATCGCCTGTTTGAATCCTCCGGTTGCGCCGGAAAACTGGCCGTCTTCGCCGTGCGTCTCGACACCTTTGCAGCGGAAAAAAATCAGCAGGTGTTTTATATCGGCACCAACCAGCCGGACGTGCTGACCGAAATCCGCCGCCATATTCTGGCTAATTTCGAAAATCTGCCGGTTGCCGGCGAATATATGCATCGGGATATCTACGATATCGCGGAAAAATACGGCAAAGATACCTTCCTGATGATCGACAAGCTAGGCACCGACAAGATGCCGTTATTCTTTAATCTCAAGGGACGTACCGATGCGATGCTGGAGAAGGTGAAGTTCTTCCGCCCACACTTTACCGATCTCGCAATGCAGAAATTCAGTCATTTGTTCCCCAGTCATTTGCCACCGCGCATGAAAAGCTGGCGCGATAAATATGAACATCATCTGCTGTTAAAAATGGCGGGCGATGGCGTGGGCGAAGCCAAATCCTGGCTGGTAGATTTTTTCAAACAGGCCGAAGGCGATTTCTTTGTCTGTACGCCGGAAGAAGGCAGTAAAGCGTTTTTACACCGTTTCGCGGCGGCAGGCGCAGCGATACGTTATCAGGCCGTGCATTCCGATGAAGTCGAAGACATTCTGGCGCTGGATATTGCTCTGCGGCGTAATGACACCGAGTGGTATGAACATCTGCCGCCAGAAATCGACAGCCAGCTGGTGCATAAGCTCTATTACGGGCATTTTATGTGCTACGTCTTCCACCAGGATTACATCGTTAAGAAAGGCGTGGATGTGCATGCGCTGAAGGAACAGATGCTGGAATTGTTACGCCAGCGCGGCGCGCAATATCCTGCCGAGCATAACGTCGGTCATTTGTATAAAGCACCGGAGACGCTGCAAAAGTTTTATCGTGAAAACGATCCGACTAACAGTATGAATCCAGGGATCGGTAAAACCAGTAAGCGGAAAAACTGGCAAGAAGTGGAGTAAATACGGCTGGATGCCTGATACGCAAGCACCGTATCAGGCATGGGCATCGAATGCCGGATGCGGCGTAAACGCCTTCTCCAGCCTACGGGCGCGTCTCGTTTGTAGGCCTGATAAGATGCGCAAGCATCGCATCAGGCACTGCACAATCGAATGCCGGATGCGGCGTAAACGCCTTATCCGGCCTACGGGCGCGTCACATTTGTAGGACTGATAAGATGCGCAAGCATCGCATCAGGCACTGCACAATCGAATGCCGGATGCGGCGTGAACGCCTTCTCCGGCCTACGGGCAAGCAAACTTAATCGTTCTGTGCCGTCTGCCCTGCCGCCGCCATCTGGGCGGCTTTTTGTTTTTTATAACTCAACGCCGCTGCCGGAACGGGCATCACTTTGCCGGTTTCAATCCATGTTCGCAGGCGGCTGGCATCGGCAAAATGGGTATATTTGCCAAACGCATCCATCACCACCAGCGCCACTGGTTTATTATTGAAAACCGTGCGCATCACCAGGCAATGCCCTGCGGCATTGGTAAAGCCCGTTTTGGTTAGCTGGATATTCCAGTTATCGCGATACACCAGATGGTTAGTATTGCGGAATGGCAGCGTATACGACGGATTAGAGAAGGTCGCCATATCTTCACGGGTGGTACTTAACTGACCGATCAACGGATATTGTTTGGTAGCAATCAACAATTTGGTCAGATCACGGGCAGTCGAAACGTTATGCACTGATAGCCCGGTCGGTTCAACGAAGCGCGTGTTATTCATCCCGAGAGCTTTTGCTTTCGCATTCATTGCTTTAATAAATGCGTTATAACCGCCAGGATAATGATGTGCCAGGCTCGCCGCCGCGCGGTTTTCCGAAGACATCAACGCCAGCAGCAGCATATCTTTACGGCTGATTTCACTGTTCAGTCGTACGCGCGAATAGACCCCTTTCATCTCCGGCGTCTGGCTGATGTCTACTTTTAGTTTCTCATCCAGCGGCAGTCGTGCATCCAGCACAACCATCGCAGTCATTAATTTGGTGATTGAGGCAATCGGACGCACCAGATCCGGGTGGTTCGAATAGATCACTTTGTTGGTATTAAGATCAACAATCATCGCACTACCGGAAGCAATTTCCGGCTGCGAAGCGGTGGTAGCGGCTGCCGTTTTCGCAGCGGCCTGCGGTGCAAAAGGCACAGCCAGCATCAGGGCCAGGCTAAATAAAGAAACTCGAAATTTCGGCATGATGAGCATTCAAATAGTGGTTCACGCGCACGGGTTGCGCACCGCCGGAGTAAGGATTTACTGAGGCTAGCGAAGCCATCATAACGAGCAAAAAGTGCGGTCGTCAAAGGAGAATCGTGAGGAAATGCTGCATTGCTGACATTTACGCCAGCAATGCAACGCAAAAGAACTTTCTAGAACAGACGATAACCGTACCCCCAAAGTATGACGGTAAGGGCGAGCAGGACTTCCAGTACCAGCACACCAATCGCCAGTGTCGAACTGGAGAAGCTAAGACCTTCCTCTTTGTTGATATTCAGGAAGCTTGGAATACCGAGATAAAGCAGATACCCCGTGTAAAACAGCGCCACCGTGCCAACCAGAGCACACAGCCAGACCAGCGGGTAAAGCGCTACCAGACCGCTGAGAAACAGCGGCGTCGCGACGTATCCCGCGAAGACCATACAGTGCGCAAGCGACGGGCGCTGTGGGTAATTGCGCGCCATCCACCAAATGACCCGCCCCATCACCGCGACCCCAGCCAGCATCACGCCATAAAACAAGACAGCCAACGCCAGTCCGGTAAACCAGGATAACTTCAGGATAGTGCCATCGCCAAAATTCCAGCCGATTTGCGTGGTGCCAATGAAGGCGCAAATCACCGGAATCGCCGCCATCAGCAAAACGTGGTGGGTGTAGTGGTGAGAAATCGTTTCGTTTTCACGATTAATTACCTGCATTTCACGATCGGGATGGGAAAACAGTCCCCAGACATGGCTCATACCGCCCCCTTGTTGTGAGTTCTTGAACCTGACAGTTCAAGTATAAGTCAGCTTGTGATTATTTTTTGCGCGATCACTAAATTAGTGCACTGCCCTGCGGGGCTTTTTCTGCATGAATGATTTACTGGGTGTATGCTTACAGGCAACCAAAGGGAGACAGACTGACCTATGGATATTAATACGCTTATTTCACAATATGGTTATGCCGCGCTGGTACTTGGCAGTCTGGCTGAAGGTGAAACCGTCACCTTGCTCGGTGGTGTTGCCGCGCATCAGGGGCTGCTGAAATTCCCGTTGGTGGTACTTTCCGTAGCACTTGGCGGCATGATTGGCGACCAGGCGCTTTATCTGTGTGGACGGCGGTTTGGCGGCAAGCTGTTACGACGTTTATCAAAACATCAGGACAAAATTGAACGGGCGCAGAAGCTGATCCAACGTCATCCGTATTTGTTTGTTATTGGTACACGTTTTATGTATGGCTTTCGGGTGATTGGTCCGACGCTGATTGGCGCTAGTCAGCTACCGCCGAAAATATTTCTACCGCTGAATATTCTCGGCGCATTTGCCTGGGCGCTGATTTTTACCACCATTGGCTACGCAGGTGGCCAGGTGATTGCGCCGTGGTTGCACGAACTTGACCAACATTTGAAGCACTGGGTTTGGTTGATTCTGGTTGTGGCTCTGGTGGTTGGTGTTCGCTGGTGGCTGAAACGGTGCGGGAAATGAAACGCCGGTGAGGTCCAACGTTTCTCTGCTTAATACTTGATAAATGAGACATCAACCGCGTTTATAGCCCCCGCCCAGCGCACTGGTGAGTTGAATGGAGGCATCCAGCCATTGCCCTTGCAAAAGCAGGCCGTTGGCTCGTTCGCGAAGCGCCGGAATTCTGGCTTCACTGACGCGGGAACCCGCAATGATGCCCGCGTTAAATCGCGCCTGTGCCAGCCCCACCACTCGCATGGCATCGCGCTCAATTTGTGCCTGATGCTGGTTTTTCTCTGCCAGTATCTGCACCTGACTCGCCGCCCGCGCCACATCGTTCACCGCCTCGACCACTGCTTTGTTGTAGTTGGCAATCGACAAGTTGCTTTCGGCTTTCGCAATATCAAGATTGGCATTAAGTCTGCCGCTGTCGAATATTGGCAATGTCAGCCCCGCCGTGACGCCCATCTGTTGGGCGGAACTACGAAAAAGATCGCTTAAATGCAAGGCATCCTGTTGCAGGAAGGCCATCAGATTGATGTCGGGATAAAATGCCGCTTTTGCTGCGTCGATGGTACTTAACGACGACTCGACATACCAATGCGCCGCCTGCAAATCTGCCCGCCGGGCCAGCAAGGAATATCCCAGTTCATCAGGAAGCTGGCTTGCCACTTTCGGCAACGTGACCGGATGCAGCTTCAATGCGCTTTTCTGATGGTTGGTGAGCGCACTTAATCGCGCCTCGATAATTTTCATTTTACCCGCGACATCGTTGAGCTGTTGCTGGGTTTTACTGGCATTAATATCGGTTTCCACACCTTCAACCGAAGAGGTAATTCCACGCTGATAGAGCTGGCGATCGGTCGCAATAATGGTGTTCTGCTCTTTTTCGATTTGCAGCAAAACCGTGTTCAACGCCGCCTGAGTTTGCCAATCCCAGTACAAACGGGCCACGCTGCCAGCCAGCAATTGCCGGGTCTGCTCACGTTCAGCCGCCCGTGCTTTAACATTCCCCAGGCGAGCAGTAACTTCCGCCCGATTCTTTCCCCAAATATCAAGATGCCAGCCCGCCGTTAAACCAAAAGTACCGTTGGTATACCACGGCCCCGTGGTACCGGCAGCAGGATCGTTCAGGGCAAACGGTCCCATTAAACCTTCAGCCGACATTTTTTGCCGTTGCATATCCGCAGAAAAATCTACCTGCGGGCCATCCTGGGTCGCTGCTGCTTTCGCCTGCGCTTCAGCCAGTTGAATGCGCTGTTCAGCCACCTGCATATCCGGCGCGTTCTGTATTGCATTATTAATTAAGGAAGTGAGTTGATTATCGTGGTATTCCAGCCACCACTGGCTGTCTGGCCAACCGTTTTTCAATGCCGCAGGTAACGCAGTGTCCACTTGCGTGGCAGGCGTTTGCAGGTTTAACGCCTGACGAGTTTCGTGCACAGGCGCACACCCAGCCAACAAAATTAAAAGCGGAAAACAGAAGCTTGCTGCATTAAATGAATCACGATTCATGGGGAATAATCAGGTAAGCAACGGTGCGCGGAGATTACCGTGTGCGGCGAAATATTTTTTAGTTTCACGTGGCAATACATCAGCGGAAATAAAACGACATATCCAGAAAAATATACAATAAGTGAATGATATCCTCTGATTTATCTTAATCGTTTATGAATGACGGCAAAGAGTTTCATTTTTTCCTATACTTATTCAGCACTCACAAATAAAGGAACGCCAATGAAAATTATACTCTGGGCAGTATTGATTATTTTCCTGATTGGGCTACTGGTGGTGACTGGCGTATTTAAGATGATATTTTAAAATTAATTAATGTCATCAGATTCGAAAATAACGAGAATATTTCAGTCTCTCATCCTGTTGCGCTCCTGTCATGTGCATTGCTTCATATAATCACTGGCGCAAGGAGCGCGCAAGGGGCGGCCAATCGCCGCCGCCCCCTGCACCCCCGGGCTCTGGCGAACAAAATCGCCGCTGCGCGGTGCCCTCGGCTTATCCCTTACGGCTACCGGGTCGGGCGCGAGGTAACATCCCTGTAAGACGCGCCCTCAGCCCACATCCATGTGGGCTGCCCCGGCCTTCAGGGAACGCCTCGGCGATTTTGACGCCACCAAACAACCGTGCGGCCTATTGATAAAGAGCTAACACATTGTCAAAAAAACATCACTATAGTTTTTTAGAGTTTCTCGATATCAATTGCCTGAATAGCCCTTGCAATATCAGGGGAATTATTCAACACCCGCACATGCTGAAATAATCCCGTTGCTTCATCATATTCTTTACGTAAATAACTCAACCACTGCTTGATCCGCGCGACGTGATATAACCCGGTATCCCCCTGTTTCTCCAGACGGGTATACTTTTGCAGCAATGCAACGACCTCCGGCCATGGCATTCGCGGTTCGTTATATTTCACCACCCGACTCAGGTTGGGAATATTGAGCGCCCCGCGCCCAATCATCACCGCGTCGCAGCCGCTGATAGCCATGCATTGCTGCGCACTCTGCCAGTCCCAGATTTCACCATTGGCAATTACCGGAATATTCAGCCGCTGGCGAATCTCGCCAATCGCCCGCCAGTCAATATGCTCCGCGCGGTACCCCTGCTCTTTTGTCCGCCCATGCACCACCAGCTCCGTAGCGCCAGCCTGTTGAACAGCATCGGCAATTTCAAATTTTTTCTCGCCACTGTCCCAGCCCAAACGCACTTTCACGCTGACGGGCAAATGCGCCGGTACGGCTTCGCGCATCGCTTTCGCGCCCTGGTAGATGAGTTCGGGATCTTTCAGTAACGTTGCCCCACCACCGCTGCCGTTAACCGTTTTCGACGGGCAGCCGCAGTTAAGATCCACGCCCCAGGAACCTAATTCCACCGCACGGGCGGCGTTCTCTGCCAGCCATTGCGGGAACTGCCCCAGCAACTGTATGCGCACCAGCGTACCTGAAGGAGTACGGCTGGCGTTTTGTAGCTCAGGACAAATGCGATGAAAAACTTTTACCGGCAGCAGTTGATCCACCACGCGAACAAACTCAGTGATGCACAGATCGTAGTCGTTAACTTCGGTCAGCAATTCGCGCACCAGAGAGTCAAGTACCCCCTCCATTGGCGCCAGTAACACACGCATATCATCACCCGCAAAAAAATGAGGCGCTATGTTAGCGCCTCCGGTCAGCGGATTAAAGGTCTGCCGAGTGAGATTGCTGCAAAGCTGCAATCCCTCTCTATGCTTGATCTATGACAAGCACGCTTTCTGTTGCAAAAAAGCAGATTTGCCTGAGTTCGCTGCTCACATCGTCATACCCAGGCGCGAAAAATAGCGATGAATTCTTAATGTGATCTGTAGCACATTTTATGAATTAATTGTATGATGAATCCATCTCATCTGGGGTGTTGATTATGAGTAAGACACTGAACATTATCTGGCAATATTTACGCGCTTTCGTCCTGATTTATGCCTGCCTGTATGCAGGCATTTTCATTGCATCCCTGCTACCGGTAACCATTCCGGGCAGCATTATCGGGATGCTGATCCTGTTTGTCCTGCTGGCCTTGCAAATTCTTCCGGCGAAGTGGGTCAATCCGGGGTGTTACGTTTTAATTCGCTATATGGCGCTATTGTTTGTGCCGATTGGCGTAGGCGTAATGCAATATTTTGATTTACTACGCGCGCAGTTTGGCCCAGTAGTGGTTTCCTGTGCAGTCAGTACGCTGGTGGTTTTTCTGGTGGTGAGCTGGAGTTCTCAACTGGTGCACGGTGAACGTAAAGTCGTAGGTCAGAAAGGATCAGAAGAATGATGGCAAATATCTGGTGGTCATTACCGCTGACGTTGATTGTCTTTTTTGCCGCCCGCAAGCTGGCGGCGCGGTATAAGTTTCCCTTGCTTAACCCGTTGCTGGTGGCAATGGTGGTGATCATTCCTTTTTTAATGCTAACCGGCATCTCTTACGACAGCTACTTTAAAGGTAGCGAAGTGCTAAACGATCTGCTGCAACCGGCGGTCGTCGCACTGGCCTATCCTTTATATGAACAGTTGCATCAGATCCGCGCACGCTGGAAATCAATCATCACCATCTGTTTTATCGGCAGCGTGGTAGCGATGGTGACTGGGACTTGCGTGGCATTGTTGATGGGGGCTTCACCGGAAATTGCTGCGTCAATATTACCGAAATCGGTCACTACGCCAATTGCGATGGCTGTCGGCGGCAGTATTGGCGGTATTCCGGCAATCAGCGCAGTTTGTGTCATTTTCGTCGGGATCCTCGGCGCGGTCTTTGGTCATACGTTACTTAATGCGATGCGTATTCGTACCAAAGCGGCGCGCGGTCTGGCGATGGGGACAGCTTCCCATGCCCTCGGTACGGCGCGCTGCGCCGAGCTGGATTATCAGGAAGGCGCATTTAGTTCGCTGGCGCTGGTGTTATGCGGGATTATTACTTCGCTGATCGCGCCGTTCCTTTTCCCAATTATTCTGGCAGTAATGGGCTAAAATTTGCGATGCGTCGCGCATTTTTGATGTACGTTTCACTTGTTGCATAATTAATGAGATTCAGATCACATATAAAGCCATAGCAGGTTCGTAAACTGTTATCCCATTACATGATTATGAGGCAACGCCATGCATCCACGTTTTCAAACTGCTTTTGCCCAACTTGCGGATAACTTGCAATCTGCGCTGGAACCTATTCTGGCAGACAAGTACTTCCCCGCTTTGTTGACCGGGGAGCAAGTCTCTTCGCTTAAGAGCGCAACCGGGCTGGACGAAGACGCGCTGGCTTTCGCACTGCTACCGCTGGCTGCGGCCTGTGCGCGTACGCCATTGTCGAATTTTAACGTTGGCGCTATTGCACGCGGCGTGAGTGGTACATGGTATTTCGGTGCCAATATGGAATTTATTGGTGCAACAATGCAGCAAACTGTTCATGCCGAACAAAGTGCTATCAGCCACGCCTGGTTAAGCGGTGAGAAAGCTCTCGCGGCCATCACCGTTAACTACACGCCTTGTGGTCACTGCCGTCAGTTTATGAATGAACTGAACAGCGGTCTGGATCTGCGTATTCATCTGCCGGGTCGCGAAGCGCACGCACTGCGTGACTATCTGCCGGATGCCTTTGGGCCAAAAGATCTGGAGATAAAAACGCTGCTGATGGACGAGCAGGATCACGGCTTTACGCTCACTGGTGATGCGCTTTCTCAGGCAGCGATTGCCGCGGCAAACCGTTCGCACATGCCTTACAGTAAGTCACCAAGCGGTGTAGCGCTGGAATGCAAAGACGGTCGTATTTTCAGCGGCAGCTACGCTGAAAACGCCGCATTCAACCCGACTCTGCCGCCGTTGCAGGGTGCGTTAATTCTGTTGAATCTCAAGGGTTATGATTACCCGGATATCCAGCGCGCGGTTCTGGCAGAAAAAGCCGATGCGCCGTTGATTCAGTGGGATGCAACCTCAGCAACGCTGAAAGCTCTCGGTTGTCACAGTATCGACCGCGTTCTTCTCGCTTAAGCCTGGTGCCGGATGTGGCGTGAACGCCTTGTCCGGCCTACAGGTCTGGCACGCTGATAAGCGTTGCCTCAGGCTTGTCAGTGCTCTCCTGATGTCGAAAATCCCGGCAAACAGTTTACCGTTTCTTGCGCAAAAGCAGCGGGTAAAGTAGCCTGATAAAAATTTCCCGAGATCGAGTCTTCTGCATGTTAAAGCGTCTGTTCTACAGCCTGTTAGTCATGATCGGCTTGCTGCTGTTGACTGTGCTCGGCCTCGATCGCTGGATGAGCTGGAAAACCGCGCCTTATATCTACGACGAGTTGCAGGATCTCCCCTACCGTCAGGTCGGCGTGGTGCTTGGCACAGCAAAGTATTATCGCACCGGAGTCATTAATCAGTATTACCGCTACCGTATTCAGGGAGCGATTAATGCCTATAACAGCGGTAAGGTGAACTATCTATTACTTAGCGGCGATAACGCGTTGCAAAGTTATAACGAGCCGATGACCATGCGCAAAGATTTAATAGCCGCTGGCGTCGACCCCTCTGATATTGTTCTCGATTACGCGGGCTTCCGAACACTGGATTCCATCGTACGCACGCGCAAAGTGTTCGATACTAACGATTTCATTATTATCACCCAGCGTTTTCACTGTGAACGGGCATTATTTATCGCTTTACATATGGGTATTCAGGCCCAGTGTTATGCCGTACCATCGCCAAAAGATATGTGGTCTGTCCGTATTCGCGAATTTGCCGCCCGTTTCGGCGCGCTGGCTGACCTTTATATTTTTAAACGTGAGCCGCGCTTTTTAGGTCCATTGGTCCCTATTCCGGCAATGCATCAAGTGCCGGAAGATGCGCAGGGCTATCCCGCCGTCACGCCCGAGCAGTTACTTGAATTACAAAAGAAACAAGGAAAGTAGTTATGGATGTACAGCAGTTTTTTGTCGTTGCCGTTTTTTTCCTAATCCCTGTATTTTGTTTTCGCGAAGCGTGGAAAGGCTGGCGTGCTGGCGCGATTGATAAACGGGTTAAAAATTCGCCGGAACCGGTGTATGTCTGGCGCGAAAAAAATCCGGGACTCTTCTTTGCTTATATGGTGGCGTATTGCGGTTTCGGAATTTTATCTATTGGCATGATTATTTATCTTATTTTCTATCGTTAATATTTCCCTCTCCAGATAATTATTGAGAATAATTATTACTTCGCCTGATAAGCTGCGGATATCACATTCTTAACCGCGGCTATTTGTGAATCCTTTCACAGTTTAAATTTCCCCGCACGCTTAGCCTTAATATCAATACATTATTATTCACTAAACGCTCGCCTTAATTACCTATAGCATTAAGGAAGATCACATGCCGCAACAAAATTATCTGGATGAACTCACTCCGGCTTTTACGCCTTTACTGGCGATTAAAGAAGCCTCTCGCTGTTTATTATGTCACGACGCGCCCTGTAGTCAGGCTTGCCCGGCGCAAACCGATCCGGGAAAATTTATTCGCTCAATTTATTTTCGTAATTTTAAAGGTGCTGCCGAGACAATTCGCGAAAATAACGCGCTCGGTGCCGTTTGCGCCAGAGTATGCCCGACGGAAAAATTATGCCAGCGCGGTTGTACACGAGCCGGTGTCGACGACCCAATTGATATTGGCCGCTTACAGCGTTTTGTTACTGATTTCGAACAGCAAACCGGAATGGAGATTTATCAGCCCGGTAGTAAAACACTCGGCAAAGTGGCGATTATTGGTGCAGGCCCTGCCGGGCTACAAGCGAGTGTGACACTGACCAACCGGGGATACGACGTCACGATTTATGAAAAAGAAGCACAGCCAGGTGGTTGGCTGCGTAATGGCATTCCGCAATTTCGTTTGCCGCAATCGGTGCTGGATGCAGAAATCGCCCGTATCGAAAAAATAGGCGTGACCATTAAGTGCAATTGCGAGATTGGTAAAACACTCCCCCTGGAGCAACTTAAAGCGGAAAACCGAGCGGTACTGGTGACTGTTGGTTTATCGCGCGGGGCCACCCTGCCGCTGTTTGAGCATAGCGATGTTGAGATCGCCGTCGATTTCCTGCAACGCGCACGCCAGGCACAAGGCGATATCAGCGTCCCGCAGAACGCATTAATTATTGGTGGCGGCGATGTCGCAATGGACGTTGCCAGCACGCTGAAAGTTCTTGGTTGCCAGGCGGTGACCTGCGTTGCGCGTGAAGAGTTAGATGAGTTTCCGGCAAGCAAGAAAGAGTTCACCAACGCTCAAAAATTGGGTGTATCGATTATCGATGGCTTTACGCCAGTGGCTGTAGACGGCAATAAAGTGACGTTTAAACATGTTCGTTTACCGGGCGAACTGACGATGGCTGCGGACAAAATTATTCTCGCTGTAGGTCAACATGCCGAACTTGCCGCTTTTTCCGCACTGGAACCACAGCGCAACACCATCGAAACGCAAAATTACCAGACCCGCGACCCGCAACTGTTTGCCGCTGGCGATATTGTTGAGGGTGACAAAACCGTGGTTTATGCAGTGAAAACCGGGAAAGAAGCCGCCGAGGCGATTCATCATTATTTAGAGGGAGCTTGCTCATGTTAACGAAAGATCTTTCTATTACCTTTTGCGGCGTGAAGTTTCCCAACCCGTTCTGCCTCTCTTCTTCGCCGGTTGGCAATTGCTACGAGATGTGCGCCAAAGCCTACGACACCGGCTGGGGGGGCGTGGTGTTCAAAACGATCGGCTTTTTTATCGCTAATGAAGTCTCACCGCGTTTTGATCATCTGGTGAAAGAAGATACCGGTTTTATCGGCTTCAAAAATATGGAGCAGATTGCTGAACATCCGTTGGAAGAGAATCTGGCCGCCCTGCGTCGGCTGAAAGAAGATTACCCGGACAAAGTATTGATCGCCTCGATCATGGGGGAAAATGAGCAGCAGTGGGAAGAGCTGGCGCGTCTGGTACAAGAAGCTGGCGCGGATATGATCGAGTGTAACTTCTCCTGTCCGCAGATGACCTCCCATGCGATGGGTAGCGATGTCGGGCAAAGCCCGGAGCTGGTAGAAAAATATTGTCGGGCAGTGAAACGTGGTTCCACGCTGCCAATGCTGGCGAAGATGACGCCGAATATCGGTGATATGTGCGAAGTGGCGCTGGCGGCAAAACGCGGCGGCGCAGATGGCATTGCAGCGATTAACACCGTCAAATCCATCACCAATATCGATCTTAATCAGAAAATCGGTATGCCGATCGTCAACGGTAAATCGAGTATTTCCGGTTATTCCGGTAAAGCAGTGAAACCGATCGCCCTGCGCTTTATTCAGCAAATGCGCACGCATCCAGAGCTGCGCGATTTCCCGATCAGTGGTATCGGCGGTATTGAAACCTGGGAAGATGCGGCGGAGTTTTTATTGCTCGGCGCGGCAACCTTGCAGGTGACCACCGGCATTATGCAGTACGGTTATCGCATTGTGGAGGATATGACGAGCGGGTTGTCGCATTACCTTGCCGATCAGGGATTTGATTCGTTGCAAGAGATGGTAGGTCTGGCGAATCACAATATTGTCCCGGCGGAAGATTTAGACCGCAGTTATATCGTTTATCCCCATATCAATCTTGATAAATGTGTTGGCTGTGGACGCTGTTACATTTCCTGTTATGACGGCGGTCATCAGGCGATGGAATGGAACGAGAAAACGCGCACGCCGCATTGTAATACCGAAAAATGCGTTGGTTGTTTGCTTTGCGGTCATGTTTGCCCGGTGGGTTGTATCGATCTCGGGGAAGTGAAGTTTAAGAAGGGAGAGAAAGAACACCCGGTAACGTTGTAAAACCAGCATTTGGCACCGATTGCCGGATGCGGCGCATCCGGCAATACCCACATTCATATCACTTCTTACGCGCGTACTTCAGTGAATCCAGCGCCACGGCGAAGATAATAATCGCCCCTTTGATGATGTACTGCCAGTACGGGTTTACGCCGATGTACGTCAGGCCATAGTTAATGACCGTAAAGATAATTACCCCGGTCACTACACCAATGACCGTCCCCACACCGCCGCTGAACGATACGCCGCCCACCACGCACGCCGCGATAGCATCCAGCTCATACATGAAGCCGAGGTTGTTGGTGGCAGAGCCGATACGTCCGGCTTCTAACATCCCGCCGAAGGCATAGAACACGCCAGACAATGCGTAGATCATCAGCAGGTTCAGGCCAACGTTGACACCAGAAACTTTCGCCGCTTCCGGGTTACCGCCAATGGCAAAAATGTTCTTACCGAAACGGGTTTTGTTCCACAGCACCCAGACGAAGGCCACCGCAATCAGGGCGTAGAAGGTGATGTAAGAGAGACGGAAGCTCCCCAGCGCAATAAAGCCCTGGGCAAAAGTGGAGAAACCACTGTCAAAACCAGAAATAGGCGACGCACCAACAAAGTCGTAATAGAGCGAGTTAATGCCATAAACGATGATCATCGTACCGAGAGTGGTTATGAACGGCGTTACGTTGAGATAGGCGATAATCAGCCCGTTGATCAAACCGATAACCGCGCCAATAGCACAGACAATCAGAATAACCAGCGCAATCGGCATCGTCGCCATTTCCGGGAACACTTTGTTGGCGTTATCCATGGACTGCAATAACGTCGCCGCTACAACTGCCGCCAACCCCACCTGACGACCAGCGGAAAGGTCAGTCCCCTGGGTGACAATTAACCCTGCAACGCCGAGCGCAATAATAATACGCACCGATGACTGGGTGAGAATATTACTTAAGTTCAACAGACTTAAAAATGTTGGGTCCTGGAAAATAATAATCGCCAGCAAAACTAAAAGAACGACGTAAATACCGCCCTCTTTCAGGTAAGTAAGAAAACTTTTCTTATTTAACGCACTCATGGGAAGCCCCTAATCTTAAAGGTGCAAAGACGCAAGACGCAGAATTTCGTTTTGCGTTGTTGTTTTTGTATCGACAATTCCGGAAACGAGGCCATTGCTCATAACCAGAATACGGTCTGTTATCCCTAACAACTCTGGCATTTCAGAGGAGATAATAATAATCCCCTTGCCTTTCTTCGCCAGTTCGGCAATTAACTGATAAATTTCAAACTTCGCCCCAACATCAATACCGCGCGTTGGTTCGTCGAGCATTAATATTTCCGGTTGCGTCAGTAACCAACGACCAATAATCACCTTTTGCTGATTACCACCTGAGAGCGAACCAATTTGCGTCCGATGACCTGGCGTTTTTACCCGCATCGAATCAATCACCCACTGGGTATCGCTTTTCATCCGCGAGTTATCCAACAAGCCCACTTTATTTTTGTAGTTGCGAATATTGGAAATTAATGAGTTAAAGCCAATATCCAGATAGGCATAAATTCCCGTTGAACGGCGTTCTTCAGTTACTAGTGCAAATCCGTGGTTAATGGCTTCGTTGGCATTATGGTTATTGATCTTTTTGCCATGCAACGTAATGGTGCCAGCAGATTTCTCGCGAATGCCAAATAATGTCTCAACAATATCGGTACGTTTCGCCCCCACCAGCCCGGCAATACCGAGGATCTCCCCTTTATGCAGGTCAAACGAGACATCGCGAATCGATGGCTGGCGTAGTGACGTCAGGTTACGCACTTCGAGGATCACTTCGCCCGGCTTGTTTTCTTTATCCGGGAAACGCTGGTTAAGAGAACGACCAACCATCATGGCGATGATCTTGTCCATCGTCAGCCCTTCCAGCGGTTCGGTAGCGATCCACTGACCGTCGCGCAATACGGTGACTTCATCACATAACTGGAAAATCTCTTCCATTTTATGCGAGATATAGACAATACCGCAGCCGCGTTCTTTTAATTTACGAATAATAGTAAACAGATGATTGACCTCTTTTTCGGTTAACGAAGAAGTCGGTTCATCCATAATCACAATTTTCGCGTTATAGGAAAACGCTTTAGCAATTTCGATCATCTGCATTTGCGAAACGGATAATGTGCCGACGCGCGCACGCGGATCGATATCAATATCCAGTTCATCAAAAATCGCTTTAGTTTCGCGGTACATTTTGTCCTGATCAACAAACATGCCTTTGGTGGGATATCGCCCCAGCCACATGTTGTCCATCACCGAACGTTGTAATACCAGGTTTAACTCCTGGTGTACCATCGAAATACCATTTTCCAGTGCTTCTTTGGCAGAATGAAAATCGATCTCTTTACCCTGGAATAAAATGGTGCCGGCATCTTTTTGATAAATACCAAACAGGCATTTTAATAATGTTGATTTTCCCGCGCCGTTTTCCCCCATTAATGCATGGATAGAATGTGGCCGGACATTTAAATTAACGTTATCAAGTGCCTTAACACCGGGAAAGGACTTGTTGATACCGCTCATTTCCAACAAGTATTCACCTGATGACGGAGTCGTTGAGCTGACCATATAATTTTACCTTGTTGGTCATACAATAAGGGCGCAATAAACTATTGCGCCCGTTCAGTCTTATTTCTTGCTGAATTCAGCCAGGTTATCTTTGTCTACGCCAACATAAGGTACGCGAACCACTTTGTTGTCGATTTTCCAGTTGGTGCCGTCAGCGGCGCCCTTGCCATCGGCCAGGTTTTTCGCCAGATCAAAAGTCGCTTTCGCTTGGTTGTTGGCATCATTCAGTACGGTACCCGCCAGCGCACCGGATTTCACCAGCGCCAGAGCTTCTGGCAGCGCATCGACGCCAAACACCGGAATGCTGGACTTGTTGTGTGCTTTCAGCGCTTCAACCGCACCCATTGCCATCGCATCGTTGTTAGCAATAACCACTTCGATTTTGTTGGCGTTCGGGCCAGACAGCCAGGCGTCCATCTTATCTTTCGCCTGAGCAGTGTCCCACATAGCGGTATCTAACTGTAACTGTTCAGTTTTGATGCCTTTGTCGTTCAGTTCTTTAATCACGTAAGTGGTGCGTGCTTCTGCGTCCGGATGGCCCGGCTCGCCTTTCAGCAGTACGAACTGAATCTGACCGTCTTTGTTCAGATCCCACCCCTGATTCGCCGCCCAGTGTTTAGCAATCAGATCGCCCTGGATAATGCCGGACTCTTTGGAGTCAGTACCAACGTAGTAGGCTTTGTCGTAGCTATCCAGTGCCTTACGGGAAGGTTCTTTGTTGAAGAAAACCACCGGCACGTTTTGCCCGCGCGCTTTCTCAATCACCGTACCCGCAGCTGCCGGGTCAACCAGGTTGATTGCCAGCGCCTTCACCCCTTTCGCCAACAGCACGTCAATCTGATCGTTCTGCTTGGACTGGTCATTCTGTGAATCATTCATCAGCAACTGGACGTCTGGTGCTGCTTTCGCATCCTGTTCGATAGCCTTACGCACAACAGACATAAAGTTATCGTCATATTTATAAATCGTCACACCAATACGGGTATCAGCAGCGTGTGCAGCGGCGCCGAATAACATGCTGGCCATCACAGCAGACAGGGTTAACACCTTCTTATTCATGGTATCTCCGGTTTTTCTTATGCAGGGTAGTGCTTGAGATAAATGCTCGGCGGGCCAGTATGGTTAATGAAGTGTTACTGAACGCCGAAGCTCATTTTTAAAAATCCGTTCGTCCATGCCCGGTAACGCTCCATAAAACGGCTCTAATTGTTGTTATGACGCCATAACCTCGATAAAAGCGATTATTCGCTGTTACATACAAGTTACAACGTTAAAACGGTGCAATCATAGCTACCACATTGTTAACATACTGTGAAATCACTCACAAATTGAAAGCGGTTACATCCCCTGATTTGCTCAGTTAGTGATCGCCGCCGCATTCTGGCGTATTGCGACAGAATGGCGGCGCACTAACGTCGGCATAAAACAGTGGCTGGCACGCGGATCAATGTTGCCTGCTGCCCCCTGCAAGGCCAGTTCCGTGGCTAATTTTGCCATCGAAGCAATGGGGTAACGCACGGTCGTTAATTGCGGGTCGGTGTAACGAGCAATGGGGATATCATCGAAACCGATGATTGAGAGATGTAACGGAATCGCAATGCCATTATCTTTTAATGCCGTCAGAGCGCCAGCGGCCATATTGTCGTTATAGGCAAATACAGCGGTAAGTTGTAGATTGCGCCCGAGTAGTTCAACCATCGCCGCCTCGCCGCCTGGCATATCCGGCGTCCCCGTGCCAATCCAGCTTTCCGGCGGAACAATATCCTGCTCTTTCAGCGCGCTTATCCAGCCCGCTTTACGCATTGCGTCATCTTCAATGCTGTGGCTGGAAGAGAGATAACCGATACGTTGATGGCCGTTGTTCAGCAACATGCGCGTCGCCATTCTGGCACCGCTGATATTATCCAGACAAACACAGCGATGGGCATAGCCTGGCACAACCCGATTGATGAGCACCATGCCGGGAATGTTGTCCATAAATTGCGCCAGCTCGTCGTCACTTAACGCCTTTGAATGAACAATCAATGCGTTACAACGCTGGCGGATTAGCACTTCGATGGCGTGACGCTCTTTTTCCGCTTCATGATAGCTATTGCCAATCAACACATATTTCTGATGTTGCTGGGCAACGAGATCGACAGCTTTAACCAATGCGCCGAAAAATGCATCTGAAACATCCATGACCACCACACCGATGGTATCGCTCACCTGAGTTGCCAGCGCCTGTGCATTGGCATTTGGCCGATAATCCAACTCACTCACCGCTTTCATAACTGCTTCACGCGTGTCGGCACTTACCAGCGTGCTGTTATTGAGCACCCGGGAAACCGTTGCCACAGAGACGCCAGCCTGACGCGCTACATCACGAATGGTGATCATATTCACTACCTGTTATGAGATTGCAGTAGGTTACTGCTTGCTGGCGGCTATTTTGTCAGCACTGAATACAGGACTTCGTGAATCGAGTCACAGCAATGGAAACGGTTACAGCCGTTTTGTTAATGAATGTGATCCAGATCGTTATCTGGATGTTTTAGATAATGCAGGTCCGGCAGCGCGCAAGGTTAACTGACGCCAGAGCCATTCCACCGGCCCCTGACGGAAGTAACGCAGCCAGATAACAGAGAAAAGCAGGTTCGCCAGCCATACCGGAACGACAAACGCCAGCAACTCCAGGCGGTCAAACTGCATAAACAAACCGAGGTGGTAAAACAGCGTGGTACAAATCAGCGTTTGCAGTAGATAATTGGTTAGCGCCATCCGTCCGACGCAGGCGATTGCCAGCACCAGCCTGAAGCGGCTTAATTGCGGCCAAAAGCCATAAAACAGCGACGCATAGCCAATTGCCTGAAACGGCGCGCTAAGTTCACGCGGCATTTGAAGTAAGAAGGCACACCAGCGATACGCCCAGTCCAGCCGCCATTGCAGTGCGATAGCAGGAAGGTTAATCAGCACACCAATTGCTACCAGCACAAAACCGGTACGACGATAGTGACGTAAGCTGAACTGCCCTTTCAGCCAGCCGCTGCGCATCAGCGCCGCGCCAATTAACATCATCCCCGCCAGTTGCCAGCCATACTGCGCGCCCAGTGCCAGTAAACTGTTGCCTACGCCATCGGCACGGTTACTGATCGCTTCGACGCCGCCATGAAGTTTCCAGTATTTTTCATACAAAATGGCCGATGCATCTGGCGTCCAGGCGCGGCTGGTCTGGCTGTCAGAAATCAACCCCAGCAACAGCAAAACGCCAATCCCCACCAGATACAGCATCACGCCAGTATTAAATAAACTTTTTACCGATGGCGCATCGCGCACCAGTCGCCAACTGATTAAGCCCACCAACCCGTAAGCCAGCAGGATATCGCCGTCCCAGAACAATAAACCGTGAATAAAGCCCAGCAAGACTAACAGTGTTAACCGCGACTGAATCCAGCGTCTGCCGCGCGGCAGCAACATTTGTAGGCCCGCGCCAAACAGCAGCGCAAAAAGCGTGAGGAATTTTACCTGACCGATGAGATCCAAAAACGCCCAAGTCCAGGCGTCGGACGGGGTAATAGTGCCATACCAGGCGGGATTGAGATAAGCCGCCTTTGGTAAACCAAAGGCGCTGATGTTTAATAGCAGGATCCCCAGAATGGCGACGCCGCGAACAAAATCGAGCGTGACGTTGCGCTCCATGGTTCCTGCCTTTTAATCAGTTGTGATGACGCACAGCGCGCAGAAACTCGTGCCGCGTATTCTGACTGGATTTGAACAAACCACCGAGGGAGGTCGTTGTCGTGGCGCTGGTTGCATCGCGGATGCCACGCGCTTTCACGCAGTAATGCACTGCGTCGATGGAGACAGCCACGTTATTGGTGCCCAGCAGCGTTTGCAGCGCAATGAGGATTTGCTGAGTCAGACGTTCCTGCACCTGCGGGCGCTGGGCAAAGAACTGCACGATGCGGTTAATTTTCGACAGGCCGATCACCGAATCTTTCGGGATATAGGCTACCGTCGCTTTGCCATCGATAGTGACAAAATGGTGCTCGCAGGTGCTGGTCAGGGTGATATCGCGCACGGTGACCATTTCATCGACCTTCATTTTGTTTTCAATGAGGGTGATTTTCGGGAAATTGGCGTAATCCAGACCGGAGAAAATTTCATCGACATACATTTTAGCGATGCGATGCGGCGTTTCCATCAAACTGTCATCAGCGAGGTCGAGATTCAATAGCTGCATGATTTCAGTCATATGACCGGCGATAAGGCTTTTGCGCGTTTCGTTATCCATTTCATGCACGGGCGGGCGCAGCGGTGTTTCCAGTCCTCGCGCAACTAACGCTTCATGAACCAGGGCCGCTTCTTTACTGAGTGATGGCATTTATGTTTTCTCCTGCAGGTGTGACGCCTCCGCCCTGCGTGGGGGCAAAGTTATTAAGCTGATTAGCAGCCCGATTATTGTGCGTGAGGTGGCGCACATAATCCAGTATTCACAGCGATAATTATTGTAATTGCCGCTGCCTTTCAGCGTTAGATGTTAAAACATCGTTATGCATATGCGGAAGTGAAAGTTACTCACAGCGCATTGAATAAACGGTATGATGACTAAAATGCAAACAACACAACAAGGAGCCACGCATGGAAATGCTCGAAGAGCACCGCTGTTTTGAAGGCTGGCAGCAACGCTGGCGGCACGACTCCAGTACCTTAAATTGCCCGATGACGTTCAGCATCTTTCTCCCACCGCCCCGCGACAACGCCTCTCCGCCTGTGCTGTACTGGCTTTCAGGTTTAACCTGCAATGACGAGAACTTCACCACCAAAGCAGGCGCTCAGCGCGTAGCGGCAGAACTGGGGATTGTGCTGGTGATGCCAGACACCAGCCCGCGCGGCGAACAGGTTGCCAACGATGATGGCTACGATTTAGGCCAGGGTGCAGGGTTTTATCTCAACGCCACGCAACCACCGTGGGCGACGCATTACCGGATGTATGATTATCTGCGCGATGAATTACCGATGCTGATTCAATCGCAATTTAACGTCAGCGATCGCTGTGCTATTAGCGGTCATTCGATGGGGGGTCATGGCGCATTGATTATGGCGCTGAAAAATCCGGGCAAATACACCAGCGTTTCGGCCTTTGCGCCGATTGTGAATCCGTGCAGCGTCCCGTGGGGAATCAAAGCATTTAGCGCCTATTTAGGTGAGGACAAAAATGCATGGCTGGAATGGGACAGTTGCGCGCTGATGTACGCCAGCAATGCGCAAGATGTGATTCCGACGCTTATCGATCAGGGTGATAACGATCAGTTTCTTGCCGACCAGCTTCAACCCGCGGTACTGGCAGAAGCTGCGCGCCAGAAAGCGTGGCCGATGACGCTACGTATTCAACCTGGTTATGATCACAGTTATTACTTCATTGCTTCTTTTATAGAGGATCATCTGCGCTTCCATGCGCAGTATTTACTGAAGTGAAAGTTCGCCCGGTTCGCCGGGCATCTCCTCATCAGAAGCGATAATCCACTGCCATAAAGTAACGACGTCCGTCTTCGTTATAGCTGTAGTCATCACGACTCAGATCTTTGTCGCCCAGGTTCAGCACGCCTGCGCGCAGTTTGACGTCTTTGGTCACCTGCCAGGCCGCGCCGGTATTCCAGATGGTATAACCGCCCGGTGTTTTAGCGGTATCGCTGTCGGCACGTTTCTGACCGGTGTAGTGACCAGAAACATAGAACGACCAGTCTTCCAGCGCCAGCGGTTTCCAGTCCAGCGTACCGTTAGCGGTATGGAACGGCAGATCGGATAGCGGTTTGTTTTCACCGTTGCTGACATCGCGTCCATCGTTGTAGGTGTAGTTGAGTGACAGCTTCCATTCATCGTTGAACGGGATTTTCAACTCAGTTTCCACACCCTGGATACGTGCTTTATTGACGTTGTAGTAACTGAACACAGGTATACGTCGACCGTTTGCCCCCGTTTCAAAACCAACAAAGTTTTGGTAACCCGGCGCAGCATTGACGTCAGATGTACGGCTGATGCTAATACGATCTTTCACATCATTGCGGAAGACGGTCACACTGGATTCAACGCCTTCCAACCAACCTTCTTCGCCCATGTAGTAAAGCCCCAGCTCCCAACTTTCGCTGGTTTCTGGTTTCAGGTCCGGGCTACCAATAATCTTGCATGCGCCACGGCAGGAGTTGGTCGTCCAGTCGGGGCTAAGTTGTAATAACGAAGGTGCTTTAAAAGCCGTCGCCCAGCCGCCTTTTACTGTTACGGTATCGGTGGCGTTATAGACCAGATAGGCACGCGGGCTCCAGTGTTCGCCGTAGGTTTCGTGATCGTCCATACGCACGCCGGTCGTCAGCGCCAGCGGCTCGAAGATCCGCCATTCATCTTCCACAAACAGCGCGTACTGACTGGCGGACGTTTTAGTGCTAGTGCCACCGGTCAGGTTCACCGCATCGCTAAGTTTGTCGTGGCGCCATTCACCACCCACCGTGACAAACTGATTGATAGCCGTCAGCGGCAGCGTGTATTTACCATCGACCGTGTTACTTTCGGAAGTAATCGGGCTACTGTTGCCAGGGTTTTTGTTCTCGACTTTCTCACCATAATATTTCAGTTCGCTGGTGCCGTAATCCCAGCGCCCATTATGGCTTACGGAGTAGTTCTGGCGTTCGAGGCGGTTTTTGTCCAGCGAGTCAGAATCGCGATCCTGGCGGTCGAAACCGTAACCAGCGGTAAAATCGTGATTTTGATTCGGCGTCCAGGCAAATTCGACATTGCCGTCGCGGCTGGAGAATCCTTCAATACGCGGCGTTTCTCCCGTGTCGGTAGTAGAGGAACTCTGCGGGTCATCCTTTTCACGTTTTGCCAGGCTGCCGTAAGCTTTCATTCCCAGCACGCCGTCAATCAGCGGTCCACTCGTGAAGAACTGGCCGTTGTAGGTGTCACCGCGATCGCGATGTTCCTGAATGGTGGTATCTACCGTTACCGTACCTGACCATTTCTGGCCGATTTTTTTAGTGATGATGTTCACCACGCCGCCGAGCGCATCGGAACCATACAGTGAAGACATCGGGCCACGTACCACTTCGATACGTTCGATAGAATCGACCGGGATCCAGTTCAGGTCAAAGTCATTATGGCGGAAGACGGCATTGCGCGAGTTAACACGTTTACCATCGACAAGAATCAGGGTGTAGCTGCTATCCAGACCACGAATACTGACGCCCTTACGGTTGTCCCCTTCGTTAGTCAGTTGTACGCCCGGCACTTCTTTGAGGACATCCTTCAAATTTTGCACTGGTTTACGTTGCAAATCTTGCTGGGTAATGACACTGATACTGGCGGGCGCATCTTTGAGGTTTTGTTCAACGGAAGATGCCGTGACTACCATCGTTTCGCCATCATCATCAACCGCTAACACAGGCCATGCACATGAAACTGCGGACAAACACAGCCCGACCCGTACGAAAGGGTTCAACCTAAACATTCCATATCTCCATGAGGTAACTACGAAAATAAAATGGGTTATCGCTCACATCTTCTTCATGTCCCCTTGCGTACGGCAGCATCGCGGTAGACTTTTTTGTATGCAGGTGATCATCCCAAAAGCCTGAACAGCCTCTGATTTGTCAGCCTTTTTTGATTTCTGCGTAACGATAATGCAAACGATAACAATTATCAATCCAAATGTTAAATTTTATATCCGTATGAATACTAAGGAAAAGAAAAAGCCCTCTCGGTTGAGAGGGCTTTATTAAGGAAGGGGTAAAACTTATTTCTTATCGTTCTGCGGGAACTTCATTTCGCTGTAGCGTACGAAGTGGGTTCCTTTAATCAACTTATAGCCAAACCAGATCATAAGGAACAGCGGGATGCCAATATAGGTTGCCGCTACGCCACCCCAGTCGATAGTGTCTTTCAGGAACGCTTCGTAGTTCTGGCCCAGAGTGATAATCAGGCACAGCACAAAAGCGAAGATCGGTCCCAGCGGGAAGAAGCCTGAACGGTACGGCAGATCGTTAATATCATGCCCCTGCAGCACATAACCGCGACGGAAACGATAATGGCTGATCGCAATTCCCAGCCAGGCGATAAAGCCTGTCATACCGGAGGTGTTCAGCAACCACAGGTATACCGTCTGGTTACCAAACATGGAGGTCAGGAAGCACAGACCTGCAATTACCGTGGTCGCATACAGTGCGTTACGCGGTACGCCGCCACGCGACAATTTAGCGAAAATGCGCGGTGCTTTACCGTCACACGCCAGGGTGTACAGCATACGAGTAGACGCATACATACCGGAGTTACCCGCTGACAGCACCGCCGTCAGAATAACTGCGTTCATCACCGCCGCCGCAGAGAGCAGACCCGCATGCTGGAACACCAGGGTGAACGGGCTGACGCTGATGTCTTTAACATCATTACGCAGCAGGCTCGGATCGGTGTATGGAATGATCAGGCTGATGATCAGGATTGCGAACACATAGAACAGCAGGATTCGCCAGAACACCTGACGTACCGCGCGTGGAATGTTTTTCGCCGGTTCTTCGGACTCGCCTGCAGCAATACCGATCAGCTCGGTTCCCTGGAAAGAGAAGCCGACAATCATTGCCACACCGATCATCGCCGCAAAACCACCAGCAAATGGTGCTTCGCCAATCGTCCAGTTGCTCCAGCCCGCAGGCTGTGCGCCTTTGAAGATGCCGATAATCATCATCACGCCGACGATGATAAAGACAATGACCGTGGTGACTTTGATCAGTGAGAACCAGTATTCCGCCTCGCCAAAGCCACGAACTGAAATGTAGTTCAGGAGGAAGATAACGCCGAGGAACAGCGCACTCCAGATCCAACCCGGGGTGTCCGGGAACCACCAGCTCATGACCAACTGAGCGGCCACCAGGTCAACGGCGATAGTTACCGCCCAGTTGTACCAGTAGTTCCAGCCCAGCGCGAAGCCAAAGCCTTCTTCAACATAGTTCTGACCGTAAGTGGCAAAGGAACCAGAAACCGGCATATATGCCGCCAGTTCACCAAGACTGGTCATCAGGAAGTAAACCATCAGGCCGATCAGAATATACGAGAGCAGCGCCCCACCTGGACCTGCCTGAGAGATCGTTGCGCCAGAGGCAACAAAAAGACCCGTACCGATGGAACCGCCAATGGCAATCATCGTCAGGTGACGCGCCTTTAATTCACGGCGTAAGCCCGGCGCTTCTGTGGTTTTAGTTTCGGAAACCATACGAAAATGCTATCCATCTTAAAAATGAGGCGCGATTGTAGCAGACGATTTGCAATCCTTCCGGTAGAAATACGCTTTTATAAGACACCTTCATGATCGTCCAAGGATTATAAGTAAAGCAACCAATCTCTTTTCTGGCGAATGTATACCGGTGGTGCTGCGTCGCGAAATCGACACAGCCCCCGTAGGTTTCTGTACAACAGATTAACGCGGCAAAGTGGAGGAATCGCAGTACTCCAGAAAGCGCCGTAACGCGTTGGAAAGGTGTTTCTGCCGATGATGTATACGCCACAACGTACGCATCAGGCGCGGCAGAGGGACAGCAACTTCACTTAATGTGCCAGCCTGCAATTGATCTTCAATGACCCTTCGCGACAGGCAACTAATTCCCAACCCATGACGCACCGCATGTTTGATTGCCTCGGAGTTACCTAATTCCATCGCCATCTCAAACTTCGGTAAATGCGACAGTAACAGATAATCGACAATCTCCCGCGTGCCGGAACCGCGTTCACGCAGGATCCACGGCGCAGCGGCCAGCTGTTCTAAAGTGACCGGACCACGAGCCAGCGGCGAAGTCGGCGCGGCGAAAACCACCAGCTCGTCTTCCAGCCACGGTTCAGAAATGATTTCAGTGCTGTGGCACGGTCCTTCAATAAAGCCAATATCAACGCGGAAATCCAGCACCGCTTGCATCACGTCCTGGCTGTTCCCAACGCTCAGTTCAATCGGCAACTGCGGATAATCATGGCGATAACGGGCGATGACTGCAGGCAGAATGTAGTTACCGATGGTACTACTGGCATAGACACGAATCGCGCCGTTGTCTTCGCGAAACAGTTGTTCGATTTCAATCGCCTGTTCAAGCAGTGCCAACGCACGCGGATAGAGCAGCCGCCCGTGTTCATTAACAACCAGTCTTTTACCCACGCGATCAAACAGTTGCACGCCAAGCTGCCCTTCCAGGTCGGTCAAGGCTGCGCTCACTGCTGATTGCGACAACGCCAGCATCACCGACGCCTGGGTGGTTGATCCACTTTTCAATACTTCTGCAAAAACTTCCAACTGCCGGAGGGTGATGTGCATAGTCGCTTACCACTTATAAAGATTAATTATAAATATATAATCAATTTTATTTTTAAACCAGTTAGTCGTAACCTTATGCCCGGTTAAAGGAGAGGGTTATGACGAATATCACCTTACAGAAACAACATCGTACACTGTGGCATTTTATTCCGGGGTTAGCCCTGAGTGCAGTTATCACCGGGGTCGCCCTGTGGGGTGGTTCCATTCCCGCGATTGCGGGTGCCGGGTTTAGTGCCCTCACTCTCGCAATCTTGTTGGGGATGGTTTTAGGCAACACCATCTATCCGCACATCTGGAAAAGCTGTGACGGTGGCGTGCTGTTTGCCAAGCAATATTTATTACGTCTGGGTATCATTCTTTATGGCTTCCGTCTGACGTTCTCACAAATTGCCGATGTCGGTATCAGTGGGATCATCATTGACGTGCTGACGCTGTCCAGTACCTTCCTGCTGGCTTGCTTCCTGGGGCAGAAAGTGTTTGGTCTGGATAAGCACACCAGCTGGTTGATCGGTGCCGGTAGCAGTATCTGTGGTGCTGCAGCGGTACTGGCGACTGAGCCGGTAGTGAAAGCGGAAGCCAGTAAAGTAACCGTGGCTGTTGCAACCGTTGTTATCTTCGGGACCGTCGCGATTTTCCTCTACCCGGCGATATATCCGCTGATGTCTCAATGGTTTAGCCCGGAAACTTTCGGTATCTACATTGGTTCTACTGTGCACGAAGTGGCGCAGGTGGTGGCGGCAGGTCATGCCATCAGCCCGGATGCAGAAAACGCAGCAGTTATTTCCAAAATGCTGCGCGTGATGATGCTGGCCCCGTTCCTCATCCTGCTGGCGGCACGTGTTAAACAGCTGTCTGGGGCGAACAGCGGCGAGAAAAGCAAAATCACTATTCCGTGGTTTGCCATCTTGTTCATCGTAGTTGCCATCTTTAACTCGTTCCACCTGTTACCACAGAGCGTGGTGAACATGCTGGTAACGCTGGATACCTTCCTGCTGGCAATGGCGATGGCGGCGCTGGGTCTGACCACTCACGTCAGCGCGCTGAAAAAAGCCGGGGCGAAACCTCTGCTGATGGCACTGGTACTGTTTGCCTGGCTGATTGTTGGTGGTGGTGCAATTAACTATGTGATTCAAAGCGTCATCGCATAAACCACTACATCTTGCTCCTGTTAACCCGCTATCATTACCGTTTTCCTCCAGCGGGTTTAACAGGAGTCCTCGCATGAAATACATTGGAGCGCACGTTAGTGCTGCTGGCGGTCTGGCAAATGCCGCAATTCGCGCCGCCGAAATCGACGCAACCGCGTTTGCCTTGTTCACCAAAAACCAACGTCAGTGGCGTGCCGCACCGCTCACGACGCAAACCATCGATGAATTCAAAGCCGTCTGTGAAAAATATCACTACACATCGGCGCAAATTCTTCCCCACGACAGTTATCTGATTAACCTCGGACATCCGGTCGCTGAAGCCCTGGAAAAATCGCGCGATGCCTTTATAGATGAAATGCAGCGTTGCGAACAACTGGGACTTTCTTTGCTCAACTTCCACCCTGGCAGCCATCTGATGCAGATTTCAGAAGAGGATTGCCTTGCGCGTATTGCCGAATCCATCAACATTGCACTGGATAAAACACAAGGTGTGACCGCGGTGATTGAAAATACCGCCGGTCAGGGCAGCAACCTTGGATTTAAATTCGAACATCTCGCGGCGATTATCGACGGTGTGGAAGATAAATCCCGCGTCGGCGTCTGCATTGATACCTGCCATGCTTTCGCTGCCGGGTATGATTTGCGTACTCCAGCCGAATGCGAGAAAACGTTCGCTGATTTTGCTCGTATTGTTGGCTTTAAGTATCTGCGCGGGATGCACCTCAACGATGCGAAAAGTACCTTTGGCAGCCGCGTTGACCGCCATCATAGCCTTGGTGAAGGCAATATCGGTCATGATGCGTTCCGCTGGATCATGCAGGACGACCGCTTCGACGGCATTCCGCTGATCCTCGAAACCATCAACCCGGATATCTGGGCAGAAGAGATCGCCTGGCTGAAAGCGCAACAAACTGAAAAAGCGGTAGCCTGAAAATGAACAACCGGGAGAAGGAAATCCTTGCAATTTTACGGCGTAACCCGCTGATTCAGCAGAATGAAATTGCGGATATGCTGCAAATTAGCCGTTCGCGCGTAGCGGCGCATATTATGGATTTAATGCGCAAAGGGCGGATTAAAGGCAAAGGTTACATTCTCACCGAGCAGGAATATTGCGTGGTGGTGGGAACAATCAATATGGATATTCGCGGGATGGCGGATATCCGTTATCCGCAAGCGGCCTCTAATCCCGGTACGATTCATTGCTCGGCGGGCGGCGTTGGGCGCAACATTGCCCACAATCTGGCGCTGTTAGGCCGCGACGTCCATTTACTCTCGGTGATTGGCGATGACTTTTATGGCGAAATGCTCCTGGAAGAGACGCGCCGCGCCGGAGTGAATGTCTCCGGCTGTGTTCGTTTACACGGCCAAAGCACATCGACGTATCTGGCAATTGCCAATCGAGACGATGAAACCGTGCTGGCGATTAACGATACCCATCTGCTGGAACAGTTGACACCGCAACTACTGAACGGGTCGCGCGATTTACTTCATCATGCGGGCGTGGTGCTGGCAGATTGTAACCTGACTGCCGAGGCGCTGGAGTGGGTCTTCACCCTTGCCGATGAAATCCCGGTGTTTGTCGATACCGTTTCAGAATTTAAAGCGGGCAAAATCAAACACTGGCTGGCGCATATTCACACTCTGAAACCCACTTTGCCAGAGCTGGAAATTTTATGGGGCCAGCCGATAACCAGCGATGCTGATCGTAATGCCGCAGTGAATGCGTTGCATCAGCAAGGTGTTCAGCATCTGTTTGTTTATTTGCCCGATGAGTCAGTTTATTGCAGCGAAAAGGATGGTGAACAATTTTTGCTGACTCCGCCAGCACATACGACGGTAGACAGTTTTGGTGCTGACGATGGTTTTATGGCGGGCCTGGTGTATAGCTTTCTGGAAGGAAGCAGTTTCCGTGATAGCGCCCATTTTGCGATGGCCTGCGCGGCAATTTCGCGCGCCAGCGGCAGCTTAAACAACCCTACCCTGTCTGCCGATAACGCGCTTTCATTAGTGCCAATGGTGTAACAATGTTGCCGGATGCGACGCTTAACGCGTCTTATCCGGCTCATAAATCGCGCACTACGCTAAACCAATAAAGAACCCGGCAATGGTCGCACTCATCAGGTTGGAAAGCGTCGCCGCCGCCAGCGCCCGTAAACCAAGCTGGGCGATTTCCGGCGCACGGTGTGGCGCAACCGCAGAAAATGCCCCAACCACTACCCCGATAGAACCAAAGTTAGCGAAACCGCACAGCGCAAAAGAAATAATCGCCACGGTTTTAGCATCCAGAGAGCCACCCGTTTGCAGATATGGCGAGAAATTGAGATAAGCAACAAATTCATTGATCGCCAGCTTCTGCCCAATCAAACTCCCGGCAAGATTTGCATCACTCCAGTCAACACCCATCACCCACGCCAGCGGGGCCAGCAGATAACCTAAAATGGACTCCAGCGAGGCTCGCTCAAAACCAAACCAGCCGCCAACGCCGCCGATAATACCGTTAATTAACGCAATGATGGCAACAAATGCCATGACTACTGTTGCCACACCCGCAGCGATTTTCAGCCCGGTCATTGCCCCTGTAGCAGCGGCCTCAATAATGCTTTTTGGCGGTGTTTCGGTGAAAGAGAGGTTATTAAAGGAAACCTGCGAAGATTCCGTAGCCGGGCTTAACAGGCGGGCAAACAAGATCCCACCGGGGATCGCCATTAACGATGCCGCCAGCAAATATTCCACAGGCACGCCCAGTGCAGCGTAACCAATCATCGTCGAACCGGCAATTGAGGCCATACCGCTGCAAATAGCTGTAAACAGCTCATTGCGATTCAGACGATCGATAAAGGGCTTCACGATCGCCGGAATTTCGTTTTGCCCAAGGAAAATGGTAGTGACCGCGACGAATGACTCAATCTTGCTGATATTTAACGCTTTCTGGAAGATACCGCCAAGAATGCGAATTAAGATCCCCATCACGCCGATGTAGTAGAGAATACTCACCAGTGCTGTAACGAAGATAATTGCCGGTAATACCCTGAAACCAAAGATAAATCCTGCGCCATCAAATAAGGTATCCATTTTCGGTCCGACCAGAGAACCGAAGATAAATGCGCTACCCGCGTCGCTGTACGCCATCACTTTATGGACGCCAAAAGCGACTTTTTCAGCGAGCCAACGCCCTGGCGGTAACCACAGCATTATGCCGCCAATCACGATCTGTAACACTAACGCCGCGCCAACGGTACGCAGGCTGATCTTCTTCTTGTTTACTGACAGTAAAAACGCAATCGTCAGCAATACCACCATTCCCAGAACACTTCTCATGACATCCATAGTTATTATCTCTTCATGTCATTTTGGGCGACGGCTTTCTGCCCATCAGAAATAGCCGGGCCTGCATCTTGCGATACTGACCCGGCTTGTTATCAACATTTAATGGGTTTTGATGTAGCCGCGAACGCACTCTTCGACTAAGCCCCAGAACCAGTCGGTATCAATAGTGATGCCGACTTTGGTATTAGCGGGCTTGCCAAGAACGCCCAACTCGTCGCAGACGGTACGCCCGTAGCAAGGGCCGCTATTAACGTCCACTTCGACGTACATATCCTGGGTTTTAATGCCATTCGGGTTAATCAGATAACCGATGCAGGTGGCGTCGTGCACCGGGCCGCCAGCCAGACCGTAGTTTTCGAACTGCGTTTTGAGAGTGAAGTTCATGATGTCGCTGAACAGCTCCCCGGCAGGGCCGCCTGCCCTTTCCATCCGTGCAATCACGTCCGGGGTGCAAACGGTCTGGTTGGTGAGATCGAGGCCCATCATCACCAACGGAACGCCGGAGGTGAACACCACGCGTGCGGCTTCCGGGTCAGCAAAGATGTTGAACTCGGCAGACGGCGTGAAGTTACCTGTACCGTAAGCGCCGCCCATCAGTACAATTTCACGGATTTTGGGCAAGATTGCGGGTTGCATGCGCATTGCCACCGCGATGTTTGACAATGGACCAACCGGCACCAGAGTGATATCGCCATCGCTTGCCATCAGGGTATCGATGATGTATTTCACCGCATGAGTGTTTTCTGCCTGGCGGGTCAACGGCTCGAATACCGGGCCATCCAGTCCGGTTTCACCGTGAATATTATCGGCAACAATTTGTTGACGCATAATGGGCTGCGGCATCCCCGCATAAACCGGAACATTAATCTCCAGTTTCTGGCAAACATTCAGGCCATTAATTAATGTTTTATCAAGCGTCTGATTACCCGCCACAATAGTGATACCTAATAAATCAATCGCCGGATGTTTCGCAGCCATCATTATGGCAATAGCATCATCATGACCCGGATCACAATCCAGAATAATTTTTCTCTTTTCCATTGTTTATTTCCTCTGTTTCCAGTTGCGTTATTTTTTTTACAGCAAAGAAAATTCGACCGGGTCGATGATTGAATCTTAACAACAGCGTACGTATGCTAAATATGAGAAATCTCATAGCGGATAAACATCGTGAAAGAAATCCACAATAATGAATTGAAGCAACAACTGATTAACGAATCCGCATTTAAGGATTGCTTTTCAACGGATGTTTCAGCCGATACGCGGCTGTTTCATTTTTTAGCGCGTGACTACATTGTGCAGGAAGGGCAACAGCCGTCCTGGCTGTTTTACCTGACGCGAGGCCGTGCCAGGCTTTACGCCACGCTGGCCAATGGTCGCGTGTCGCTGATCGATTTCTTTGCCGCGCCCTGTTTTATTGGCGAGATTGAGTTAATCGATAAAGATCATGAACCGCGTGCGGTACAGGCTATTGAAGAGTGTTGGTGTATTGCGCTCCCCATGAAACATTACCGTCCGCTGTTATTAAACGACACGCTATTTTTACGAAAACTCTGCGTCACCTTAAGTCATAAAAATTATCGCAATATTGTTTCTTTAACTCAGAACCAATCATTTCCGTTAGTGAATCGCCTGGCAGCATTTATATTACTCTCGCAGGAAAGTGATCTTTATCACGAAAAGCACACGCAAGCCGCAGAGTATTTGGGCGTTTCTTATCGACATCTTTTATATGTTCTCGCGCAATTCATTCACGACGGTTTATTAATTAAAAACAAGAAAGGGTATCTAATTAAAAACAGAAAGCAGTTGTCAGGACTGGCGCTGGAGATGGACCCGGAGAATAAATTCTCCGGGATGATGCAGTAAAAATTATTTGCAATAGCGCGATTGCCGGATACGTCTTATCCGGACTACAAATCGAGCATTACGCCAACCCAAGAAAGAACCCGGCAATAGTCGCACTCATCAGGTTGGAAAGCGTCGCTGCTGCCAGCGCCCGTAAACCAAGCTGGGCGATTTCCGGAGCACGTTTTGGCGAAATAGCCGAAAACGCCCCAACGACAACGCCGATAGAACCAAAGTTAGCAAAACCACACAGCGCAAAGGAGATAATTGCCACGGTTTTCACTTCCAGCGTGCCACCCGTTTGCAGATACGGTGAGAAACTCAGGTAAGCAACAAATTCGTTTATCGCCAGTTTCTGCCCAATCAGACTACCCGCAAGGTTAGCATCGCTCCAGTCTACCCCCATGATCCACGCCAGTGGCGCCAGCACATAGCCAAAAATACTTTCCAGAGAAGCATTGGCGAAACCAAACCAGCCGCCAATTCCGCCGATAATGCCGTTGATCAGCGCAATAATTGCGACAAACGCCATTACCACCGTCGCCACACCGGCGGCGATTTTCAGCCCGGTCATCGCACCGCTCGCCGCCGCTTCGATAAAGCTTTTTGGCGGCGTTTCGCTGAATGACAGGTTTTCAAATGTCACCTGCGAAGGCTCGGTTGCCGGGCTAAGAATACGCGCAAACAAAATACCGCCGGGGATAGCCATCAGCGATGCCGCTAACAGGTAGTCAATCGGCACGCCCATTCCGGCATAACCAATCATCATCGAACCAGCAATGGACGCCATCCCGCTACAAATTGCGGTAAACAACTCGTTGCGATTCATGCGATCGATAAACGGTTTTACGATCGCCGGGATCTCGTTTTGCCCGAGGAAAATAGTGGTAACCGCAACAAAAGATTCAATTTTGCTGATGTTGAGGGCTTTCTGGAAAATACTGCCAAGAATACGAATCAGCAGTCCCATTACGCCAATGTAATACAGTAGGCTGATAAGCGCAGTGACGAAGATAATCGCCGGGAGTACGCGAAAGGCGAAGATAAAGCCCGCGCCATCAAAGAGAACATCCATTTTCGGCCCAACCAGCGAACCAAAAATGAAGGCGCTACCGGCATCACTGTAAGACATCACTTTATGAACGCCTAATGCCGCCTGTTCTACTGCCCATTTTCCCGGCGGAAAATAGAGCATGATGCCTCCAATGGCGATTTGCAGCAGCAGCGCGGCCCCAACAGTGCGCAAACTGATGCCCTTTTTATTCACCGACAACACAAACGCAATTGCCAGCAATACCACCATACCCACCAAACTTCTCATTATATCCATAATGATTTTCCCTTTATGCCAGTAAACCCGGCGCCAGCGCCAGGTTTCGGTATGTATGATCAGTACGGGCGACGGCTTTCTGCCCGTCGGAAATTAACCCGCGAGACGCTGGTATTCTTTGGCAATTTCACTCGCCAGAATGGCGTTGTTGAACACCAGCTGGATGTTGGATTTCAGGCTGTCACCGCCGGTCAGTTCAGCAACGCGCGCCAGCAAGAACGGCGTACTTTCTTTACCAATAACACCCTGCGCTTCAGCTTCAGCTACCGCCTGATCGATCGCCGCATTGATAGTGTGTTTCGGCATAGCAAACTGTTCCGGGATCGGGTTCGCTACCACGAGGCCACCGTTCAGCCCGCTTTGCCATTTCACCGCCATCGCGCGGGCAATTTCTGTGGCACTGTCGAGACGAATGCTGACGTCAAACGGGCTGGTCCGGCAGAAAAACGCAGGCAGCGCTTTGGTCTGATAGCCAATTAGCGGTACACCGAAAGTTTCTAAATATTCGGTAGTTAAGCCTAAATCGAGAATAGATTTCGCCCCGGCACAAACTACGGTGACATTAGTGTGCGCCAGTTCCTGCAAATCGGCAGAAATATCGAAGGTATGTTCCGCCCCGCGATGTACACCACCAATTCCCCCGGTGGCAAATACTTTAATTCCGGCAAGCGCCGCAATAATCATCGTTGAAGCAACGGTGGTTGCACCATTTTTTCCGGCGGCAACAACAAAAGGTAAATCGCGACGGCTAACTTTGGTTACGTTATGTCCTTCACGACCCAGCAATTCAATTTCTTCTTTGCTTAAGCCCACTTTCATGACGCCACCAATAATGGCGATAGTGGCAGGTACAGCGCCCTGTTTACGAATAGTTTCTTCTACTTCAATTGCCGTCTGGGCATTTTGTGGAAACGGCATACCGTGAGAGATAATGGTCGATTCCAGCGCAACTACTGGTTTTTTGCTTTTTAAAGCATCCTGAACTTCCGGGGAAATTTGTAATAATTCAGGGGAAATGTTTAATTCAGACATTCTGCGTTCTCCACTAACGATATAACGTTGGCAATCGATAAATTGGGGTTATTGGTGTATTCACAGGAGAGCGCCATTGACGAACATCCCTGTGCAAAACGAACAGATTCGGCAAACGGCATTCCGTCGACCCAACACGAAGCAAGACCTGCCATCATGGCATCGCCCGCTCCGGTAACATTAATGACATTGGTTTTAATCGGTGCAGACCAGCCGTTTTCACTGCCTATTTCACTGTAGTAAACGCCGTCGCCGCCCATACTCAGTACCAGGCGGTTCAGGCCATGTTGATGGAACCAGGCGGCAACTTTTGCGACATCTTCACGCCCTGACAACGCAATCCCGCTCAGGGTTTCTGCTTCAAGGCGGTTTGGCTTCAGGGTGTGGATCTGACTTAGACGGTCGCGCACTTTGACACATTTCCATGCCGAAACTGGATCGACAAATACAGGTACGTCGGCGGCATTATCCAGAATCCAGACCAACGCCTCTTCACTGATATTACAGTCAGCGACAATGACCTTTGCTCCCTGGATAAATTCACGGTGCTGTGCGAGATATTCCGCAGAAATACAGTTACTAATATTCATGTCATTTATAGCAACCAACATTTCACCGGTATTATCGAGCAATGATAAATAGCTCGACGTATTTTCCCCTGGCACAATCAGGCATTTCTCGACATAAACACCGGATTGATTGGTTTGCGTCAGGAGCGATTGACCATAAAAATCACTACCTACAGCGCTAAGTAGCCAGACTTTGTTCCCCAGCAATGCCAGATTTTGCGCGATATTGCGCCCTACTCCACCAGGTGTAAATTTTATTTTCCCTGGATTTGAATCCGCATAATTCAATGATTCATGTGAATATCCGGCGACATCAATATTCGCCGAACCTATAATTACGACATATTCCTTTTCGCGCATAGCACGTCCCCTGGTAAAAAATTACCAACTCTGTCAATCCACAAGAATATAGGTACTGCAAATAACGTTTAAACATGTGTTCGTATTTAAACATGTGCTCATAGTATGCATGTTTTACTTAAAGTAAATTGCCGCCAGATGAGCAAAATGGGCAGATTTGAACAGGCTCACAAAACGCTATTAAATGCATGGATTAAAAAAACGGAGAATTTGTGACGGGATGCACAGAACGGAAGCAATAAAAAAGGGCAGAAATTAATCTGCCCTTGAGGAAATAAGGTTAATGTTTGATGAAGATTCCAGGTTTCAACTTAAAGATAAAATAGATAAATTCATAGAGTTACCCTCAAGAACGGGTCAATCACCTTGCGATCTTCACATGATACAGGGCAGGAAATTTCTGCCCTGTAACACACCTTTTATTACGCTGCTTTCGCTACCGCGTCCACTTCCGGACGTTTCAGGAAAGCATAAGCCAAACCCGCCACCAGCGTACCGGCAATAATTGCCACCAGGTAACCCAGTACCGGCGTAATTGCGCCCGGGATCAGCAGAACAAACAGACCACCGTGCGGTGCCATCAGTTTCGCACCAATCGCCATAGAGATTGCACCAGTCAACGCCCCACCAACGATACAGCACGGCAGCACACGCATCGGATCACGGGCAGCAAACGGAATTGCACCTTCGGAAATAAAGCACAGTCCCAGAACCAGAGCTGCTTTGCCGCCTTCCTGCTGCGCTTTGTCGAATTTGCGACGCGCCACCATCGTTGCCAGCCCCATTGCCAGCGGTGGCACCATACCTGCCGCCATAATCGCTGCCATTGGGCCATAGGTTTGGGTACTCAGCAGACCCACACCGAACGCGTATGCCGCTTTGTTAACCGGGCCACCCATGTCAGTACACATCATGCCGCCAAGGATCGCGCCCAGCAGAACCGCATTCGCAGTCCCCATCGTTTGTAGCCAGTGAGTCAGAGCTTCGAGGATGCCAGCAACCGGTTTACCGATCAGGTAGATCATCGCCAGACCAACCACCAGACTGGAAATCAGCGGAATGATCAAAATAGGTTTCAGCGCCTCCATACTCTGTGGCAGTTTTAGCTGCGTGCTGATTAACTTCGCGATGTAACCGGCCAGGAAGCCCGCAATAATACCGCCAATGAAACCAGAACCGGTGCTGACCGCCAGCATACCGCCAATCAGGCCAGGCGTGAGGCCCGGACGGTCGGCAATAGAGAAGGCAATATAACCTGCCAGTACCGGCACCATCAGCGCAAAGGCTGAACCGCCACCAATCTGCATCAGCGCCGCTGCCAACGTACCCGGCTCTTTAAACGCTTCGATACCAAAAGCAAAAGAAAGCGCGATACACAGACCACCTGCAACCACCATCGGCAGCATGTAAGAGACGCCCGTCAGCAAGTGACGATACGCGCCTGTACTCTCTTTCTTGCCTTCAGTCGCCGCCGTTTGAGCTTTGCCTGCTGGTTCGTAAGGCGTCGCTTCAGCAACGGCTTTATCCAGTTCCTGCGCGGTTTTCTTCAGCGCCAGACCGGTAGAGGTGCGATACATCGGTTTACCAGCAAATTTTGCCAGATCGACTTCAATATCTGCCGCCACAATGACCAGATCCGCCGCCGCCACTTCTTCAGGGGTGATGGCATTACCCGCGCCTACAGAGCCACGAGTTTCAACTTTCACCCACCAGCCACGTTTTTTCGCTTCGGTTTCAATGGCTTCTGCCGCCATAAAAGTGTGCGCCACCCCGGTCGGGCAAGCAGTCACCGCAACTACGCGTTTCGGACCACTGGCAGCAACCGGTGCTGTCGCAGCGACCGGCGCAGTGTAAGGTTTCGCATGGCCTTTGGCTTCACTCAGGAACAGCTCAGGGTGCGCAACTGCCCGGGAAATATCGCCCAGCCAGACATTTTTACCGTTCAGCGCGCTGTCGTTCGGGATGGAATCACCGAGAACAATCGCCATTTCAGCGTCGTTCGGATTGTCGATGATTTCCAGTTTTGCTTTTCGCGCCGCCGCGCCCAGCAGGGTCTTCGCCATATAGGCGCGTGCCTGACCGAGATTAGCGTCAATAATCAGCAGCGTTTTCATTATGCCTCTCCTGCTGTCAGTTAAAAGGTTGTAAGTCGACGCGCGCCATCATTGCGGCCAACTGCGGACGATCGGTAATACCCACATTGCTTTGACTTACCGCCAGGGCAGCAACAGCTGTCGCCAGACGCAGAGTGTGTTCACTGGATTCACGCATCAGCAAGCCATAAATCAGGCCACCAACCATAGAATCCCCTGCGCCAACGGTGCTTACGACATCGACTGACGGTGGTTTGGCGATCCATTCGCCGGAGGCATTAACCCAAAGCGCGCCTTCGGCACCCAGTGAAATAACGACATGCGCGATACCTTGTTCACGCAGCGCATGCGCAGCTTCAATCACATCTTTCATTTCAGGCAGTTTACGGCCAGCCCAGATTTCCAGCTCGCGGCGGTTAGGTTTCACCAGCCACGGTGCCGCTTTCAAACCTGCCACTAACGCTTCACGACTACTATCAAAGATAATGCAAGGACACTGACTACGCAGGCGAGTCATCCAGTCGGTGAAGGCTTCCGGGCTGACGCCTGATGGTAAACTGCCGCTGACACAGACCATATCGAACTGACCAAGCCAACTCAGAGAATCCGTCACAAAGCGTTCCCAGTCGGCTGGAGTGACTTCAAAACCAGAGAAGTTGAGGTCGGTCACTTCGCCGTCTTTTTCCGTCAACTTGACATTAATACGGGTGCGCCCCTGTACAACCTGGAAACGGTTGGCAATGCCCAGCTCGCTGAACAATTGCTGAAACCCATCCTGGTTATCTTTACCGAGGAAGCCGCCAACAGTGACATCAATACCCAGATCTTTCAGAACTTTGGCAACGTTGATACCTTTACCCGCCGCATGCAGACCGGTGGTTTTTACCAGGTTCACTTCGCCGCGTTCAATTTCCGGGCAGAAACCAACAAGGTCATAAGCCGGATTAAGGGTGATCGTAGCAACACGTCTGCTCATTACGCGCCCTCCCCAAGACCTGCGGCGATGGCGTCGCCAATGGCGTTCAGCGCCTGTTCAGCATCTGGTCCCTGGGCGGTAAAGCGTAGGCGATGACCTTTCTTAACGCCAAGTGCTACAACTTTCATCAGACTACGTCCGTTTGCCGGTTTGCCGGTGCCATCAAGGTTTGTCACGGTAATATCACTGTTAAATTGTTTAATGGTATTGACCAACATGGTGCCTGGACGGGCATGCAGGCCGTGTTCATTGCGCACCACAAACTCCGCGCTTAACACGTCGTCGGTCGGCGCATCATCGCTGGTCAGCAGTGCCAGCAGCGTTGCCGCATCTGCTTTCAGCAAGCGGTCAGCTTTATTGTCGAGCAGCAAATCGGCGAGACGCTTAAGAACCGCGACGGGCTGATCGTCATTCATCGCCACACTCACCAGCATGGCAGCCGTTTCGCCGTCCACATCAAAAGCATTTGCCGCACGGCTTACCGCAATCGCGCTACGCAGATTACCTTCGGCGCTATCGCTCAGCCAGATGCCTTGCCCGAGATTTAATGGCTGCTCGTTGATGGCTTTGGTGACGAAGGTAGCGTCAACTGCGCCCGCTTCTTTCAGACGAGCGGCGTTTAACGCTTGCAGGGTCAGCAAATCACTGGCAACGATATCCAGTGTCAGCATTTCGTTATCAAGCTTCAGCTGCTCACTCTGCTTTTCGCCCATCAGCAATGCGCGAAGTTCTTCTGCTGTTGTTGCTGACTTCAGTTGTTCAGCAACGGAATCATCGCTCAGTACATGGGTTAGTTGGCGCAGCAAGCCCAGATGTTCATCGGAGCTGGCGGCAATACCGATAGCCACGTACGCGACTTGACCTTCACCCCATGTCACACCTTCCGGGAACTGAAATACCTGAACGCCGGTTTTCAGTACCTGATCGCGGGTGTCGGTAGTACCGTGTGGAATAGCAATCCCGTTGCCGAGAAAGGTTGAGGTTTGCTGTTCGCGCGCCAGCATGCCATTGACGTAGCCTTCCGCTACATTACCGGCTTGCACCAGCGCCGCGGCGACCTTGCGAATAGCCTCTTCTTTGTCTCCGGCCTTCTCGCCCGGATGGATGTCCTGTACGGATAACTGGAACATAGTTCTCCTCTCTTGCTGAATTGAAACGATTCAGCTTCTATGAGAAAAAAAGCGCCAACCTGGCTTAGGATTAAAGACAAGATCGCGCTGAAACGTTTCAATCAAGAATAATACTTCTTCTTCAGCACGCAAGGGAAGCCGCTAAATTATGTCCAAAAGTTTGATGTGCTGCACATTTTTTTGCCAAAAATCTGAAATGCTGACAGTGAAATTAGCCATCAGCATTAGCATTTCGGCGGCGTCAGCTGAGGATCAGCAAGAGTGAAATGCCATTTTGATTATTCGTAGCGAGTTTGATTTCACTGACTGTTTATTTTCTGACAGGCAGCGTAAACTCCGCGTCTTCATCTTTCACTGATCGACCAGCATGCATAACTCCCCCGCAGTTTCCAGCGCGAAATCGTTTGACCTGACGTCAGCGGCGTTTTTAATTGTTGCCTTTCTCACCGGTATTGCAGGTGCCCTGCAAACCCCGACGCTAAGTATTTTCCTCACTGATGAAGTGCACGCGCGCCCGGCGATGGTGGGATTCTTCTTTACCGGCAGCGCCGTTATCGGAATTCTGGTCAGTCAGTTTCTCGCCGGACGCTCTGATAAACGCGGCGATCGTAAATCGCTGATTGTCTTTTGCTGCCTGTTAGGCATGCTGGCCTGTACCCTTTTTGCCTGGAATCGCAACTACTTTGTTTTGTTATTCGTCGGCGTTTTTTTAAGCAGCTTTGGTTCTACCGCCAACCCGCAAATGTTTGCTCTTGCTCGTGAACATGCCGACAAAACCGGGCGTGAAGCAGTGATGTTCAGCTCTTTTTTACGCGCCCAGGTATCGTTAGCGTGGGTCATTGGCCCGCCGCTGGCGTATGCCTTAGCGATGGGATTCAGCTTTACGGTAATGTATCTCAGCGCGGCGGTGGCGTTTATTGTCTGCGGCGTGATGGTGTGGTTGTTTTTACCGTCGATGCAAAAAGAGGTGCCGCAAGCAACTGGCACGGTTGAAGCGCCTCGCCGTAATCGTCGCGATACACTGCTGTTGTTTGTGATTTGTACATTGATGTGGGGCTCGAACAGTCTGTATATCATCAACATGCCACTGTTTATTATCAACGAACTGCATCTTCCTGAGAAACTGGCGGGCGTGATGATGGGGACCGCAGCCGGGCTGGAAATTCCGACCATGTTGATTGCCGGATATTTTGCCAAACGTCTGGGTAAGCGCTTCTTAATGCGCGTTGCCGCCGTAGGTGGCATCTGTTTTTACGCAGGAATGCTGATGGCGCATTCACCTGCCATTCTGTTGGGCTTGCAGCTGCTGAATGCTATTTTTATCGGCATTCTGGGCGGTATCGGGATGCTCTATTTCCAGGACCTGATGCCCGGTCAGGCAGGTTCAGCCACCACGCTCTATACCAATACGTCGCGCGTGGGCTGGATCATCGCTGGTTCAGTGGCGGGCATCGTCGCCGAGATCTGGAATTATCACGCGGTGTTCTGGTTTGCGATGGTGATGGTTATCGCCACCCTGTTTTGCTTGCTGCGGATTAAAGATGTTTAAGGCGCGGTCAACATTTCCAGATCGATAAGCCAGGTCATGGCCTGCTGACGCGTGTTACCGCACATTTCAGCACTGGCCTGCAAGCCTGCGCAAACTTTCGGCCGTAGTGGAGATGTGAAAATTTTACAGCGTTGCTGTTCATCAAGCTGAATGCAGGGCGTATTGGCGGGCTTGCCATCTGGCATACCGGGAATAGGACTGGAGATTGAGGGGGCGGTGCAACACGCCCCGCAACCCGGACGGCATTCCATACGTTGTTCTCTTAAGGTTAACCACCGGATTGAGGAGCGCGCACATTACCACCTTTTTGGCACCAGCAAAAGTGCGAATACCACTTGCCTGAAAGGCCCGTCGCGAGTAGTTTGTCGCGATATTTTTGACATTTTCGACAACAGGAATTTTTCGATGCCAAGAGCGAACGAAATTAAAAAAGGTATGGTACTGAATTACAACGGCAAACTGCTGCTGGTTAAGGACATTGATATTCAGTCGCCTACCGCCCGCGGTGCCGCTACGCTGTACAAAATGCGTTTTTCAGACGTCCGTACCGGACTGAAAGTGGAAGAACGCTTTAAAGGCGATGATATCGTTGATACCGTGACGCTGACCCGCCGCTACGTTGACTTCTCCTACGTCGATGGCAACGAATATGTCTTTATGGATAAAGAAGACTATACCCCGTATACCTTCACCAAAGATCAGATTGAAGAAGAACTGCTGTTTATGCCGGAAGGCGGCATGCCAGACATGCAGGTTCTGACCTGGGACGGTCAACTGCTGGCGCTTGAACTGCCGCAGACCGTTGATCTGGAAATCGTTGAAACCGCTCCTGGCATCAAAGGCGCTTCTGCCAGCGCCCGTAACAAACCGGCGACCTTGAGCACCGGTCTGGTGATTCAGGTACCAGAATACTTAAGCCCGGGCGAAAAAATTCGTATCCATATCGAAGAACGCCGTTATATGGGGCGTGCTGACTAACTTCAGCCACATTCAGCAAAGGGACAGCTCAGACTGTCCCTTTTTAATTTATTATACCAATCCTTCATTTTGCGCCTCCTGAACACCTTTCGCCTGCAATATTCACTTGTAAATTGATCGTCCTCACACTTCATCGCATTAACAATCCAGACCAATTTCAATTGCTGTCATATAACTTTACACTAGCGTTGTTAATCAATCGTTACTAAGACGTGACTTCTATGAACACAATTGCCTCCACTACGTTCCCGCCTCACATTCACACTCCACGTTACGATCGCCAGCAATTGAAATCCCGTATCGTTCATTTTGGCTTTGGAGCCTTTCACCGCGCACATCAGGCGTTACTGACCGACCGTGTGCTGAATGCCCAAAGCAGCGATTGGGGGATCTGTGAAATCAGTTTGTTCAGCGGCGATCGGCTAATGAGCCAACTTCGCGAACAGGATCATTTATATACCGTGTTGGAGAAAGGCGCAGACGGCAATCAGGCGATTATTGTCGGGGCCGTTCATGAATGCCTGAATGCAAAACTGGATTCCTTAGCGGCGATTATTGAGAAGTTTTGCGAACCGCAGGTGGCAATTGTGTCCCTGACCATTACCGAAAAAGGTTATTGTATCGACCCGGCCACCGGTGCACTTGATACCAATAATTCGCGGATTATTCATGACTTACAAAGCCCGGAAGAACCTCACTCCGCGCCAGGCATTCTTGTCGAAGCGCTGAAACGCCGTCGTGAACGTGGCCTTGCGCCGTTTACCGTACTTTCCTGCGATAATATTCCCGACAATGGTCATGTGGTGAAAAATGCGGTGCTGGGGATGGCTGAAAAACGCTCTCCAGAACTTGCCGAGTGGATAAAAGAACACGTCAGCTTTCCGGGAACCATGGTCGACCGCATTGTCCCGGCAGCAACGGAAGAATCACTGGCAGAAATTAGCCAATATCTGGGCGTGAATGATCCCTGTGCAATTAGCTGCGAGCCGTTTATCCAATGGGTGGTAGAAGATAACTTCGTCGCAGGGCGCCCAGCCTGGGAAATCGCAGGTGTACAAATGGTGGATGATGTCCTGCCGTGGGAAGAGATGAAACTGCGCATGCTTAATGGCAGCCACTCTTTTCTCGCTTATCTGGGCTACCTGGCTGGATTCGCCCATATTAGTGATTGCATGCAGGACCGCGCATTTCGCCATGCCGCCAGAACATTAATGCTGGAGGAGCAAGCGCCAACGCTACGGATTAAAGATGTCGATTTAACATACTATGCGGATACGTTAATTGAACGTTTTGCCAATCCAGCGCTGAAACATAAGACCTGGCAAATCGCGATGGATGGCAGTCAAAAATTACCGCAACGCATGTTGGCAGGGATTCGCATCCATCTGGCTCGCGAAACAAACTGGCCGTTACTGGCATTAGGCGTCGCAGGTTGGATGCGCTATGTGAGCGGCGTAGATGATGCCGGAAAAGCTATCGATGTCCGCGATCCGCTTTACGATAAAATTCACAACCTCGTTGCGGGCAGTAGCAGTGAACAACGCGTCACCGCCCTGCTTTCTTTGCGTGAAGTATTCGGTGATGACCTACCAGATAACCCGCATTTTGTGCAGGCCATCGAACAAGCCTGGCAACAAATCGCGCAGTTCGGCGCGCATCAGGCGCTATTAAACACCCTCAAAATTTAACGATTTCTGCGGTTAAAGCGGATGGAGCATCGCTTCGTCCGCCCTCTCTCTTCTCTTTTCCGCCTTTTTTAGCCAGGATTAACGCACAGTTAACTCATCTGATTATTGCGGAGCCGTTGTGACCAGGACCAACCTCATCACCGGTTTTCTCGGCAGCGGGAAAACAACCTCTATTCTTCATCTGCTAGCCCACAAAGATCCCAACGAAAAATGGGCGGTTCTGGTTAATGAATTTGGGGAAGTCGGAATTGATGGTGCTTTGCTCGCCGATAGCGGCGCATTGCTGAAAGAGATCCCCGGCGGCTGCATGTGCTGCGTTAATGGTTTACCCATGCAGGTAGGGTTGAATACCTTACTGCGCCAGGGAAAACCAGACCGCTTGCTGATAGAGCCGACCGGACTGGGTCATCCGAAACAAATCCTCGATCTGTTAACCGCGCCGGTCTATGAACCGTGGATCGATCTGCGCGCCACGTTGTGCATTCTCGATCCGCGCCTCCTGCTGGACGAAAAAAGCGTCGGTAATGAAAACTTCCGTGATCAACTGGCTGCCGCAGACATCATTGTCGCCAATAAATCCGACCGTGCTACGCCAGAAAGCGAGCAAGCGTTACAACACTGGTGGCAACAAAACGGTGGCGAACGGCAATTAATTCACAGCGATCATGGGCAAATTGAAGGTCATCTTCTGGATTTACCTCGTCGAAATTTAACTGAGTTACCCGCCAGCGCTGCCCATTCGCATCAACATAACGAGAAAAAAGGATTAGCGGCATTAAGCCTGCCAGAGCATCAACGCTGGCGTCGCAGTCTGAATAGCGGACAAGGACACCAGGCCTGCGGTTGGATATTCGACGCTGATACCGTGTTCGACACCATTGGCATTCTGGAATGGGCGCGACTTGCGCCGGTCGGACGCGTAAAAGGCGTGATGCGGATACCAGAAGGTCTTGTGCGCATCAACCGTCAGGGCGATGACCTGCACATTGAAACGCAAAACGTTGCACCACCAGATAGCCGCATTGAGCTGATTTCCAGCAGCGAAACTGACTGGAACGCCTTACAGAGCGCGCTGTTGAAGCTTCGTTTAGCGACCAACGCGTAAGGTTGCCTGCGTTTTTCAGTAAGATAATTAGAGAAAATATGATCAAAAATTTGCCGCAAATAGTGCTGTTAAATATTGTCGGCCTCGCGCTGTTTCTTTCCTGGTACATTCCCGTCAATCATGGATTCTGGTTGCCAATTGACGCGGATATTTTTTATTTTTTTAATCAGAAACTGGTCGAAAGCAAGACTCTTTTATGGCTGGTTGCGTTGACTAATAATCGCGCCTTCGACGGTTGTTCACTGCTGGCGATGGGAATACTGATGCTGAGTTTCTGGCTGAAAGAAAACGCACCCGGCAGACGGCGTATTGTGATTATTGGTCTGGTCATGCTGTTAACCGCAGTGGTATTAAACCAGTTGGGCCAGGCATTTATTCCGGTAAAACGGGCCAGTCCGACATTGACCTTTACAGATATTAACCGCGTCAGCGAACTGCTATCTGTTCCAACGAAAGATGCCTCACGAGATAGTTTTCCCGGCGATCATGGCATGATGCTGCTTATTTTTTCCGCTTTTATGTGGCGATATTTCGGAAAAGTCGCAGGAGTAATCGCCCTTATTATATTTGTGGTTTTTGCATTTCCCAGAGTGATGATTGGCGCACATTGGTTTACCGATATCATTGTCGGTTCCATGACGGTGATATTGATTGGGTTGCCCTGGTGGCTAATGACACCTTTAAGTGATCAATTAATCGCCTTTTTTGACAAATCACTGCCTGGAAAAAATAAACATTCATAAAACAAATAACTCACAGTAATTAACATCATCAGGTTTATTTTCATAGTAGGGATAATCCTGATGATGTGCGACTTTGCTCTCGTTCATTAAGTGAAATGATCATTCTCTAAGCAAATGAATGGATTGCGCATCTTTTAGACAGCAGTGCTTTAATTGACCAATCCCGTTTATTAACTTTCTGTATCACTTTTTCTTATAAAAAATCATGTAAAACCGCTCGCCAAGACCGCGTCAATCGGGTAATCTCGAACACGTTTTGCCTCGGCGGTAGATTATCCTCACAGCATATAATTTTGTGCGTTAGTCCACAGATTTGGCCTTAAGGAATTGTTTCAACGTGCCCAGGTAATTAGTCTCGTGTCGCTTGGCATTTTTTTATAACGATATTTGTCGTTAAGGACTTCAAGGGAAAACAAACAACATGGTCAAATCTCAACCGATTTTGAGATATATCTTGCGCGGGATTCCCGCGATTGCAGTAGCGGTTCTGCTTTCTGCATGTAGTGCAAATAACACCGCAAAGAATATGCATCCTGAGACACGTGCAGTGGGTAGTGAAACATCATCACTGCAAGCTTCTCAGGATGAATTTGAAAATCTGGTTCGTAATGTCGACGTAAAATCGCGAATTATGGATCAGTATGCTGACTGGAAAGGCGTACGTTATCGTCTGGGTGGCAGCACTAAAAAAGGTATCGATTGTTCTGGTTTCGTACAGCGTACATTCCGCGAACAATTTGGCTTAGAACTTCCTCGTTCAACTTATGAACAGCAGGAAATGGGCAAGTCAGTTTCCCGCAGTAATTTGCGTACAGGTGACTTAGTTCTGTTCCGTGCCGGTTCAACTGGACGCCATGTCGGTATTTATATCGGCAACAATCAGTTCGTTCATGCTTCCACCAGCAGTGGTGTTATTATTTCCAGCATGAATGAGCCGTACTGGAAAAAGCGTTACAACGAAGCACGTCGGGTTCTTAGCCGCAGCTAATAAACCGTTTGGATGCAATCCCTTGGCTATCCTGACGAGTTAACTGAAGGCACTGCTTAAGCAGTGCTTTTTTGTTTTCATTCATCATAGAAAATGATGTTTCCGTGCCTTGAACCAGGCTATAGTCCCGTCATTCTCTTCCACTTCAGCGTTGTCGTAATCTCGGGAATATTAACGGAACCATGTTCATACGCGCTCCCTCTTCCGGACGTAAGATCCTGCTTACCTGCATTATTGCGGGCGTGATGATTGCAATACTGGTCAGCTGTCTTCAGTTTTTGGTTGCCTGGCATAAACACGAAGTCAAATACGACACACTGATTACCGACGTACAAAAGTATCTCGATACCTACTTCGCCGACCTGAAATTAACCACTGACCGCCTACAGCCGCTCACCTTAGATACCTGTCAGCAGGCTAACCCTGAACTAACTGCCCGCGCGGCGTTTAGCATGAATGTTCGCACATTTGTGCTGGTGAAGGATAAAAAGAGCTTTTGTTCATCAGCGACGGGGGAAATGGATATACCGCTCAATGAGTTGATCCCGGCGCTCGATATTAACAAAGACGTCGATATGGCGATGTTGCCAGGCACGCCAATGGTGCCCAACAAACCCGCTATCGTCATCTGGTATCGCAACCCTTTATTGAAAAATAGCGGCGTTTTTGCAGCATTAAACCTGCACCTGACGCCATATCTTCTCTATAGCTCTCGTCAGCAAGATTTCGACGGGATCGCACTCATTATTGGCGATACCGTGCTTTCGACATTTTCGTCGCATTTGATGAACGTCCGTGAGTTATCCGGCAAACCCGTACGCGAAACCAAAATAACAGGCATTCCGCTGACTGTGCGTCTTTATGCTGATGACTGGACATGGAACGATGTGTGGTATGCGTTTTTACTGGGCGGTATGAGTGGAACTGTCGTTGGCCTGCTCTGCTATTACCTGATGAGTGTGCGTATGCGCCCTGGCAGAGAAATTATGGCTGCTATCAAACGTGAGCAATTTTACCTGGTGTATCAACCGGTGGTTGATACGCCAACGCTGCGGGTCACGGGCCTGGAAGTGCTGCTACGCTGGCGTCATCCTGTTGCAGGTGAAATCCCGCCGGATGCCTTCATTCAATATGCCGAATCGCAAAAGATGATCGTGCCGCTGACCCAGCATCTGTTTGAGCTTATAGCCCGTGATGCGGCTGAATTACAAAACGTACTGCCGGTGGGCATAAAGTTTGGCATTAATATCGCACCGGAACATCTGCACAGCGAGAGCTTTAAAGCGGATATACATCGGCTGCTCGCCTCCCTACCCGCGCACCATTTCCAGATTGTACTGGAGATAACCGAGCGCGATATGCTGAAAGAGCATGAGGCCACAAAACTGTTCGCCTGGCTGCACTCTGTCGGCGTGGAAATTGCTATTGATGACTTCGGCACCGGACACAGTGCGCTTATCTATCTGGAACGCTTCACGCTCGAGTATCTGAAAATTGACCGTGGGTTTATCAATGCTATAGGTACGGAAACGGTCACATCTCCGGTGCTTGACGCGGTGCTCACGCTGGCGAAACGTCTCAATATGCTGACGGTTGCTGAAGGTGTCGAAACACCGGAACAGGCGCGCTGGCTACGTGAGCGTGGTGTTAATTTCCTGCAAGGCTATTGGATTAGCCGTCCCTTACCGATAGATGATTTTGTCCGCTGGCTGGAGAAACCGCATACGCCGCAGTGGTAAGGTGTGCTTGTGTCCCTTATTATTCATAGTTGAAGCATGCCGGATTGCGGCTAATGATGAGTAAAAGGAAATCCGTTGCAGATGATTGTGCGCATACTGCTGCTGTTTATCACCCTGTTCACCTTCGGTGCGCAGGCGCAAGCTATCAAGGAAAGCTATGCCTTTGCGGTGCTGGGAGAACCCCGGTATGCTTTTAATTTCAACCATTTTGATTATGTGAATCCTGCTGCGCCGAAGGGCGGGCAAATAACGTTATCCTCCATTGGTACCTTCGATAATTTTAACCGCTATGCACTACGCGGAAACCCCGGCGCACGCACCGAGCAACTGTACGACACGCTATTTACCACTTCCGATGACGAACCCGGCAGTTATTACCCGCTGATTGCCGAAAGCGCACGCTATGCTGACGATTATTCCTGGGTAGAAGTCGCTATCAATCCGCGCGCCCGTTTTCATGATGGTTCGCCGATTACCGCGCGCGACGTTGAGTTTACTTTTCAAAAATTTATGACCGAGGGCGTGCCGCAGTTTCGCCTGGTATACAAAGGCACAACGGTCAAAGCCATAGCGCCATTAACCGTGCGTATTGAATTAGCCAAACCAGGCAAAGAAGATATGCTGAGTCTGTTTTCGCTGCCGGTATTTCCAGAAAAGTACTGGAAGGATCATAAACTTAGCGACCCGCTCTCTACGCCTCCGCTTGCCAGTGGTCCGTACCGCATTACATCCTGGAAAATGGGCCAGAATATTGTTTATTCTCGCGTTAAAGATTACTGGGCGGCCGATTTACCGGTAAATCGTGGTCGCTGGAATTTCGATACCATTCGCTATGATTATTACCTCGATGATAATGTCGCCTTTGAAGCGTTTAAAGCCGGTGCCTTTGATTTGCGTATGGAAAACGACGCCAAAAACTGGGCTACGCGCTATACCGGTAAGAATTTCGATAAAAAATACATTATCAAAGATGAGCAAAAGAACGAATCAGCCCAGGATACGCGCTGGCTGGCGTTTAATATTCAACGACCGGTATTCAGCGATCGCCGGGTCCGGGAAGCCATCACCCTCGCCTTTGACTTTGAATGGATGAATAAGGCGTTGTTTTACAATGCCTGGAGTCGCACGAACAGTTATTTTCAGAATACCGAATACGCGGCCAGAAATTACCCCGACGCCGCTGAGCTGGTGCTTCTGGCACCAATGAAAAAAGATCTACCGCCTGAAGTGTTCACGCAAATCTACCAGCCACCAGTGTCCAAAGGCGATGGCTACGACCGTGACAACCTGTTAAAAGCCGACAAACTTCTCAACGATGCAGGCTGGGTGCTGAAAGGTCAGCAACGCGTTAATGCCACCACAGGCCAGCCACTCAGCTTTGAATTATTGCTTCCTGCAAGCAGCAATAGTCAGTGGGTATTGCCGTTCCAACATAGCCTGCAACGGCTGGGTATCAACATGGACATTCGCAAGGTGGATAACTCGCAAATCACCAACCGAATGCGCAGCCGCGACTATGACATGATGCCGCGCGTGTGGCGGGCGATGCCGTGGCCCAGTTCCGATTTACAGATTTCCTGGTCATCGGAATATATCAACTCCACTTATAATGCCCCCGGCGTGCAAAGCCCGGTTATCGACTCGCTAATTAACCAAATTATTGCCGCCCAGGGAAATAAAGAAAAATTACTGCCTCTGGGGCGCGCCCTGGATCGCGTATTAACGTGGAATTATTACATGTTGCCGATGTGGTACATGGCGGAAGACCGTCTCGCCTGGTGGGATAAATTCTCCCAGCCAGCCGTGCGCCCCATCTATAGCCTCGGTATCGATACCTGGTGGTATGACGTCAATAAAGCGGCCAAACTGCCGTCCGCCAGCAAACAGGGAGAGTAGATGGGCGCTTACCTGATTCGCCGTCTGTTGCTGGTGATCCCAACATTATGGGCGATTATCACCATCAACTTTTTCATCGTGCAAATTGCGCCTGGCGGCCCCGTCGACCAGGCCATCGCCGCCATTGAGTTTGGTAATGCCGGAGTATTACCCGGCGCAGGCGGCGAAGGCGTTCGTGCCAGCCATGCGCAAACGGGCGTCGGCAATATCAGCGACAGTAATTACCGTGGCGGACGCGGGTTAGATCCCGAAGTGATCGCCGAGATCACGCATCGCTACGGTTTCGATAAGCCGATCCACGAACGTTACTTCAAAATGCTTTGGGACTACATTCGCTTTGATTTTGGCGACAGCCTGTTTCGCAGCGCCTCGGTGCTGACGCTGATTAAAGACAGTCTGCCTGTTTCCATCACCCTCGGATTGTGGAGCACGCTGATTATCTATCTGGTGTCGATTCCGCTGGGTATTCGCAAAGCCGTTTATAACGGCAGCCGCTTTGATGTCTGGAGCAGCGCATTTATCATCATCGGCTACGCCATTCCAGCCTTTTTGTTCGCCATCCTGCTGATTGTCTTCTTCGCGGGCGGCAGCTATTTCGACCTGTTCCCTCTACGCGGCCTGGTTTCCGCTAACTTTGATTCGCTGCCGTGGTATCAGAAAATCACGGATTATCTGTGGCATATCACGCTGCCGGTGCTGGCTACGGTGATTGGCGGCTTTGCGGCGCTGACCATGCTGACAAAAAACTCATTCCTTGATGAAGTGCGTAAGCAATACGTGGTGACCGCGCGTGCGAAAGGGGTAAGTGAAAAAAATATTCTCTGGAAACATGTGTTCCGCAACGCCATGCTGCTGGTGATTGCCGGTTTTCCGGCAACGTTTATCAGCATGTTTTTCACCGGCTCGCTGCTGATTGAGGTGATGTTTTCGCTCAATGGCCTCGGTTTACTGGGCTACGAAGCGACCGTCTCGCGCGATTATCCGGTGATGTTTGGCACCCTGTACATTTTCACCCTGATTGGCCTGCTGCTGAATATTGTCAGTGATATCAGCTATACGCTGGTCGATCCTCGTATTGATTTTGAGGGACGCTAATGTCGCGACTCAGCCCCATCAATCAGGCCCGTTGGGCGCGTTTTCGTCATAATCGCCGCGGCTACTGGTCGTTATGGATTTTCCTCATCTTGTTTGGTTTGAGTTTGTGTTCTGAACTGATCGCCAACGATAAGCCATTGCTGGTACGTTATGACGGCAGCTGGTATTTCCCGTTGCTGAAAAACTACAGTGAGAGTGATTTTGGCGGCCCGCTGGCAAGTCAGGCTGATTATCAGGACCCGTGGCTGAAACAACGGCTGGAAGATAAAGGCTGGGTACTGTGGGCACCGATTTGCTTTGGCGCTACCAGTATCAACTTTTCCACCGACAAGCCCTTCCCCTCCCCACCTTCCCGGCAAAACTGGCTGGGAACGGATGCCAACGGTGGCGATGTGCTGGCGCGCATTCTGTATGGCACGCGGATCTCTGTCCTGTTTGGTCTGATGTTGACACTCTGCTCCAGTGTAATGGGCGTGCTGGCGGGGGCGCTGCAAGGTTATTACGGCGGTAAAGTCGATCTCTGGGGGCAACGCTTTATTGAAGTATGGTCGGGGATGCCGACGCTGTTTTTGATTATTTTACTTTCCAGCGTCGTACAGCCTAACTTCTGGTGGCTGCTGGCAATTACTGTCTTATTTGGCTGGATGAGTCTGGTCGGCGTGGTGCGGGCTGAGTTTTTACGTACCCGTAATTTCGACTACATCCGCGCAGCGCAGGCGCTTGGCGTCAGCGATCGCAGTATCATCCTGCGTCATATGTTGCCGAATGCCATGGTCGCTACTCTCACCTTTTTACCGTTTATTTTATGTAGTTCGATAACCACCCTGACCTCGCTCGATTTCCTCGGCTTCGGTCTGCCGCTCGGTTCACCATCACTCGGCGAACTGCTGCTACAAGGGAAAAATAACCTTCAGGCTCCGTGGCTTGGGATCACTGCCTTCTTGTCGGTGGCGATATTGTTGTCTTTGCTGATCTTTATTGGTGAAGCAGTCCGCGACGCATTTGATCCTAATAAGGCGGTGTAACATGACGCAAACTCTGTTAGCGATTGAAAATTTGTCGGTGGGTTTTCGCCATCAGCAAACTGTTCGTACCGTAGTGAATGATGTTTCACTACACATTGAGGCTGGCGAAACGCTGGCGCTGGTGGGTGAGTCAGGTTCTGGCAAAAGCGTTACCGCGCTGTCAATTTTACGTCTGCTCCCTTCCCCACCGGTTGAATATCTCTCTGGCGATATCCGTTTTCATGGAGAATCGCTGCTTCATGCCAGCGAGCAAACATTGCGTGGCGTACGCGGTAATAAGATTGCCATGATTTTCCAGGAACCGATGGTGTCGTTAAACCCATTGCATACCCTTGAAAAACAGCTTTATGAAGTGCTTTCACTCCACCGCGGAATGCGTCGGGAAGCGGCTCGTGGCGAAATTCTTAACTGCCTTGATCGCGTCGGTATCCGCCAAGCGGCAAAGCGGCTGACAGATTACCCGCATCAGCTCTCCGGCGGTGAACGCCAGCGGGTGATGATTGCGATGGCGCTGTTAACGCGACCAGAATTATTAATTGCCGATGAACCAACCACCGCACTGGACGTCTCTGTCCAGGCGCAGATTTTGCAGCTGTTGCGCGAACTGCAAGGCGAGCTGAATATGGGGATGCTGTTTATTACTCATAACCTCAGTATTGTCAGAAAACTGGCCCACCGCGTGGCGGTAATGCAAAATGGTCGCTGTGTGGAGCAAAATAACGCCGTTACGCTCTTTGCCTCCCCTGAACATCCTTACACGCAAAAACTACTCAACAGTGAACCGTCAGGCGACCCGGTGCCGTTGCCAGAACCGGCCTCAACGTTGCTTGATGTTGAACAGCTTCAGGTCGCCTTCCCCATTCGCAAAGGGCTACTGAAACGTGTCGTCGATCATAACGTGGTCGTCAAAAACATCAGTTTTACGCTGCGGGCGGGTGAAACGCTGGGCTTAGTAGGCGAGTCTGGTTCCGGTAAAAGCACAACGGGGCTGGCGCTACTGCGGTTGATTAACTCTCAGGGCAACATCGTTTTTGACGGTCAGCCATTACAAAATTTAACTCGTCGCCAGCTATTGCCCATTCGCCATCGCATTCAGGTGGTATTTCAGGATCCAAACTCCTCGCTCAACCCACGACTCAACGTGTTGCAAATTATTGAGGAAGGGTTACGGGTTCACCAGCCGACGCTCTCTGCCGTGCAACGCGAAGAACAAGTGATAGCCGTGATGCATGAAGTGGGGTTAGATCCTGAAACGCGCCACCGTTATCCGGCGGAATTCTCGGGTGGTCAGCGGCAACGTATTGCGATTGCCAGGGCATTGATTCTTAAGCCTTCGCTGATCATTCTTGATGAACCGACATCATCGCTCGACAAAACGGTACAAGCGCAAATATTGACGCTATTGAAATCATTGCAACAAAAGCATCAACTGGCCTATTTGTTTATCAGCCATGATTTGCACGTTGTCCGCGCGTTGTGTCATCAGGTTATCGTGCTGCGACAGGGAGAAGTGGTGGAACAAGGACCGTGCGCGCGCGTGTTTGCCGCACCGCAGCAGGAGTATACGCGTCAGCTACTGGCGTTGAGCTGACGCTTAAAATGGATTGTAGTTTGAGAAAGGTTCGGCAATGGCCACACCAAAATTTTTCAGTCGACACGTCGCCGCAAACTCGTCCTGACGATTCACAAACAGACATGGCTCACCTTCGCACTCGAGAACAGAGCACGGAACTTCAATATCGCTTAATGCCTGGCTGAGTTTGTACATCACCGACCATGCGTTATCGCCATCAGGGCTAAGTAATTTAAGCGCCACCAGGCTGTTGTCGCCGCACTGTCCATTTTGCGGAATCGGTTCAACTTTCGAACCTGCGAAACCTGCAGACCAACGATAGTTCTGCGGCAGTCGATGGACGATTGAGAGTTGTAATGAAGTCACTTATTTTCCCCGGAAGCACATTTACTTCACAATTTATTTACATTAATTTTAACACACCATCAACAATCTGTCCTTCAACAGATCGTAAAGATTGATGCCTCGCCTGCGTGGCCGCTATTGTTCTGATTTAAATGATATCTGCGGGCGTGGTCACGTTTGCGGGGCTATATGTACCCGTTTCTGCGATCTAACTCAACCTTTTTAACTACAATGATGTGACTTTTTACATAAATTGAGTTTACATAAAATAAACATATATCGGGGGAATGATAGATTTGCGGTTGACATGCATCAACAAAGGAAGCCTTTTAGCTTCCCCGTTGTGCAATAGATCACCGTTTTTTCGGTCGACTGGCGTAAAGACAGAAGAGAATGGAACTGGTCGCACAGAAAGCAATGGACCAGATCATTGGCCATGCAGAGTTAAACGTCGCCAGCGAAAGCAGTGCGCCAACAATGGCGCCAATACCAAAACGGAAGGTTCCTGCCAGCGACGACGCAGTTCCCGCCATATGGGGGAACTCATCCAAAATGACCGCCATCGCGTTAGAAGACACCATCGATACGCAGCCCACAAACACCGCAACGCCAACCACCAGCGACCAGAATCCCAGCCCCAGTAGCGCGCTGATAACCATCCACACCGCCATAATAAATTGTATCCACAACCCCGAGCGGAACATATTTAACGCACCAATACGGCGAACGAAGCGGCTGTTAAAGATGGTCATCACGAACAGGAAAACAATGTTTAGCGCAAAGTAATAACCAAAGTTTTCCGGCGCAACGTGGTTGATTTCAATGTAGACAAACGGTCCGGCGCTTAAGAACGAGAACATCCCGGCAAAGCTGAAACCACTGGCCAGCATATAACTCAGGACACGCTTATGGCGGAACAGCGCAGCAAAGTTACCGATAGTGGTACGAATGTGGAACGGTTGGCGACGCTCCGGCGGTAACGTTTCTTTGATCAGGAAGAAAATCATTGCCGAAGCCAGAATTGCCGCCACAGCGAGGATCCAGAAGATGTAATGCCAGCTCAACCACACCAGCACCCAACCGCCAACAATCGGTGCCATCAACGGTGCAATGGTGGTCACCAGCATGACAAACGACATCATCCGCGAGAACTCTTCTTTCGGGTAGATATCGCGCATCAAAGCGTTGATAACCACGCTGGCCGCAGCCGCCGCCAGACCGTGGAAGAAACGCATCACAATCAGCTGATCGATGGTTTGCGCCAGCGCGCACGCCACCGCCGCCGCGGCAAACACCAGCGTACCACCGAGGACAACCGGCTTGCGCCCGAAGCTATCCGCCATCGGCCCGTAGATTAACTGCCCCAACGCAAAACCCAGAATATAAGTACTCAGGGTCATCTGCGTACTGCCCGCCGGTACACCAAACTGCGCTGAAATCACTGGTAGCGCAGGCAGATACATATCAATCGACAGCGGCATTAACATGGCCAAAAGGCCAAGGATAAAGACAATAGCAAACGACGAATGCTGTCGAGTGGTCACAACGGGCTCCTGAATAAAATGAAAGTGTTAACCGACGCTGGCAATTTCTTCTGCAGTTAATGGACGATATTCACCTGGGGCTAAATCTTCATCCAGAGTAATACCGCCAATGCGTTCACGATGCAGCTCAACCACGTGGTTACCCACGGCGGCGAACATGCGTTTCACCTGATGATAACGCCCTTCACTGATGGTCAGACGGACCTGCGTAGGGGTAATCACTTCCAGCACCGCTGGCTTAGTGAGATCTTTTTCGTTATGCAGCTGTACGCCTTTAGCAAATTGCTCTGCCGTATCGTCAGCTACGGGTGATTCGAGCGTCACCAGATAGGTCTTCTCGCAATGATGACGCGGAGAAGTAATGCGATGCGACCACTGACCGTCGTCAGTCATCAGCACCAGACCGGTGGTATCAATATCCAACCGCCCCGCCGCGTGCAGTTTCCACGCCACAGGTTCATCCAGAAAATAGAGCACCGTTGGGTGATCCGGGTCATCAGTTGAGCAAACATAGCCCTGGGGCTTGTTGAGCATGAAATAACGCGGGCCGTGTTGCTGCGCCAGCGGATTGCCGTCATAAGCTACATCGTGCTCAGGGAGCAGTTTGAACGCTGCATTGCGGACGATTTCGCCATCGACGGTGACACGATTGCCGCGGATTTCACGCCCGGCAATAGCACGGCTAACACCGAGTTGCTGTGCGATAAATTTATCAAGTCGCATGTGTGTGATTTTGCCTGTAAAAAACGGAGGTCGGGCATAGACCCGAAAATCAGAACTGTTGTCTGCCCAGTATAGCGGTCTAATAACTTCCCTCAAGGGAAAAAGATCCGTGGCATACTATTAGCAGATTAATCTACCTACGCTAAACCATGATTTTTACACTTCGTCCATACCAGCAAGAAGCCGTGGATGCCACGCTCAACCATTTTCGTCGTCATAAAACCCCTGCCGTTATCGTGCTGCCTACCGGAGCAGGTAAAAGCCTGGTGATTGCCGAACTGGCACGGCTGGCGCGTGGTCGAGTTCTGGTGCTGGCACACGTCAAAGAACTGGTGGCGCAGAACCATGCTAAATACCAGGCGTTGGGGCTGGAAGCCGATATTTTTGCCGCCGGGCTAAAACGCAAGGAGAGCCACGGTAAAGTGGTATTTGGCAGCGTGCAATCGGTCGCCCGTAATCTTGATGCCTTTCAGGGTGAATTTTCGCTGTTGATTGTCGATGAATGCCACCGTATTGGTGACGACGAAGAGAGCCAGTATCAGCAAATCCTCACTCACCTGACAAAAGTGAATCCCCACTTACGCCTGCTGGGGCTGACTGCCACGCCCTTTCGGCTGGGCAAAGGCTGGATTTACCAGTTTCATTATCACGGCATGGTACGCGGCGATGAGAAAGCCCTTTTCCGTGACTGCATTTATGAGCTACCGCTGCGTTATATGATTAAACACGGCTATCTGACGCCACCAGAACGGCTGGATATGCCGGTAGTGCAATACGATTTCAGCCGCTTGCAGGCACAGAGTAACGGGCTGTTCAGCGAAGCTGATCTCAACCGCGAGCTGAAAAAACAGCAACGCATTACACCGCACATCATCAGCCAGATTATGGAGTTCGCCGAAAAGCGTAAAGGGGTGATGATTTTCGCCGCGACGGTTGAACACGCAAAAGAGATTGTCGGTTTGCTACCCGCAGAAGATGCTGCACTGATTACTGGCGACACGCCCGGCGCTGAACGCGATGTATTAATTGAAGATTTTAAAGCCCAACGTTTTCGCTATCTGGTCAATGTTGCGGTGCTGACCACCGGATTTGACGCCCCGCACGTCGATCTTATCGCCATTCTGCGCCCTACCGAATCAGTGAGTCTTTACCAACAAATTGTCGGGCGCGGTCTGCGTCTGGCTCCTGGCAAGACTGATTGCTTAATTCTTGATTATGCGGGTAATCCTCACGATCTCTACGCGCCGGAGGTCGGTACACCGAAAGGCAAAAGTGACAACGTCCCGGTGCAGGTTTTCTGCCCTGCCTGTGGCTTTGCCAACACCTTTTGGGGCAAAACTACCGCCGATGGGACATTGATTGAACACTTTGGTCGCCGCTGTCAGGGATGGTTTGAAGATGACGACGGCCATCGCGAACAGTGTGACTTCCGTTTCCGTTTTAAAAATTGTCCGCAATGTAACGCGGAAAACGATATTGCCGCCCGCCGTTGCCGCGAATGTGACACCATTCTGGTTGACCCGGATGATATGTTAAAAGCGGCGCTACGACTGAAAGACGCGCTGGTATTACGCTGTAGCGGCATGTCTTTGCAGCATGGGCACGACGAGAAAGGCGAATGGTTGAAAATCACCTATTACGATGAAGACGGCGCTGATGTGAGTGAGCGTTTCCGTCTGCAAACGCCCGCCCAGCGTACTGCCTTCGAGCAGCTTTTTATCCGCCCACATACGCGTACACCGGGCATCCCTTTACGCTGGATCACCGCTGCCGATATCCTCGCCCAACAAGCCTTATTGCGCCATCCGGATTTTGTCGTCGCACGAATGAAAGGCCAGTACTGGCAGGTGCGTGAAAAAATATTCGATTACGAAGGTCGTTTTCGGCGGGCGCACGAATTACGCGGTTAATGGTAGTTTTGATTGATGTATAAGGCGATTGAGTATAGAATCTCGCCCGCTTTTGCATACGCAAAGCAGATCACTTACCTGTTGCTGGGTCGCCTGTAGCAGGAATCATTTAAGAGAGAAAGAAATGTTTACTATCAACGCAGAAGTACGTAAAGAGCAGGGTAAGGGTGCGAGCCGCCGCCTGCGTGCCGCTAACAAGTTCCCGGCAATCATCTACGGTGGCAAAGAAGCACCGCTGGCTATCGAGCTGGATCACGACAAAGTCATGAACATGCAAGCTAAAGCTGAATTCTACAGCGAAGTTCTGACCATCGTTGTTGACGGTAAAGAAATCAAAGTTAAAGCTCAGGACGTACAGCGTCATCCGTACAAACCGAAGCTGCAGCACATCGACTTCGTTCGCGCTTAATCGCTGAATAAGTTGTAAAAAACCCCGCTCCGGCGGGGTTTTTTGTATCTGCAGATTAGCTTCTTTGCAATGCCTGATTACGGCATTGCTATTTTGGGTAGGCCAGATAAGGCGTTCACGCCGCATCTGACATTCATAACACAACCCCGATTAATTGCCGCCAGAGGTCCGACGCTGCAATTGATCACGCAGGTTTGGCGGCGTACCTTTAATGGTCAGCGTATCGGTCGCTGGATCCCAGAAGATGCGTTCACCTAACAGCATCGCATCAAAGTTAATGGTCAAGCCACCGCCGCTACCGGCAAACTTCGTCAATTGACGCAGCGTGCTGCGGTCTGCCGGGAAGCTCTCTTCCAGTTCATACCCTTTTTCAGCAGCAAACTCAGTGAAGCTCACTTCGCTGACGCCCGCCAACTCTTTTGACAGCGACTCCAGTTCAATCTCCTCGCCCGCCTGCAATTGCTCATTACAATAGCTATAAACTTGCTGGCGAACGTTCTGCCGTTCTGCTTTATCCAGTTGCGCTTCTGCGGTGAAGTCGTCGACCGCTTGCAACAGACCGCGGTTTTGCGCTTTGGCGTTCAACCCTTCGCTGGCACCGAGGAAATCCATAAAGAAATCGGCGACTTTGCGTCCGACTCGCCCTTTCAGGAAAGTCAGGTAGCGTGTCGATTCCGGATTGGTTTCCCACTCAGTTAAATCAATACGCGCCACAATATCCGCATGATTGATATCAAGATAATGGGTCGGGTTGATGTCGAGATTTTCGTTGACGCGCATACTGCTTAAATTGCTCAGCACGCAAATCAGCAAATACTCAACTGCCAGATAACGATAGTGGCAAAACAGGACGAAACCGCCATCAGCAAATGGATATTTTGCCAATTCGTCACGCAGGCGACCGGTTGCCGCGCGGCTAAATGCCAGAAAGTCCTCTTCGCCCTGACGTTGCAAGCGCAGCGTCTGCGCCAGTTCACTCTCTTCGCTGAACAATCCGTAGGCTTTGTTCTTGGCGCTATAGACCCGATGCAGCTCTGCCACCATCTCAACGACGGTTTCCGTCGGTTCCAGCAATGAATCGCGCAACACCAGCTCAAGGTTCTGCTCATCACGCTTGATAAGCTGGTGCAGAGCAATCTGGTTGATATCCAGACTCATGATAAACTCTCCTTTAAGACCGGGCGGTATTCAACCACCACCGGTAAAGCGACGCAATAAAAGTTGGCGGCCATTTTACAGAAGACTGCGTAAGGAGAATGATTGAAAGCATAAAAAAGCAGAAAAAAAACCGTTGCTACGGTAATATATTGCCCTTTCATCAACTAACTGATTTCGATTTATGCCACAAATTTCCCGCTACAGTGATGAACAGGTTGAACAATTGCTCGCAGAGCTGCTCAACGTACTGGAAAAACATAAGGCTCCGACCGACCTTTCCCTGATGGTGTTAGGCAACATGGTCACTAACCTTATCAATACCAGCATTGCCCCGGCTCAACGCCAGGCAATTGCCAACTCTTTTGCCCGCGCTTTGCAGTCCTCGATCAACGAAGACAAAGCGCACTAAGGGAAACAGATAACAGGTTATGGTAACTCATCGTCAGCGCTACCGTGAAAAAGTCTCCCAGATGGTCAGCTGGGGGCACTGGTTTGCACTGTTCAACATTCTGCTCTCACTTGTCATTGGCAGTCGTTACCTGTTTATCGCCGACTGGCCGACAACGCTTGCGGGTCGTATTTATTCCTATGTAAGCATTATCGGCCACTTCAGCTTTCTGGTGTTCGCCACCTACTTGCTGATCCTCTTCCCGCTGACCTTTATCGTCGGCTCACAGAGGCTAATGAGGTTTTTGTCCGTCATTCTGGCCACTGTGGGAATGACGCTGTTACTGATCGACAGCGAAGTCTTTACCCGTTTCCATCTCCATCTTAATCCCATCGTCTGGCAACTGGTTATTAACCCAGACGAAAATGAGATGGCGCGCGACTGGCAGCTGATGTTCATCAGCGTGCCGGTTATTTTATTGCTTGAACTGGTGTTTGCGACGTGGAGCTGGCAAAAGCTGCGCAGCCTGACGCGTCGTCGACGCTTCGCCCGCCCGCTGGCTGCATTCTTATTTATCGCCTTTATCGCCTCACACATGGTGTATATCTGGGCCGATGCTAACTTCTATCGCCCTATCACCATGCAGCGCGCTAACCTGCCGCTTTCGTACCCGATGACGGCGCGACGTTTTCTTGAGAAGCATGGTCTGCTTGATGCGCAGGAGTATCAACGCCGTCTAATCGAGCAAGGCAATCCAGACGCTGTTTCCGTACAGTATCCGTTAAGCGAATTGCGCTACCGCGATATGGGCACCGGGCAAAATGTGTTGTTGATTACTGTCGATGGCCTGAACTACTCACGCTACGAGAAGCAGATGCCCGCACTGGCGGGTTTTGCCGAACAAAATATTTCGTTCACGCGCCATATGAGTTCAGGCAACGCCACCGACAACGGTATCTTTGGCTTGTTCTATGGCATCTCGCCAAGCTATATGGACGGTATTCTGTCGACCCGTACGCCTGCGGCGTTAATTACCGCGCTCAACCAGCAAGGCTATCAGTTAGGCTTATTCTCGTCAGATGGCTTTACCAGTCCACTGTATCGCCAGGCATTGTTGTCAGACTTCTCGATGCCGAGCGTACATACACAATCCGATGAGCAGACCGCCACGCAGTGGATCAACTGGCTTGGCCGTTACGCGCAAGAAGATAACCGCTGGTTCTCGTGGGTATCTTTCAATGGCACCAATATTGACGACAGCAATCAGCAAGCATTTGCCCGGAAATATAGCCGCGCAGCTGGTAATGTCGATGACCAGATCAATCGCGTCCTGAATGCGTTACGTGAATCCGGGAAACTGGACAACACGGTGGTGATTATCACTGCTGGTCGCGGCATTCCGCTGAGCGAAGATGAAGAAACCTTTGACTGGTCACGTGGCCATCTTCAGGTGCCATTAGTCATTCACTGGCCAGGCACACCGGCACAGCGTATTAATGCCCTGACCGATCATACTGATCTTATGACCACGCTGATGCAACGCCTGCTACACGTCAGCACGCCTGCCAGCGAATACTCACAAGGTCAGGACTTGTTCAACCCTGAGCGCCGTCATTACTGGGTAACAGCCGCGGATAACGATACGCTGGCAATTACCACACCGAAAATGACGCTAGTACTGAACAATAACGGTAAATACCGCACTTACAACTTACGTGGTGAAAGAGTGAGAGACGAAAAACCACAGTTGAGTTTGTTATTGCAGGTGCTGACAGACGAGAAGCGTTTTATCGCTAACTGATTAATTATAAATCAGTTAGCAAAATATCTTACTTGCAATCGGTGTGGAAAACGGTAGTATAAGCAGCCACGAGTCGGCACGTAGCGCAGCCTGGTAGCGCACCGTCATGGGGTGTCGGGGGTCGGAGGTTCAAATCCTCTCGTGCCGACCAAAAATCCCAAGAAAACCAACCACAAAGGTTGGTTTTTTTATATCTACGTCAATCCCCCTCTACCCACACTTACAGTTTTCACTACATGCCCATACATAAAATGGGGTAACATTCACGCGCCTGGTAGCGTTACCAACGCTACGCTCAAACATAATGATTCTAATAAAACCTCAGGAGACTACTATGCCTGAAGCAACGCCTTTTCAGGTGCTGATTGTGGATGATCATCCACTTATGCGACGCGGTGTTCGTCAGTTACTGGAGCTTGACCCTGGCTTTGAAGTGGTCGCCGAAGCAGGCGACGGCGCTAGTGCTATCGATCTGGCGAATAGACTGGATATCGACGTGATCTTGCTGGATCTCAATATGAAAGGTATGAGTGGCCTGGATACCCTCAATGCCTTGCGCAGGGATGGCGTTACCGCGCAAATTATTATCCTGACTGTTTCAGATGCCTCCAGCGATATCTTTGCATTGATAGACGCAGGCGCTGACGGTTATCTGTTGAAAGATAGCGATCCGGAAGTGTTGCTGGAAGCGATTCGCGCCGGAGCAAAAGGTAGCAAAGTCTTTAGTGAACGCGTCAGTCAGTACTTACGCGAGCGTGAAATGTTTGGCGCTGAAGAAGACCCCTTCAGCGTGCTAACGGAGCGTGAATTAGATGTTCTGCACGAACTGGCACAGGGACTGTCCAATAAGCAGATCGCTTCGGTACTGAATATTTCTGAGCAGACGGTAAAAGTCCATATCCGCAATCTGCTGCGTAAACTCAACGTCCGCTCACGCGTGGCGGCAACCATTCTGTTCCTGCAACAACGCGGGGCGCAATAAAAAAATAGCCCGATGGATTTACCATCGGGCTGATATTGATGACAAACGCAACACTGCCTGATGCGCTACGCTTATCAGGCCTACACGGATCGAGCAATGTATTGAATTCGCACGATTTTGTAGACTGGATAAGGCGTTTACCCCGCATCCGGAATAAACAAAGCGCACTTTGTCATCAGTCTGGCCCCGATGGCATCACCATCGGGCTTCTTCTTATTTACTTTCGTGTGGTGATAAATGCTGCATCGCCTGCGCGATACTGCGTTCAATAACCGCACGGCGTGTATCGTTAGAAGGCAGCATTTTTAACATCATCTCCCACGCGGCAACGGCTTCGCCAAATCGCTGCTGCTCAAAGGCATTAAACGCATACATACTTAACACACGAATATTGCTGTGGTCCGTTCTCACCAACTGGCGTAGCAGTTCGCCGCCGAGGCGGTTGTCGTTGGGATCAGATGAACGTGTCAACGCTTCCGCGTAACCCAGTGCGGCATCGCTGTTTTTCGGATCGAGGCGATACGCAGTAGCGTATGCATCGGTCGCGATACTGGCGTTACCCAGCGCCATCCCAACGCGGCCCAACATAATCCAGCCTTCTATATCTCCCGGATTTTTTTGCAGTTGAGTACGCATTCCAAGTGCAAGGCGCGACATCTCTTCTTCATTGAGCGGATCGGCTTTCGGATCCAGTGCCCTGTCCAGCAATGCCGGAGCCTGCGCAGTGGCCTGCTGCCAGATTTTTACCTGCTGATAATTGCCAGTCTGGTAGTAGCCGACACCTGCCACAATCAATGCCACCACAATACCCGGCAGGTAAACAGCAAATCCGGCGCGCTTACCTTCCGGCACGCTTTGTTCAGGAAACTCCTCCACCGCCAGCCGTACACGCCGCCGCGAGCGGGCATAAATAACCCAACCGCCGATACCAATAGCCACCACTGGCAGCACCCACAGCAAGATGGTCAGCGGCGTTAACGGCGGATCGTAAGTGACGAAGTTGCCGTAACGCGCCACCATATAATCGACAATCTCTTTCTTACTTTTGCCTTCCTGCATCAGATCATACACTTTCTGACGCAGGTCGGTGGCAATCATCGAGTTGGAATCGGCAATGCTGTTGTTCTGGCATTTCGGGCAGCGCAGTTCTTCAGTGAGCTGACGGAACTGTTGTTCCTGTGCTTCATCTTTAAACTGCAACACGTCGATGGTCGCCAGCGCTGAGCCGGAGATCATTAGCATCAGCACGCCCAATAAAAACCTCATTGTGCGGCCTCCGTACTGTATTTCTCCCACAGCGGCTTGATCTCTTCTTCCCAGACGCGAGGGTTGAGATCGCCTGCATGGCGATAGCGAATGATGCCGTTGCCATCGATGAGGAACGTTTCTGGCGCGCCATAAACACCGAGATCCAGACCTAACATGCCGTCGCCATCAAACAGGCTTAGCGCGTAAGGATTGCCCAACTCTTTCAGCCAGTTGATTGCCTTCTGGCGATCGTCTTTATAGTTCATGCCGACCACGCGGATGCCCTGCGCAGAAAGCTGATTCAGGTATTGATGTTCCGCACGACAGGTCGGACACCAGGTCGCCCAGACGTTAAGCAGCACTGGTTTACCCTGAGTCAGCACATCCGCCTGATAAAACTGGCCCGGATTGTCCAGTGATTCGAGGCGAAATTTCGGCACAGGCTTGCCAATCAGCGCCGATTCCAGATTGGTCGGATCATCCCCTTCGGCATTACGCGCCAGCTGCCACAGCAGCGCCGCGGCAATCGCCAGGAAGATAATCAAAGGAAGTAACAATACTTTGCGCTTCATACAGCCTCCGGCGCAGTTTTTTGCGGACTTACGCGCTTACGATAGCGAGGATCAAACAGGCACAGCAGCCCGCCCAACGCCATCATCAGCCCGCCCGCCCAAATCCAGCGAACAAACGGTTTGTAGTAAAGGCGCACAGCCCACGCGCCGTTTTCCAGCTCTTCACCGAGCGCCGCGTACAGGTCACGCGTGATGCCGCCGTCAATCGCCGCTTCGGTCATCATCGACCCGGCAGTGTTGTAATAACGTTTTTCCGCATACAGCACCGTCTCCGGCTTGCCATCTCGCGTTACGCCGATAGTCGCCACACCGCCACGCCAGTTCGGGCCAGTCACCTCTTTGACATCACGGAAGGTGAAGCGATATTCATGAATATCGACGCTATCGCCGGACTTCATGCGCACATCACGCTCAACGCTATAGTTCTGGCTAAAAGCAATGCCAACAATTGTCACTGCCAGCCCCAGGTGAGCCGCCACCATCCCCCAATAACTGAAGGTGGTTTTCGTGCCGCGTGAAATACGCAGCGCAGCTTCGGCAATTGCCAGCACCGCAATCCAGCAGGCCATTGCCAGGCCGAGCACCGTCATCGCCACAACTTTGCTTTCAAACAGCCACGGCAACAGCAGAGACAGCACCAGCGTAGAGATGAAGGCGATAATCAATAAATTGCGGATTTTACGTGGGCGATCGCGTCCCCAGCGCACCAGAGGACCAATACCCAGCACCAGTGCAAATGGCACCATCAGCCAGGTAAACATGCTGTTGAAGAACGGTTCGCCAATAGAAATACTGCCTAATCCCAGTTGTTTATGTACCAGTGGTAACAACGTCCCAAGAAGCACCACCAGCATCGCGGCGACCAGCAAAACGTTGTTCGCTAACAGCAGAGATTCCCGCGACCACAGCGCATTGTTCACCCGTGAACGGACTTTGTGTCCACGGGCAGCAAACAGCAGCAGCGAACCGCCAATCACCAGTACCATAAAGGCGAGAATGAACATGCCGCGCGCCGGATCCGAGGCAAACGCGTGTACCGATACCAGCACGCCGGAGCGCACCAGGAAAGTCCCCAGCAGACACAGCGAGAAAGCACTGATTGCCAGCAATAATGTCCACGCTTTGAAACTGGCGCGTTGTTCAGTGACCGCCAGCGAGTGCATCAGCGCAGTCCCCACCAGCCACGGCATAAACGAGGCATTTTCTACCGGATCCCAGAACCACCAGCCGCCCCAGCCGAGTTCGTAATAGGCCCACGCGGAACCGAGTACGATGCCGAGCGTCAGGAAGATCCACGCCGCCAACGTCCACGGACGAGTATAACGCGCATAAGTGCTGTCCAGACGCCCGCTCAACAAAGAAGCGATGGCAAAAGCAAACGCCACCGAGAAACCAACGTAGCCCATATAAAGCAGAGGCGGATGGAAGATCAGCCCCGGATCCTGCAACAACGGGTTAAGATCGCGCCCTTCAATCGGGAAGTTCGGCAATGTGCGAGAGAACGGGTTAGAGGTAAAGAGAATGAACAGCAAAAAGCCGACGCTGACCATACCCATTACCGCCAGTACACGGGCCACAATATCCAGCGGAATACGCTGACTAAAAATCGCCACCGCAAAGGTCCAGCCGCTCATCAGCAGCACCCACAGCAGTAGCGAGCCTTCATGCGCGCCCCAGGTAGCCGCCACGCGATACCACACCGGAAGCTGGGTATTGGAATTACTGGCAACATAGGTGACGGTAAAATCGTTGACCACGAAGGCGTTAACCAGCACCAGAAACGCGCCAGCCACGCACATAAACAGCAGCCAGGCAAACAGTCGGGAGGAGGCCATCATCCGTGCATCACCACGCGCCACACCCCATAGCGGATAAACAGACAGCAAAAGTGCAATCCCTAACGCCAGGCACAGCAGTCCGTTACCAATTTCTGGCATCATGATGCGGGATCCTTATAAGCACTTGCCGGGCGACGGTGGTTAGCCTCCATCGCTTTCTCAACTTCTGGCGGCGTGTAGTTTTCGTCGTGTTTCGCCAGCACTTCTTTCGCGAGGATATGATTGCCTTTTTCCAGCTCGCCCTGAACCACAACGCCCTGCCCTTCACGGAACAGATCCGGCAAAATGCCTTCGTAAGAGACATCTACTGAACCTTCAGCGTCGTAAATGGTGAAAGTTACTTTTAGCGAATTGGGATCGCGCTGCACACTCCCCGGCATCACCATCCCGCCAACGCGCAGACGCTGACCGACTTCCGGCATCTGCTGAGTTTCACGCTTGCCGTAGAGAATCTCCCCCGGCGTATAAAAGAGATCGATATTAGAGCGCAGCGCATACAGCACCAGACCGATGGTCAGCGCCAAACCTGCCAACACGGCGCAGGCAATCCACAAACGATTTTTACGGCGAATATTCATGCAGCCTCCTGCTGTTGCGCAGCACGTAAACGCGCCTCACGCGCCCGCTGTTGCGCCACGCCACACAGAATTGCGCGATGCTGCATCACCGAGTGCACGACCAAAACCACCAGCGGAATCACGGTCATCACCACCGCCAACCAGACAAAAAAGGCGTAACCGCCCATTGCGAAAAATTCATTCCAGGAAGCAAATGCAGGGGTCATTTACGGCCTCTTTTCAGTATCAGTTCACTCACCCACGGACGGCGTTTTTCCATCAGCAAAATCAAATTGCGCATCCGCATTAGCGTCAGCGTGGCAGACAGCAGCAGGAAGCCAAAAATCGACCAGCGCAGCGGCGAGCGCATTGCCGGATCGATACTTTGCTGCATCCGCGTTGATCCCTGATGTAGGGTGTTCCACCACTCCACGGAATAATGAATAATCGGCAGGTTCACCACGCCAATTAGCACCAGAATACCTGCCGCACGGCCCGCCAGACGGCGGTCGTCGAAAGCGTGCCACAGGGCAATCACACCAACATACAAAAACAGCAGCACCAGTTCGGAAGTCAGACGCGCGTCCCATACCCACCAGGTACCCCACATCGGTTTTCCCCATGCGGAGCCAGTAACCAGGGCAATAAAAGTAAATACCGCGCCAATAGGCGCCATCGCCGCGACCGCCAGGTTAGCCATTTTCATCTGCCAGACAAGACCGATGAACGCAGCCACCGCCATCGAGGCATAAATGCCCATCGACCAGATTGCCGCTGGCACATGTAGATAAATAATGCGATAGCTATTTCCTTGCTGATAATCCGCCGGAGCAAAGCCGAATCCCCAGATCCAGCCAACGGTGAGCACGACCACACTGGCGATTGCCAGCCACGGTATAAACCAACCACAGATTTGATATAACCGTGGAGGGATCGCCAGTTGATGTAGTGTTTTCCACATAATTTCGATACCAGACTCGAACAAAAATCAGTAATCCAGCGTTATTGAATGCTGATTCGTAACGCTGCCGCCGTCGCAAAAGGACTTAATGTCGCGGTGCCAGCCAGCAACGCGCCTAAAATTGCCAGATACCCGTCCACGGGCAAATGCATCGAAGCCGCGTCCATCGCAGCGGTGGCAAAGATGAGTAAGGGGATGGTGAGTGGTAACACGAGAATGCTGAGTAGCACTCCACCGCGCTTAAGTCCGACCGTCAGCGCCACGCCTGGTGCACCAAGAAAGCCAAGCGTGGGGGTTCCCAACAACAGCGTTAGCGCCATCACTTGCCAACCGTACACGTCCATTCCCAGTAGCAATGCCACCAGTGGTGAGAGAATGAGCAGAGGCAAACCTGTCACCATCCAGTGCGCCATCACCTTCGCCAGCACAACGGCGGGCAAGGGTAATGGCAACAACATCAGTTGTTCAAGACTGCCGTCCTGCAAATCGTCACGAAACAGTCGCTCCAGCGCCAGCAAAGAGGAAAGCAGCGCCGCCACCCAGATAATGCCCGGTGCAATCCTCGCCAACAATTGCGGCTCCGGACCGATACTAAGTGGAAAAAGGGTAATAACAATCAGGAAGAACCACAGCGGGTTAGCGATTTCGGCGCTATGGCGAAACGCCACGCGCAGCTCAAGACGGAAAATGCGCCAGAACATCATGCGCCCCTTGTATGCGTCAGAGAAATGCGGCGGATTTTACTTTCAGCAACGTTGAGCGGCTGGTGGGTGGTCAGAATCACAATTCCCCCCTGCTCCGTATGCTGCGCCATGCGCTGGGTCAGACGATCGACGCCGTTGACGTCAATCGCGGTAAAAGGTTCGTCGAGGATCCACAACGTAGCGCGGGTCAGCCATAATCGCGCCAGCGCGACGCGGCGTTGTTGCCCGGCAGAGAGCTGGTTTACGGGAATATCTTCGAATCCGGCAAGCCCGGCCTGCGCCAGGGCGTCCAGACATTGTGCGGTATCACCGTCACGGTGATAGAAATGCAGATTTTCTAACGCCGTCAGCCGGGTTTTGATCCCCGGCTGATGGCCTATCCATAACAGGTTTTGATGGTAGCTATCGCGTACCTGATGCAAGGGCTGCCCTTGCCAGAGAACCTCACCGGCGTCAGGGCGAGACAACCCGGTCAGCAGACGAAGAAGCGTTGTCTTCCCCGCGCCGTTGCTGCCGGTGATTTGTACCCACTCTCCTGCGTTCAGCGTAAATGACAAACCACTAAACAAGGTTCGTTCATCCCGCTCGCAGAGCAATTCTCTGGCTTCAAGCATCCCCACGCAATGACATCCTGTTAAAAACCTGGTTCAACTTCGCGCATATCGGGTAGCTTGTGCGCGATCCCTTTATGGCAGTCAATACAGGTTTGCCCATCTTTCACCGCTTGATCGTGCATCTTCGCGGCAACACCTTTCTGGGCGGTTAAATCCATAAACTCGAAGTTGTGACAGTTACGGCATTCCTGCGAGTTGTTGTCCTTCATTCGCCGCCACTCATTCTGTGCCATCGTCAGGCGATGAGCTTCGAATTTCTGCGGCGTGTCAATAACGCCCAGAATTTTACCATACAGCTCTTTACTTGCTTTGAGCTTGCGTATCATTTTCGGCACAAACTCGTGCGGAACGTGACAATCCGGACAGGTCGCACGTACGCCGCTACGGTTGTTGTAATGCACGGAATCCATGTATTCCTGATACACCGTGTTGCGCATTTCGTGGCAGCTAATGCAAAACTCTTCAGTGTTAGCTTTTTCCATACCCGTGTTAAAGCCGCCCCAGAAGACGATGCCGCCAACAAAGCCGATCAACAGCAGCGTCCCCAGCGCCAGACGGCTGGGAGTACGCCACCATTTCCACAGGCGCTTAATCAGACCAGGCTTACGGTCAGAATTTCCCATAATAACCTCTTATTTCCCGTAACCTTTTGATGGGGTAAAGGTATTCCCCACGATTGGCGCGGTATCGGCCTGCGGTACGTGACATTGCAGACAGAAATAACGACGTGGAGCCACTTCCGCGCCCACTTTGCCGTCGCTGTCCATAAAGTGAGTAGGACTGATACGCGGCGCGCCAGTGGTGCGATAGCTTTCGACACCGTGGCACTGCAAGCAGCGGTTGGTATTGGTCGTTACCTGATAACCTTCAACGCTATGCGGGATCATTGGCGGCTGATTCACATAGTTCAGCGGCATCCGATCCTGCTCTTTTGGCATCCGAATGGCCCCTTCCTGCGTCCCGGATACTTCCGGCGACTGGCTAAAATCGACGCCATTTGCCGCCCAAACCGCGCCGCTCACCACCAGGGCCAGCATCGCCGTCCATTGACACAGCGCTTTCTTCAGGTCATGGCTTTTCATGATTTCGCTCCCGAACTCCATCGTGTAGTTATTGTAAATACATCCTCAGAACAGACATCCACGCAGCGACCGCATGTCATGCAATCGCGGCTGGTGACCTGCACCGGGCTTTGTTCATCCAGCACCGGGGCACGTAGCACATGCGGTTCCGGGCAAACATGAAAACAATCCATACAGCGGTTACATTTCTGTCGATCGGTGGCCGCAACGGTGACAACACCTTTGCTACCCAGCACGCCATACAGCGCGCCGACCGGACAAATATGGCCGCACCAGCCGTGTTCAACGACCAGTAGATCAAATAAAAACAGCGCGAGAATAAGCAGTGCGCCGCTGCCGAATCCCATTACCAGGCTACGCCCCATCAGAGAAACGGGGTTGATCCATTCCCAGATGAGCGTGCCAGTTAAGGCTGAGCCCACCAGAATGACCACCAACAGCACGTAGCGAATGTGGCGAGGGATCGTCGCAGACTGATTGAGGTCAAAGCGCCTGCGCAACCAGTTCGCTAAATCGGTAATCGGGTTCAGCGGGCAGACCCAGCTGCAAAATAATCGCTTTCCTGCCAGGGCGTAGAGCACGGTGATAATCACCGCACCGATCAGCGCCACCGTGGCAGGCAGATGGCCGCTGGCAAGGCTTTGCAGCGTCATCAGCGGATCGGTCAGCGGAACGGTGTCGAATAACAGGCTACTGCTGTAGTTGCCATGCAAGATCCACACACCAAACCACGGGCCGCTCAAAAACATCCCCAGCACGAAGAACTGACAAAGGCGACGCAACACCAGCCAACGGTGACTGCGCCACCAGCCTTTCTTCGCCAGTGCCTCGCGCCCGGCGTCACGTTTACGATTTGCCATTGTTCCCCTCCAGCCAGCCGAAGCGGTAATGGTGACCTAACTCCCCTTTCGCCAGTGACAGCGGTAACACCTTGATTGCCGGTTGTTCCAGCACACACACCTTTTCGCACTTACCGCAGCCGGTACAGGCGTCGCTGTGAACCGTCGGCAGAAAACGGGCGTGCTTACCGGTACGCGTGTTGCGCTCCAGCTCCAGGGTGATTGCCTCATCAATTTTCGGGCATTCGCGATAACAAACATCACAGCGCAGCCCCTGAAAGTTGAGACAGTTTTCTTGGTCCACCAGCACCGCCAGCCCCATCCGCGCGTCGTCGATCGATTCGATCTCACGATCCAGCGCACCGCTTGGGCACACTTTGGCGCACGGAATGTCCTCACACATTTCGCAAGGAATATCCCGCGCGACAAAATACGGCGTACCTGCCGACAGACCAGAGGCCAGCGTCGCCAGTTTTAATGTGTCGTAAGGGCAAGCCTGAACACACTGACCGCAACGCACACAGGCACTGGCAAAGGCGTTCTCGTTTATGGCTCCGGGCGGGCGCAACCGCACGCCAGATGCGCGTGCGGTTTGCTGTTGTAACCCCAGCGCCACACCCACGGCTGCCAGCCCGCCTGCTGTGCGAACAACATCGCGCAGAAAGCGGCGGCGACCATTTTGAGGTTTCGCTGACCGGGACATAATGGCTTACACCTTCTCCAGTTTGACCGCGCACTTCTTGAAGTCCGTCTCTTTCGAGAGCGGATCGGTCGCGTCCAGCGTCAGTTTGTTAACCAGCTGTGCGGCGTCGAAGAACGGCATGTACACCAGGCCCTGCGGCGGACGGTTACGACCGCGCGTTTCGACAATCGAGATCACTTCGCCACGGCGAGAAACCACTTTCACTTTGTCGCCACGACGCAGATCGCGCGCTTTCGCATCCAGCGGGTGAATAAACAGGACCGCTTCCGGGAAGGCACGGTGCAGTTCCGGTACACGACGAGTCATACTGCCGGTATGCCAGTGCTCCAGAACGCGTCCGGTAGAGAGCCACAGGTCGTACTCTTCATCCGGTGCTTCCGCCGCCGGTTCGAACGGCAGCGCGAAGATCACCGCTTTGCCATCCGGTTTACCGTAGAACTTATAGCCTTCGCCCGCTTTCACGTACGGGTCGTTACCTTCGCTGTAACGCCACTGCGTTTCTTTACCGTTCACCACCGGCCAGCGCAGACCGCGCGCTTTGTGGTAGTCATCGAACGGTGCCAGATCGTGACCGTGACCGCGACCAAACCATGCGTACTCTTCGAACAGCCCTTTTTGCAGATAGAAGCCCAGCTCGCGGGATTCATCGTTCAGCTGATCTTCTGCCAGTTCGGATACCGGGAATTTGCTCACTTCCGGAGTGGCATACAGAACTTCGTACAGCGTTTTGCCACGCAGTTCCGGTTTCTTCGCCAGCAGCTCTTCCGGCCATACTTCTTCAGTTTTGAAGCGGCGGGAGAACTGAACTAACTGCCAGAGATCCGATTTCGCTTCGCCCGGAGCCTGTACCTGCTGACGCCAGAATTGAGTACGGCGTTCGGCGTTACCGTAAGCCCCCTCTTTCTCTACCCACATTGCGGTCGGCAGGATCAAGTCGGCGGCCAGCGCACTGACTGTCGGATACGGATCGGAGACGATGATAAAGTTGCGCGGATCGCGCCAGCCCGGCATACGCTCTTCATTAATATTCGGCCCGGCCTGCATGTTGTTGGTACACATGGTCCAGTAAACATTCAGTTTGCCGTCTTTCAGCGCACGGTCTTGTGCCACCGCGTGCAGACCGATTTTCGCCGGAATGGTGCCGCTCGGGATATTCCACTTCTTCTCGCAGATATCACGGTGTTTCTCGTTAGTCACCACCATGTCCGCAGGCAGACGGTGAGCAAAGGTGCCCACTTCACGCGCAGTACCACACGCGGAAGGCTGCCCGGTCAGGGAGAACGGACCGCAACCCGGCTGGGAAATTTTGCCGGTCAGCAGGTGCAGGTTGTAGACCAGGTTGTTGGCCCACACACCTCGGGTATGCTGGTTGAAGCCCATCGTCCAGTAGGAGATGACTTTCTTGTTCGGATCGGCATACAGCTGAGCCAGCTGTTCCAGCTGATCTTTTGGTACGCCAGTCATTTCGGCGGTTTTTTCCAGCGTATACTCGGCAACGAAGGCTTTGTAATCTTCAAAGCTCATCGGTTCGGAGGCGTCAGACCCCGGATTCTTCGCTGCTTTTTCCAGCGGATGGGTCGGACGTAAACCGTAGCCGATGTCCGTCGCCCCTTTGCGCAGGTTAACGTGCTTGCTGAAGAAGTCCTGATTTATCGCATTGTTTTGAATGATATAGTTGGCGATGTAGTTCAGGATCACCAGGTCAGATTGCGGCGTAAAGATGATGCCGTTATCCGCCAGCTCGAAGCTACGATGCTGGTAGGTAGAAAGCACCGCCACGGTGACGTTCTGGTTAGAGAGACGACGGTTAGTGATGCGCGACCAGAGGATCGGGTGCATCTCCGCCATGTTTGCGCCCCACAGCACAAACGCGTCAGCCTGCTCGATGTCGTCATAGCAGCCCATCGGCTCATCCATACCAAAGGTACGCATAAAGCCAACTACTGCCGACGCCATACAGTGACGCGCGTTCGGGTCGATGTTGTTCGAGCGGAAGCCCGCTTTGAACAGCTTGGACGCGGCATAACCTTCCCAGATAGTCCACTGACCAGAACCGAACATACCGATCGATTCCGGCCCTTTTTCTTTCAGGGCGGTTTTGAATTTCTCTTCCATCACATCAAAGGCTTGATCCCAGGTGATTGGGGTGAACTCGCCTTCTTTGTCATATTTACCGTTTTTCATACGCAGAAGCGGCTGCGTCAAACGGTCTTTACCGTACATGATTTTGGGCAGGAAATAGCCCTTAATGCAGTTCAGGCCACGGTTAACCGGTGCGTCCGGGTCGCCCTGACAGGCCACCACACGCCCCTGCTGCGTTCCGACCAGAACGCCGCAACCAGTACCGCAGAAACGGCACGGCGCTTTATCCCATTTAATGGCTTCCTGCTGACCAACAACGGCGCGGGCAACGCCCGGCACGCTGAGACCGGCAGCCGCCGCAGCGGCCGCAACGGCGTTAGCTTTCATAAAGCTACGACGACTGAGTTTCATGGTGTTTCCTCACCTTGCTCTTCCTGCTGGTGATAAACCAGCGACACCGCCAGCACGCCCTCTACGTTGCGTACTGACTCAATGGTTTGGATCAGCGTTTCGCTGTCTTCTGCTTCCACCACCACAATCAACTGACCGCTCGGCGCGTCGCTGACAGCAACTTCACAGCCGGGAAAGGCGTTCAGTTGGGTGCTGATGTCTGAAATTCGTTCGCTTTTGGCCTGCACGACCAGGCTGCAAACTTGCCAGTTAGTGTGCATGGAGATACTCCGCAGTTATGGCTGATACCGGACAACTGGCTGCACATGCTCCACATCCGTTGCAAAGTTGGCTATTAAGTTGCGGCTGGTAGATCCCGGAGAGCGTCGGGCGAAAGATAATTGCCATTGGCTCACAGCTATCCTGACAGCGGCGACATTCAACTGACTGATACGCCAGGCACGCGTCCCCAATGGTGAACTGCAAATCCCAGGCCCTGGTGTGGCGCGGAGAAAATAGCGATTCGGGGCAAGCCTGCGCGCAGGCGTAACAGAAGCTGCACTCGTTATTTTTGAAATTAACGCTCGGATAGCCACCCGCGCCGCGTTGCAGAATGTTGTTTTCACAAGCATTAATACAGGCATCGCAGCGGGTGCAATGGGCCAGAAAATGAGATTCATCACCGGACCAGGGCGGACGGATACCGTTACTGGCTTTGCGCCAGCGACCAGTGAGTATGCCCCGACGGGATGCATCAATCTTCACATTGACCTTCCATCATTAACGTGCTCTGAAAATTGAGAGCGACCAAAGAAACCGCGTAATTAATAAGCCATTTTTATAGGCGCTAAGATATTAAAGGATGTGTCAAAGATGCATACCCCGATCGGGGTAAAACCTGTAGCAGGATCAAAAGAGTGGCGGGAAGGCTGGCAAAAATGGGCTTTTATTCACATTTCAACCGGTTATAAACAATTTTACATAGCGATAAATTCACCAAAGATATTCTTCCAGGCTTCGCCACCCATCAGCATATAACTCCAAAAGAGAAGGTAAAGTTGTCTGAATATTCTATGCATTATTCATAAAGCAAATTAATAAATCTGATGAATATGTTAACCTTCAGCGACATCATCGGTGAAAACCTATAAATGAAGAAGGAAAGCAAAAATGAAGACCATTCTACCTGCAGTATTGTTTGCCGCTTTCGCCACAACTTCAGCCTGGGCGGCAGAAAGCGTTCAGCCACTGGAAAAAATCGCCCCTTATCCGCAAGCTGAAAAAGGGATGAAGCGTCAGGTGATTCAGTTAACCCCGCAAGAAGATGAATCTACCCTGAAAGTAGAACTGTTAATCGGTCAGACGCTGGAAGTTGACTGCAATCTGCATCGTCTCGGCGGGAAACTGGAAAGCAAAACGCTGGAAGGCTGGGGCTATGATTATTATGTCTTTGATAAAGTTAGCTCCCCGGTTTCCACGATGATGGCCTGCCCGGATGGCAAGAAAGAGAAGAAATTTGTCACCGCGTATCTGGGCGATACTGGAATGCTGCGTTACAACAGCAAGCTGCCGATCGTGGTGTATACGCCAGACAATGTGGATGTGAAGTACCGCATCTGGAAGGCGGAAGAGAAGATTGACAACGCGGTAGTTCGCTAAACACAGCGTACCGCCCGTCGGTCGGATAAGGCGGTTACACCGCATCCGACATCTAACGTCCGAGCCGGTGCCTGATGCGACGCTGGCGCGTCTTATCAGCATACGCCACATCCGGCATACCATGCCGAATGTGGCACATCATTACAACGCAATATCCGCGACTTCTTTTTGAACGGGTTGCGGTTTCAACTGCGGTTTCGGCGTACTGTCTGCCGCCTGCGGTTTGTCGTATTTCAGCCCCAGCACTTCGCTGGTGTACTGCAACTCACGTTCCGTTGCTGCCACATCACCATTCAGCTTACGTCCATAAGACGGAACGATCGCTTTCAGCGTGGCCTGCCATTGCGGGCTGGAAACACGATCACCAAACACTTTTTCCAGCAGATTCAACATAATCGGTGCGGCGGTTGACGCCCCCGGCGATGCCCCCAGCAGCGCAGCAATGGTTCCTTGCTGGTCACTGACCACTTCTGTTCCCAGACGCAGTACGCCGCCTTTGTCGGCATCACGCTTGATAATCTGTACGCGCTGCCCCGCTTGCCATAAACGCCAGTCCTCTTTTTTCGCCTGTGGATAGTACTCTTTCAGCGCTGCAAAACGATCCTCTTCACTCAACATCACCTGACTAATCAGGTATTTCACCAGATCGAAATTATCCAGCCCGACGTGCATCATCGGCATCACATTAGAGGTGGTGGTGGAACTCATCAGATCCCACAACGAACCGTTTTTGAGGAATTTGGTTGAGAAGGTGGCAAATGGTCCAAACAGCACTACGCGTTTACCGTCCAGAACACGGGTATCAATATGCGGAACCGACATCGGCGGCGCACCGACAGATGCTTTACCGTAAACCTTCGCCAGATGGTGATTAACCACGTCAGGGTTTTCCGAGACGAGGAACTGACCGCCCACCGGGAAACCAGCGTACTCTTTCGCTTCCGGGATACCGGATTCTTGCAAAAGCTTCAGCGCCGCACCGCCCGCACCGATAAAGACAAATTTCGCGCGAATGTTCTGTACTGTGCCATTTTTCAGATCGGCAATGGTGACGGTCCAGGTGTTGTCGTCATTACGTTTGAGGCCGCGGACTTCGCTACTGAGTTGCAGCGAGAAGTTAGATTTTTTCTGCAAGGAAGCAATTAACTGGCGAGTGATTTCACCATAGTTCACATCGGTGCCGATTTCTGTACGTGTCGCAGCCACTTTCTGCTGCGGATCGCGTCCTTCCATCACGAGTGGCGCCCACTCTTTGATTTGCGCGTGATCTTCGGAGTAACGCATACCGCGGAACAACGAACTTTGTTGCAAGGCCGCGTAACGGGCGCGCAGGAAGTTGACGTTATCTTCGCCCCAGACAAAGCTCATGTGCGGAACGGTATTGATAAATGAACGCGGAGTACGCAGCACGCCGCGCTCGACCTGGTGCGCCCAGAACTGGCGGGAAATCTGAAATGCTTCGTTAATGGCGACTGCTTTTTCGATACTGATGCTGCCATCGGCGTTTTGCGGGGTGTAGTTCAGTTCCATCAGTGCAGAATGCCCGGTTCCGGCGTTGTTCCAGCCGTTCGAACTCTCCTGCGCGACACCCTCCAGGCGCTCCACCATGGTCATCGACCATTCAGGCTCCAGCTCGCGTAAATAGGTCCCCAACGTGGCGCTCATAATGCCGCCGCCAATCAACAGTACATCAGTTTCCTGCTCCTCGGACGCTTTCGCTTTTGCCGCCATCGAAACGGCATTAAGCCCCACGGCCATCGAGAAGAGCATGGCAGTCACTTTTTTCATCTTGTTAATGCCTTACTTTTAGTCGCTTTATTGCAGGTGAGATTTGCGCGGCATCAACGGTAACACTTAAGTAACAATATTTAAATAATGTTTATAAATTATCTCCTAATTTTATAAACATTATAATTTCGTTGATTAATTATAGGGTTATTAGATACGGGGGGATTTTTAGAATATTGACCTGGCGGCAGCGGTCCGCCAGGTCAGCGTCGTAATATTATGCCGTCCGGGCAACGGCATCACGCGAAGCAGCGTCACGCTCTTCGCCGGTCAGCTCGCTAAGTTGCCCGTTGCGCATTTCCAGCAGGCGGTCGGCGTGGATAAAGTAATGGTCATCATGACTGATGGCGAAAATAGTTTTCCCCATCTCCTGCATCAGCGGCAGCAGCACCTGATAAAACTCACGGCGGAAATGTGGATCCTGATCCGCCGCCCATTCATCCAGCAGAATAATATCGCGTTCTTCTGCCAAAGCCAGCAACAGCGCCACGCGTTTTTTCTGCCCTTTCGATAACTTCAGGTTAACAATACGCCCGTTACTTAACTCAAGCTTATGACCCATTTTCAGCTGCGCCAGCCACTTCTCAACCAGTTGCGGGTTAGCAGGTTTGCCCTCCGGCCCCAGCAGTTGATCAAATAACCAGACATCGGTAAACACCGCCGAAAACAGTTTGCGATAATCTTCCGGTTGTTCGCCGCTGACAGGTTTGCCATCCAGCAAGATTTCGCCGCTTTGTGGCTGATACAACCCCGTCAACAACATCGCCAGCGTCGATTTGCCGCTACCATTGCCACCAATCAGAAACAGCAGTTCGCCACGTTTAATGGTGAGGTTAATCGGCCCAACGGAAAACGCGTTATGCTGATAAGCAAACGTAACATTACGCAGCTCCAGCGTTTGCCAGTTGGGAAACGCCTGCGGACGCGGAAACTCCGCTTTGAAAGGTGCGAGCGCGAATTTGTTCAGCTTGTTAAACGCCACCTGCGCCGTCAGCAGCGTCGGCAATGCGCCAACCGCCGAAAGCAGTGGCGTACGCAGGAATAACAGCGTCAACGAATAGGTCGCGGCAACGTTGGTATCAGCCCAACCCAGGCTATTTGCCATCCAGAATACCAGGCCGATAGCGCCCAGCATCATAATGTTCGACCAGTTCACGGCACTAAGATGGAAGGTGTCTGCGCGGATAATATGATGGCGATACTCTTGCGCATCAGGAATGTAGAGGTTGTTAAACACATACTCGGCGCGCTCACGGTTCAGAGTCAGCTCTTTGCGCCCTTCCAGCACGGTTTGAAAATCCGAGTACAGTTTGTCTTCGGTTTCACGCAGAGTCGCCATATGCTTGTACACCCGCGCCACCAGTACAAAACCGCCCCAAATGGTGACTGCCATCCAGATAGCCGTTACCAGCAACATTTTGCCCGACAACATCCACAAATACGCCGCTGAACCGATAGTGAGAATGATCCCCTGCACCAGTTCCGGCAGACGCACAAAAGCAATGGTGATATTGCGCACATCGCTGGTTAACCCCGCCAGCAGCGAGGCGCTACCAAGTTGTTCGATACGCTCGACGTGGGTATCCAGTATCCGCTTGATAAATTCGCTACGCAGTCGGTAAACGAAGTGATGGCCCAGCGTAGTAAGTGCCAGTTGCGATCCCAGTGTTACCGCCATTAACAGCAGCAATAACCCCAGAAACTCCGGCAACACCAGCAGACTGGTATCCGCCGTTTCGATAAGGCGCTGATTGATAAAAGCAATTAAGCCAATGCCTAATGCCGCACTGGCGAGGCTTAGCGCCATCACACTGATAAATGGCCAGCGATACTGCCGCCAGACAAGTACAAGAAGTTCCATGCAGAAAACCCGGACAATGAATTACAGCCCGCAGTTTAAACATCTCCGCGTGCACAGCAATAATAATTCTTATTTTTATTCTTTTTTACCTGCCTGACGGAAGGTCAGGTTGTAGCGGCAGTCGGCGGTGAGTGGATGAAACCCTGCTTTTAGTGGTTGAATACCGTGATAAAACAGCCGTGATTCACCGCCCCACACCACCACATCGCCATGTTCCAGCAACAAACGTTTGAGCGGATCATTTCGTTTCAGGCCGCCAAATTGAAAAATCGCGGGTAAGCCCAGAGAAACAGAAACAATTGGCGCGCGCAGATCTGGTTCGTCTTTATCCTGATGCAGCGACAGTTTCGCGCCCGGGGCGTAGCGGTTAATAAGGCAAGCGTCAGGCTGGAAATCTGGATAGCCCGCTGCCGTGGCCGCGCGCCGACATAAATCATAAAAACTTTGCGGCATGGCAGGCCACGGTTGATTTGTTTGCGGATCAATGGGCGAATAGAGATAACCTTGCCGATTGGTCGTCCAGCCCAGATGCCCGCAGTTGGTCATCGCCACCGACATGGTATATCCGCCAGGAGTGACCATCTGGCGAAACGGCGACTGGCTGGCAATGCCACTGATATCGTGCATCAGTTGTTCCGCAACGTTAAAAGCAAAACGGCGCAAAATCACCGCGCCGGAAGCCAGCGATTCGTGCCACGGTTCAGCATCAGCAAACAGATCCAACATTACCTCTCCTCATGATCAGCTTCGCGGCGCAGCAAGTGCGCTTTGCGCGACACGCCCCAGCGGTAACCAGAAAGTGCGCCATCACAGCGTACTACCCGATGACAAGGGATAATAATAGCTAATCTATTGGCGGCGCAGGCACTGGCTACGGCGCGAACGGCTTTTGGTTTGCCAATCGCGTTCGCCAGTTGCTGGTAACTCACCGTTTCACCACAAGGTATAGTGCGAAGCGCCTGCCAGACTTGTTGTTGAAAAGCGGTGCCGCGAATATCCAGCGGTAACGTCAGCGGCGTATCGCGGTTATTGAGGCTGGCGATAACCTCACGTATATGTTGCTGAAATATCGGATCCGCCGGCGCGTTGTCAGCGGCAGGAAACATCTGACGGAGTTCGCTGATTAATGTCCCGTCATCGTCGCCCAGCAGAATCGCGCAAATCCCCCGCTCGCTTTCTGCCACCAGGCAGCGCCCCAGTTCACAATCGGCCAGCGCATAACGCACAGCCAGGTTTTCGCCACCGTGACGAAACTGTTTAGCCGTCATACCCAACGTTTCGTCGGCTTTGCGGTAGTAACTGCTGCCGTCGGGGAATCCTGCGTTCAGAATCGCCTGGGTGACACTCTCCCCTTTCGCCAGCGATTCGCGCAAGCGACGAGCACGCCAGGCCTGTTGCCAGGCTTTTGGCGTCATTCCGGTGGTGGCTTTAAATAAACGATGCAGATGGAATGGACTCATCGCCACCTGGTCGGCTAAGGCTTCAAGCGTTACAGGCGTTTCCTGTTCCAGTAGTCGACACGCGTGGGTGATTTTATCCAACCGGTGTTGCTGGGCATTGGCTTTATCAGGTTGGCAGCGTTTGCAGGGGCGAAATCCGGCGACGAGTGCCTCGCTGGCATTTGCGTAGAAGGAGACGTTTTCCCGCAAGGCATGTCTCGCGCGGCAAGACGGACGGCAAAAGATACCCGTGGTGCGCACGGCGAAAACGAATTCGCCGTCGGCATTCGGGTCGCGGGCTAAGACCGATTGCCAGCGTTGATCGTCAGTTAAGCGTGTGGCGTTTTTCATAATCAGCTCCCAGGTTAAGGATAGCCTTTAGTCTGCCCGGTCACCATCACGCAAAAACCAACAATCTTGCGCTTTAATTTTTTTCGCTGACAAGGAAGCTTTTAAACTGCGGCGACATCCAGGTTTTAAAACTATCACCTTCTTTGGTGATCATATAAACCGCCAGCCCTTCCCGGCGAACGACTTCTTTGGCTTTCTCTGGCCCGAGCACCATCAAACCTGTATCCCAGGCGTCAGCTTCCAGTGCCGTCGGAGCAATCACCGTCACGGACACCAGATTATGTTCGATAGGTCGTCCGGTTTGCGGATCGATAACATGGGAAAGGCGTTTGCCGTCCAGTTCGTAATAATTGCGATAGCTGCCGGAGGTACTGATACCGTGACCGTTGATATCCACTACCGCCTGAACCGCGTTTTCTTTATCGGTTGGTTTTTGAATTGCCACTCGCCACGGCTGACCTTCGCCGTTCATACCGCGGCTGTTCAGCGCTCCCCCCACCGATACCAGGTAGCGGGAAATACCTTCCTGCTCCATCAAGCGTGCCAAATGATCGGCGGCATAGCCTTCGCCGACGGTCGAAAGATCGACATATAAATCCGGAAGATCTTTTTGCAGGTACTGCTGATGATACTGATTGATGACCGTCAGGTGCTGTAAGCCGGTTTTGGCTTTCATTGCATCAATTTGTTCCTGGCTCGGAATTTGTACCGGTTGTTGTTCCGGACCAAAGCCCCACAGATTCACCAGTGGCCCGACAGTAATATCCATCGCGCCATCGGTCTTTGCGCCAATACGTAGCGAGGTGGTGATAATATCAGCCATCGCTTCACTTACCGGCCACGGTGTCAGGCTTTGCGAGTCGTTAAAGCGCATCAGCGCGGAGTCTTTTTTATAGGTCGAAAGCAGCTGATCGTCAGCGTCCAGCTGGGTCTGAATCTTCTCTTTAAGTTCAGCACTGCGTTTGGCGTCAATGCTAGGGATGCTGGCACGCCAGAAGGTTCCCATTGTTTTGCCTTCAAGAACAGTCGCTTCAGTAGCGTGGGAGTTGGCGGGTTGTGGTTTTTGATCGCAACCGACAAAGAAGAGCATGGCAGCCAGCAATGCCACGCGGGTAAAGTTTATTTCCATATGTGATTATCCTCATGCGAACGGTCGCAAGAGTACACCAAAAAAACGCGTTTGTACGCTGAAAACAATGAAAAAAGGGCCCGAAGGCCCTTTGTCGATAGAAATCGAAATTAGAACTGGTAAACCAGACCCAGAGCTACGATGTCATCAGTGTTGATGCCAGCAGCGCGGGTGAACTGGTTGTCGTCCAGCAGGTTGATTTTGTAGTCAACGTAGGTGGACATGTTTTTGTTGAAGTAGTAGGTAGCACCAACATCAACATATTTCAGGATATCTTCGTCGTCGTAGTTACGACCAGCAACGACACCCAGGTTTTTACCTTTAGACTGCAGGTATGCTACAGACGGACGCAGACCGAAGTCGAACTGGTACTGAGCAACAGCTTCGAAGTTCTGTGCTTTGTTCGCCCAACCCAGGGAACCTACGCGAGTTGCGTTGTAGGTCTGGGTGTACTGAGCAGCCAGGTAGATGTTGTTAGCGTCGTATTTCAGACCACCAGTGTAGGTTTCAGCACGGTCGCCGTTACCGATGTAAGCAATGCTGTTCTGATCATCAGTACGTTTGGAGCTGGAAACTGCAGCACCGATACCGAAGCCTTCGTAATCATAAGTGATAGAACCGCCGACACCGTCGCCGTTCTGACGCAGAGCGCCACGACCGTTGTTGGTCATGCCTTCGCCGCTTACGCTACCGTTTTTGCCCTGGTACTGAACTGCAAAGTTCAGGCCGTCAACCAGACCGAAGAAGTCGGTGTTACGGTAGGTCGCGAAGCCGTTACCACGCTGCTGCATGAAGTTGTCAGAACCGTAAGTATCGCCACCGAATTCTGGCAGTACGTCGGTCCAGGAAGTTACGTCGTAAACAACGCCGTAGTTACGACCGTAGTCGAAAGAACCGATGTCCTGGAATTTCAGACCAGCAAATGCCACACGGGTCCAGGAGTTGTTTTCGCTTTCCGGAGCGTTGCCCTGGATCTGATATTCCCACTGGCCGTAACCGGTCAGCTGGTCAGTAACCTGAGTTTCACCTTTGAAGCCAAGACGCATGTAGGTCTGGTCGCCATCTACAGACTTGTCGTCAGAGAAATAGTGCAGGCCGTCTACTTTACCGTACAGATCTAATTTGTTGCCGTCTTTGTTGTAAACTTCAGCAGCATTTGCTGCGCCTGCTACCAGCAGAGCTGGGACCAGGAGGGACAGTACTTTAACTTTCATGTTATTAACCCTCTGTTATATGCCTTTATTTGCTTTTTTATGCCACTGCATACTGATTAACCCTCATTAATCAGTCGGCAGGTCCATTCTCCCCAAAAATGCAGAATAATCCAACACGAATATGATACTAAAACTTTTAAGATGTTTCAAATATCCACATAGGTATTTCAAAATGTAAATGTGATGGAACTTTTTCAAATTCTAATGGTTGAGCAAATAACGCACTAAACATCAAGTAAGATTATTTCGACCTTTAAAACAATAACTTAATCTTAAGTCTTTGACCGCACTGAATGTTAAAACAAATTCTTCACTCGCAACTAAAATATCTCTCGCTATCATCATTAACTTTATTTATTACCGTCATTCATTTCTGAATGTCTGTTTACCCCTATTTCGGCCGGATGCATCGCATCCGGTTTTTTTTACCCTTCTTTACACATCTTTTATTTTCCTGTGCTACCGTAGCAAAATTATAACAATCGTTAACTATTTCGTAAAAAACGACAACAATTACCGACAAAATCTATCTGCGCTATTTTCCTGATAATTTTCTTCATGCCTGTGGGTTATTTGTACATTAACAACGCATTTGTACATTTATTTACCGCAGCGCAAAATGTGAAATATCGTCGGCTAATGCCTTAACATCAATCAGGTAAGAGTCTGGAATTTCACACTGTACCCTTTATACTGCCCTATCACTTTGCGAAGTTTTAACAGGTCATAAACACGAATGCGTCAGAAAGAGACAACGGCCACGACCCGCTTTTCACTCCTACCGGGGAGCATTACCCGCTTCTTTTTACTGCTGATCATCGTGTTACTGGTGACGATGGGTGTAATGGTACAAAGCGCCGTTAACGCCTGGCTGAAAGATAAAAGCTACCAGATCGTTGATATTACCCATGCCATACAAAAGCGCGTCGATACATGGCGTTATGTGACCTGGCAAATCTACGACAACATTGCCGCGACGGCCTCTACCTCCTCCAGCGAAGGGTTGCAGGAGACGCGCCTGAAACAGGATGTCTATTATCTGGAAAAACCGCGCCGCAAAACGGAAGCCCTGATCTTTGGTTCCCACGACAACTCAACGCTTGAGATGACCCAAAGAATGTCCACTTATCTGGACACATTATGGGGCGCAGAGAATGTACCCTGGTCGATGTACTATCTGAACGGCCAGGATAACAGCCTGGTTTTGATCTCCACCCTACCGCTCAAAGATCTCACCTCGGGATTTAAAGAGTCGACCGTCAGTGACATTGTTGATTCTCGTCGCGCAGAGATGTTGCAACAGGCCAACGCCCTGGATGAACGCGAAAGTTTTTCTAACCTGCGCCGCCTGGCCTGGCAGAACGGACATTATTTTACCCTGCGCACCACCTTTAACCAGCCGGGGCATCTGGCGACGGTAGTCGCTTTTGATCTGCCTATTAATGATTTGATCCCGCCGGGGATGCCGCTGGATAGTTTCCGTCTGGAGCCAGACGCGACAGCTGCGGGAACCAATAATAATGAGAAAGAAGCGACGGATAGCGTCAGTATCCACTTTAATAGTTCGAAGATTGAAATCTCTTCGGCGCTAAACTCCACGGATATGCGTCTGGTCTGGCAGGTTCCTTATGGCACATTGCTGCTGGATACGTTGCAAAACATTCTCCTGCCGCTGCTGCTGAACATCGGTTTGCTGGCGCTGGCGCTGTTTGGCTATACCACCTTCCGCCATTTCTCTGGCCGCACCACCGAAAGCGTACCCAGCACGGCAGTGAACAATGAACTGCGCGTTTTGCGGGCCATCAATGAAGAGATCGTGTCACTGCTGCCGCTCGGCCTGCTGGTTCACGATCAGGAATCGAATCGCACAGTAATAAGTAACAAAATTGCCGATCACCTGCTGCCGCATTTGAATCTGCAAAACATCACCACTATGGCAGAACAGCATCAGGGCATCATTCAGGCGACGATCAATAACGAACTGTATGAGATCCGTATGTTCCGCAGCCAGGTCGCGCCGCGTACACAAATCTTCATTATTCGCGATCAAGATCGCGAAGTACTGGTGAACAAGAAACTCAAGCAGGCGCAGCGTCTGTACGAGAAAAATCAGCAAGGCCGGATGGCCTTTATGAAAAATATTGGCGATGCACTAAAAGAACCAGCACGCTCCCTGGCGGAAAGCGCAGCCAAACTCAACACACCGGAAAGCAAACAACTGGCGAATCAGGCTGATGTGCTGGTGCGCCTGGTCGATGAAATCCAGTTAGCAAATATGCTTGCCGACGATAGCTGGAAAAGCGAGAGCGAGCTTTTCTCCGTGCAGGATTTAATTGATGAAGTCGTGCCTTCCGTGTTGCCAGCCATCAAGCGTAAAGGTTTGCAGCTATTGATTAACAATCATCTAAAAGTACACGATATGCGCTGCGGCGATCGCGATGCCCTACGCCGTATTTTGCTGTTACTGATGCAATATGCTGTCACCTCAACGCAAATGGGGAAAATTACCCTTGAGGTTGACCAGGACGAATCTTCCGAAGAACGTCTGACTTTCCGCATTCTGGACACCGGAGATGGCATAAGTATTCATGAAATGGATAATTTGCACTTCCCGTTCATCAACCAGACCCAAAGCGATCGCTACGGCAAGGCGGATCCGTTAGCATTCTGGTTGAGCGATCAACTGGCGCGCAAGCTAGGCGGTCATTTAAACATCAAAACGCGCGACGAGCTTGGTACACGTTATTCCGTGCATATCAAAATGCCCACTGCGGAACCGGAAGTAGAAGAGGAAGAAGAGCGTTTACTGGATGATGTTAGCGTGATGATGGACATAACTTCCGCAGAAATTCGGAATATTGTCACTCGCCAGTTAGAAAATTGGGGGGCAACCTGCATCACACCGGATGAAAGATTAATTAGTCAAGATTATGATATCTTTTTAACGGATAATCCGTCTAATCTTACTGCCTCTGGCTTGCTTTTAAGCGATGATGAGTCTGGCGTACGGGAAATTGGACCTGGTCAATTGTGCGTCAACTTCAATATGAGCAACGCTATGCAGGAAGCGGTCTTACAATTGATCGAAGTGCAACTAGCGCAGGAAGAGGTGACAGAATCGCCTCTGGGCGGAGATGAAAATGCACAACTCCATGCCAGCGGCTATTATGCGCTCTTTGTAGACACAGTACCGGATGATGTTAAGAGGCTATATACTGAGGCAGCAACCAGTGACTTTGCTGCGTTAGCCCAAACGGCTCATCGTCTGAAAGGCGTGTTTGCCATGCTTAATCTGGTGCCCGGCAAGCAGTTATGTGAAACGCTGGAACATCTTATTCGCGAGAAGGATGTCCCAGGAATAGAAAAATACATCAGCGACATTGACAGCTATGTCAAGAGCTTGCTGTAGCAAGGTAGCCTATTACATGAACAATATGAACGTAATTATTGCTGATGACCATCCGATAGTCTTGTTCGGTATTCGCAAATCACTTGAGCAAATCGAGTGGGTGAATGTTGTCGGCGAATTTGAGGACTCTACAGCACTGATCAATAACCTGCCGAAGCTGGATGCGCATGTTTTGATTACCGATCTCTCCATGCCTGGCGATAAATACGGCGATGGCATTACCTTAATCAAGTACATCAAGCGCCACTTCCCAAGTCTGTCGATTATTGTTCTGACCATGAACAACAACCCGGCTATTCTTAGCGCGGTACTGGACCTGGATATCGAAGGGATCGTTCTGAAACAAGGTGCGCCGACCGACCTGCCGAAAGCGCTCGCCGCGCTACAGAAAGGTAAGAAATTTACTCCGGAAAGCGTTTCTCGGCTGTTAGAGAAAATCAGTGCTGGCGGTTACGGTGACAAGCGCCTCTCACCAAAAGAGAGTGAAGTTCTGCGCCTGTTTGCCGAAGGCTTCCTGGTTACCGAGATTGCTAAAAAGCTGAACCGAAGCATTAAAACCATCAGTAGCCAGAAAAAATCCGCAATGATGAAGCTGGGAGTCGAGAACGATATCGCTCTGTTGAATTATCTCTCTTCTGTGACGTTAAGTCCGGCGGATAAAGAGTAATTTCCCGCATTCCCGATAAACTCCGATTACCGGATGCAGCGTAAACGCCTTATCCGGCCTACAAATTCCATTATTTCAATGGATTACAATAAGGTAGGCCAGATAAGACGCGCCAGCGCCGCATCTGGCATTTGCTCCGATTGCCGGATGCGGCGTAAACGCCTTATCCGGCCTACAAATTCCATTATTTCAATGGATTTCGATAATGTAGGCCAGATAAGACGCGTCAGCGTCGCATCTGGCATTTGCACCGATTACCGGATGCGGCGTAAACGCCTTATCCGGCTTACAAATTCCATTATTTCAATGGATTTCGATAATGTAGGTCAGATAAGACGCGCCAGCGCCGCATCTGGCATTTGCTCCGATTGCCGGATGCAGCGTAAACACCTTATCCGGCCTACAAATCCCATTATTTCAATGGATTTCGATAATGTAGGCCAGATAAGACGCGTCAGCGTCGCATCTGGCATTTGCACCGATTACCGGATGCAGCGTAAACGCCTTATCCGGCCTACAAATTCCATTATTTCAATGGATTACAATAATGTAGGCCAGATAAGACGCATCAGCGTCGCATCTGGCATTTGCACCGATTGCCGGATGCGGCGTAAACGCCTTATCCGGCTTACGATTCTCGCGCTTTCCTGACCCTCTCGGCATACATCGTCAGCGTCTGTTTTATAACATCCAACGTCACTGGCTTAGACAGACAGCTATCCATACCGGACTCCAGACACCGCTGTTTCTCTTCAGCCAACGCATTGGCCGTTACCCCTATTACCGGCAACGTCAGTCCCAGCTGGCGGATACGTTGCGTTAACCGATAGCCATCCATATTCGGCATGTTGACATCACTTAACACGATATCAATGTGATTCTTACTAAGAACATTAAGCGCATCAACACCATCATTCGCCGTCTTACACTGATAGCCCAACGAGCCAAGCTGATCGGCCAACAGACGACGGTTAATTGGATGATCGTCCACGACCAGAATCATCATATCGTCGTTATTGCTGACCACTTTGTCGGTCGACGGCAGAGAGTTAGCAGGATCGTCGCTCTCCATTTCTATCAGATAGATGCGTGCCAGCAATGCCGGTAGCTCGTGCGGGGCTGCCACACTGTGTACCCATTCACCAGGCGCTTTCTCCAGAGGGATACCGATATGACGACGACAGAAAGTCACAACCGCCCTGCCCTGCCATTTTTTACTCACCACATCATCGGTGATCAACACATCTTCGGAGGCCGGTTCCTGCCCTTCGTATGTTGCAACGACTATACCGCTACGCTGCAAGCTGGTTTCGAGGAACTGACAGAGTGACGCATTGCGTACCGCCAGCCAGCAACGTTTACCCGTTAATCCTTCGACACCTTTTTTCTGCGGATACTGCGCGCCATACAGTGGAATACGCACCGTAAACTGGCTGCCCATTCCCGGTTCAGAATCCACCGAAATGTCACCGTCCATCATGCTGATCAGTTTTTCACAAATCGCCAGTCCCAGACCAGTACCCTGGAAGTTACGCTGTACGCCCGTCCCTACCTGGAAGAACGGATCAAATAACCGCACCACTTCTTTAGCTGGAATGCCCACCCCGGTATCGCGTACGCGAATAGAAAGATAATCACCATCAACGCGAACATGCAGAACAATGCAGCCGGTATCGGTAAATTTAATAGCATTACTCAACAGGTTGGAGATCACCTGCTGTAAGCGCATTGGGTCGCCATTGAGCGCCATCGGTACATCTGGCTCAATAAAGCAGTACAAACCAAGTTGCTTGCGTACCACCAGCGGCAAATAGTTGGCGGTGATGTGGTTCATGACTTCGCGCGGTGAAAACTCGCGAGGTTCGATTTTCAACTGTTCCGATTCAATCTTCGAGAAATCGAGAATGTCGCTAATAATTTTCAATAACAGGCTGGAAGAGTTATTCATTGCCGTCACCAGACGGTCGACACCTTTTGGTAACTCTTTGGTTTGTAATAGATCCAGGTTGCCGATAATGCCATAAAGCGGCGTTCGCAGTTCGTGGCTGACGGTAGCAAGGAACATCGATTTTGACTGGCTCGCCTGTTCTGCTGCCTGCGCCATTTCTTGCAGCGACTCTTCCATCTTCACACGTGAAGACACATCTACCAGTACGCAAATTGCCACGTTTTCATTACGATAGCGCGAATGAACAAAGCTGATTTGCAGGTTGGTATTGTTACTGGTAAGGACATCGACAAAATTGACCTGCTGGCCACAAATAATTTGCGTCAGCCGTTGGCGATCCTCATGCGTAAGCATGTTGAGATAGGTATGCGCCAGTTCGTTACTCAAAATATTAACGCCATCGACAGTTCGCAAAATGCAGATCCCCACAGGCGCTGAGGCGACTATCTTGCGGTTAAACTGCTCATGCTCTTCCAGTCGCTGGGCGTCACTTTCCGCCGGAATAAAAATACGTCGCTCATACATCCGTGCGAGGGTAAACAATGCAGCACCCGCAATCACGTTCAGCAAAATCGCGTTAAGTATCAACATGCGAATACGTTCCAGCACCTGATCAACAGGCACGGAATAGACAATACTTAGCGAAGACGGCGGTAGATTTTTTTTCAGCACCAGCTCACGGAAACCTGGCGTATAGCCAAACCAGGATCGCTCCTGCATCCAACGCGGTTCGGCTTTAATCTTACTTTCCGGTCCGGTCAGCGAAATCAGGGTATGGCCATTTTCATCAAGAATGGTGACGCCCATCGGCAACGTCCCCGGCAGGAAGAAGTTCTCCATCCGAATTGTCTGTTCTACGCCTAAAAGCGCTTGCAAACGGTTTGCCAGATAAACCGGCGTCAGCGCGTAGAAATATCCCACCCCAGGACGCGGCCCTTCACTGATCCAGAAAAGATTACTGCCACTGTCATCCTGTGGCGCGTTACGATATTTGTTAATGCGTTCATGCAGGGCTTTCAGAGCGGTGTCACGTTCGACGGGCATATCACGCAGGCCAAAGTTAGCCATACAGAGGTTATCGCTGCCGATTAAAAACACGCGGTTGAGATCGTAAGCCGCAGAGAAATTATCGCGCCAGTAGCGCATAAACCACGCCAGTGACTCCAGGGAGCCTCGCCAGGTGTTGCTCATTGCGGAACAATCGGAATCAGCAAACAGCGGTTCGAAAACCGGCACATCCGCTTGCGTTTCACGCCCACGCGGAGAAAGCACGCCGTTTTCCACGGATAAGCGATTTTCAGCAATGTACTTCAGCTCTTTCATGACATCAGAGGTGCGCTGAATAAACCGCTGGGCCTGATCGGAGCTCAGATTAAATTCCTGACGAATCTCAGATTCTCGTTGATGTAAAGCGTTGACGATGTAAAACACTGATGAAAAAGCAATCAACAGCCAGATCAATAACGCCAGCGCTCTGAACATGTAGCGCGAGACTTTCAGGGTTGTGCGAAAAGAAGCAAGGTATTTCAAAGGGGCGAAGCTCCGCCTCAGGTGACCGATGGAGTGTGGTTAAGGTAGCGGTAAAAGCGTGCCACCGCAATGTTCTGTCTTCTCTGGAATATGATACACCGCCGAGAAATCATTACCTTAACCCCTGATAATCGTCGTTTGCCTGAAAAACCAACCCGGATACCCAGCATGCACTCTCTGAAGTGGTTGTACCCACGTCGTCTGCGCAACCAGCTCATTATGATGGCAATCCTGATGGTCATCATTCCGACGCTATCTATTGGTTATATCGTAGAAACTGAGGGTCGGTCAGCGGTCTTATCTGAAAAAGAGAAAAAATTAGCGGCAGTTGTGCAGTTGCTGAACGCCGCACTGGAAGAACGCTTTGCGCTTTACCAACATCTGCCTCGTGAGGCACGCATCCAGGCACTGAATCATGAGTTGGCTCCCATCACTGAACGTATTACCCGAGCATTTCCCGGTGTCGGGGCTGGCTATTACCACAAAGGACTGGATGCAATTATCACTTATGCCCCGTCGGCACTCTATCAAAGCAATGTAGGTATTAGCATCACCCCGGATCATCCCGGCAATATCGTTATGCAAACCAACACGCCACAACTCTTTTCCGGCAGGCAAGTCCGCGGCGATATTATGAATTCCATGATCCCAATAGAACGCCAGGGCATCGTGCTTGGTTATATATGGGCGAATGAATTAACGGAGGATATTCGTCGTCAGGCATGGAAAATGGACGTGCGGATAATCATTGTCCTTTCTGCCGGGCTGCTGATTAGTCTGCTGTTGATTGTGCTTTTTTCCCGTCGTTTAAGCGCCAACATCGATATCATCACCGCGGGTCTGTCGACGCTAGCGCAGAATAATCCTACGCAATTGCCACCGCTACCTGGCGAACTAGGGCAAATCAGCCGTTGTGTGAATAACCTTGCCGATGCGCTTCGTGAATCGAAAACACTCAATGACCTGATTATTGAAAATGCCGCCGATGCCGTGATTGCCATTGACCGACAAGGCGATGTGATCACCATGAATCCCGCAGCGGAAGCCATTACCGGATACAAACGTCACGAGCTGGTAGGCCAGCCTTACGCCACGCTATTTGCCAACACCCATTTTTATAGCCCTGTCCTCGATACGCTGGCGCACGGCATTGAACATATGGCACTGGAAATCAGCTATCCCGGACGCGACCGAACCATTGAAATCAGCGCCACCACCAGCCGAATCCATGACGGACATGGCCAAATGATTGGCGCTTTAGTGATTTTTTCCGATCTGACGGCGCGTAAAGAGGGCCAGCGGCGACTGGCGCAGACGGAAAGACTCGCCACCCTGGGGGAACTGATGGCGGGCGTAGCCCATGAAGTGCGCAATCCTCTCACCGCCATCCGGGGTTACGTGCAAATCATTCGCCAACAGACTCCCCAGTCAGAGCACAAGGAATATCTCTCAATTGTGCTGAATGAGATTGATTCCATTAATAAAGTTATTCAGCAGCTTTTGGATTTTTCCCGTCCGCGTAAAAGCCAGTGGCAACAAGTGTATCTCAATGCCTTGATCGAAGAGACGCTGATTCTTGCCCAAACCTCCGGCGTACAGGCACGGATCGACTTTATTACAGAGCTTGATCCTTCACTCACTGCGATCGTGGCAGATCGAGAACTACTCAAGCAGGTAATCCTGAATATGTTGATCAATGCCGTGCAAGCTATCACCGCGCGCGGGGAAATCCGCATTCGCACGTGGATGTATACGGCTAACCAGCAGGCGATCACCATTGAAGACAACGGCTGCGGCATCGACCTGTCACTACAGAGAAAAATCTTTGATCCCTTCTTTACCACCAAAGCGTCCGGTACGGGACTTGGCCTCGCCCTAAGCCAACGAATTATTAATGCGCATCAGGGCGATATACGCGTCGCCAGCCTCCCCGGCTGTGGTGCCACATTTACCCTTATCTTACCGATTGATCCGCAGGAAAATTTGCCCTTATGAATGCTGTTTACCGAATCCTGATTGTCGACGACGAAGAGAATGTGCGTCGTATGTTGTCCACCGCATTTTCTTTGCAGGGTTATGACACTCACTGCGCCAGTAATGGACAAGAAGCCTTGCCTCTGTTCACCCGTGTGCAGCCGGACGTAGTGCTGATGGATATCAGGATGCCGGAAATGGATGGCATCAGCGCGTTAAAAGCGATGCGTGGTCACAACCCTCGTACGCCCGTTGTCCTGATGACCGCGTATGCGGAGGTCGAAACGGCGGTGGAAGCCTTACGCAGCGGTGCGTTTGATTACGTAATCAAACCGTTTGATCTGGATGAACTGAACCTGGTCGTGCAGCGCGCATTACAGCTGCAGTCAATGAAGAAAGAGATTCGCCAGCTACATCAAGCGCTAAGCGCCAGTTGGCAGTGGGGCCACATATTAACCAACAGCCTGGCCATGAAGGAAATCTGCAAGGATACGGCAAAAATCGCCCTCTCCCAGGCCAGCGTATTAGTCAGCGGCGAAAGTGGTACGGGTAAAGAGCTGATCGCCCGGGCGATCCATTACAACTCCCGACGCGCCAATGGGCCATTTATTAAAATTAATTGTGCCGCGCTACCAGAATCCCTGCTTGAAAGCGAACTTTTTGGTCATGAAAAGGGCGCATTTACTGGTGCACAAGCGCTACGTCAGGGGCTTTTTGAGCGTGCCGACAGCGGAACGTTATTCCTGGATGAAATAGGTGAAATGCCATTGGTATTGCAGGCCAAATTATTGCGTATTTTACAGGAAAGGGAATTTGAACGGATTGGTGGTCATCAAACCATCAAAGTCGATATTCGCATTATTGCCGCTACCAATCGTGACCTGGACGCAATGGTAAAAGAAGGGACTTTCCGTGAAGATCTCTTTTATCGCCTTAACGTAATTCATTTAATATTGCCGCCGCTTCGCGAGAGACGTGAAGACATTTCCCTGTTAGCCAACCATTTTCTGCAAAAATTCAGTAGCGAAAACCAGCGCGATATTATCGAAATAGACCCCAGCGCGATGTCGTTGCTCGCCAGCTGGTCGTGGCCAGGCAATATCCGAGAGCTTTCCAACGTCATTGAACGCGCCGTGGTAATGAACTCAGGACCGGTGATTTTTGCAGAAGATCTACCACCACAATTTCGCCAGTCTGTAAGCCTGAATAGCGATGCGAAGAGCACTCCAGTTGGCGAACGCAATCTCAAAGAAGAGATTAAGCGTGAAGAGAAACGGATCATTATTGAAGTGCTGGAGCAACAGGAGGGAAACCGTACCCGCACCGCACTGATGCTCGGTATCAGTCGCCGCGCGTTAATGTACAAACTGCAAGAATACGGTATTGATCCAGCTGGTACGTAAGACAAAAACTGCTATGCAGAAATTTGCACAGTGCGCAAATTTCTGCATAGCAGTGTATTACCTCCTTCCCTCCTTATTTTTTTAATTCCCTTTTTTTCAATACATTAGAAATCGACATCGAATAACTTCATTCTGGCACTCCCCTTGCTATGCCTTCTGTGTACCCACAACGGTGTATTCAAGAGGGATAAAAAATGAAAACAAAATTGATGAGCATAGAGGACGCCGCCAGCTTCTTTCGTGATGGCATGACCATTATGGTTGGTGGTTTTATGGGAATTGGCACGCCTCCCCGCCTCGTTGAGGCATTACTGGAGTCCGGTGTCAGGGATCTGACATTAATCGCCAATGACACGGCATTTATTGATACTGGTACTGGCCCGCTGATCGTCAACGGTCGGGTCAGCAAAGTCATCGCTTCACATATCGGCACCAACCCGGAAACCGGACGGCGTATGATTTCTGGCGAAATGGAGGTCGTTCTCGTACCGCAAGGTACGTTGATTGAGCAAATTCGCTGTGGCGGTGCCGGACTTGGTGGTTTTCTCACCCCAACCGGTGTCGGCACCGTCGTCGAAGAAGGCAAACAAACGCTCACCCTCGATGGCAAAACCTGGTTGCTTGAACGTCCATTGCGGGCAGACCTGGCGTTGATCCGCGCCCACCGTTGCGACGCACTCGGAAACCTCACCTACCAACTCAGCGCCCGCAACTTTAACCCCCTGATTGCTCTCGCAGCAGACATCACGCTGGTGGAACCCGACGAACTGGTCGACACCGGCGAATTGCAACCTGACCACATTGTCACCCCCGGTGCCGTTATCGACCACATCATCATTCCGCAGGAGAGCAAATAATGGACGCAAAACAACGTATTGCGCGCCGCGTGGCGCAGGAACTTTGTGATGGTGACATCGTTAACTTAGGGATCGGTTTACCCACAATGGTCGCCAACTATTTGCCGGAGGGTATTCATATTACTCTGCAATCGGAAAACGGCTTCCTCGGTTTAGGCCCGGTCACAACAGCGCATCCAGATCTGGTTAACGCAGGCGGACAACCGTGTGGCGTTTTACCCGGCGCAGCGATGTTCGACAGCGCGATGTCATTTGCGCTGATTCGTGGTGGTCATATTGATGCCTGTGTACTCGGTGGCTTACAGGTCGATGAACAAGGCAATCTCGCCAACTGGGTCGTGCCAGGAAAAATGGTGCCTGGTATGGGTGGTGCGATGGATCTGGTGACCGGATCGCGCAAAGTGATCATTGCCATGGAACATTGCGCCAAAGATGGTTCAGCAAAAATTTTACGTCAATGCACCATGCCACTAACCGCGCTTCACGCAGTTCATATACTGGTGACAGAACTGGCGGTGTTCCGCTTTATCGATGGCAAGATGTGGCTCACTGAAATTGCCGAAGGTTGTGATTTAGAAACTGTGCGTGCCAAAACTGAAGCGCAGTTCGCCGTCGCTGATGATCTTTTGCTCCCACAGGGGGCGCTATGATCGGTCGCATCTCGCGTTTTATGACGCGCTTTGTCAGTCGCTGGCTTCCCGATCCCCTGATCTTCGCCATGCTACTGACATTAATCACCTTTGCAGTAGCACTCTGGCTAACGCCACAAACTCCAGTCAGCATGGTGAAGCTCTGGGGCGACGGCTTCTGGAATCTGCTGGCATTCGGGATGCAGATGGCGCTCATCATCGTGACCGGACATGCACTCGCCAGTTCTGGTCCGGTGAAAAGTTTGTTACGTACTGCGGCGTCAGCAGCCAAAACGCCTACCCAAGGGGTCATGCTGGTCACCTTTTTTGGTTCCGTCGCCTGCGTAATCAACTGGGGATTCGGTCTGGTGGTTGGCGCAATGTTTGCTCGCGAAGTTGCACGTCGGGTACCAGGCTCCGACTATCCGTTGTTGATCGCTTGCGCCTACATCGGCTTTCTCACCTGGGGCGGTGGTTTTTCCGGCTCAATGCCGCTACTGGCAGCAACACCGGGGAATCCCGTTGAGCATGTCGCCGGGTTAATTCCGGTCAGCGATACCCTGTTTACTGGCTACAACATCTTTATCACCCTGGCCCTGATTGTGGTGATGCCGTTTATCACCCGCATGATGACGCCTAAGCCTTCCGACGTGGTGAGTATCGATCCGAAGCTGTTGTTGGAAGAAGCGGATTTCCAGAAGAAGCTCCCTGCAGACGCCCCACCTTCAGAGAAACTGGAAGAAAGTCGCATCCTGGCGTTGATTATTGGTGCTCTGGGCATTGCTTATCTGGTGCTGTACTTCTCCGAGAAGGGATTCAACATCACCATCAACACCGTCAACCTGATGTTTATGATTGCCGGTCTGTTGTTGCATAAAACGCCGATGGCCTATATGCGGGCGGTAAGTGCGGCTGCGCGCAGTACCGCCGGGATTCTGGTGCAATTCCCCTTCTATGCTGGGATCCAGTTAATGATGGAACACTCCGGCCTCGGTGGCCTGATCACCGAATTTTTCATCAATGTCGCCAACAAAGATACCTTCCCGCTGATGACCTTTTTTAGCTCTGCGCTAATTAACTTCGCCGTGCCTTCTGGCGGTGGACACTGGGTTATTCAGGGGCCATTCGTCCTTCCTGCCGCGCAGGCGTTAGGGGCCGATCTGGGTAAATCAGTCATGGCGATTGCTTACGGTGAACAGTGGATGAACATGGCACAACCGTTCTGGGCGCTACCTGCACTGGCAATAGCCGGGCTCGGTGTCCGAGACATCATGGGCTATTGCATCACCGCCCTGCTCTTTTCCGGCGTCATTTTCGTCATTGGTTTAACGCTGTTCTGACGGCAACTCATAAAAGGAAGAAAAATGAAAAATTGTGTCATCGTCAGTGCGGTACGTACTGCCATCGGTAGCTTTAACGGTTCTCTCGCCTCCACCAGTGCCATCGATTTGGGGGCAACGGTGATTCAAGCCGCCATTAAACGCGCGAGAATCGATTCACAACATATCGATGAAGTGATTATGGGTAACGTGTTGCAAGCCGGGCTGGGGCAAAACCCGGCGCGTCAGGCGCTGCTAAAAAGTGGACTAGCTGAAACGGTGTGCGGATTCACGGTCAACAAAGTGTGTGGTTCAGGTCTGAAAAGCGTGGCGCTTGCAGCACAAGCGATTCAGGCAGGTCAGGCGCAGAGCATCGTGGCGGGTGGAATGGAGAACATGAGTTTAGCGCCCTACTTGCTCGATGCAAAAGCACGCTCTGGTTATCGACTGGGAGACGGACAGATTTATGACGTAATCCTGCGCGATGGCCTGATGTGCGCCACCCACGGTTATCACATGGGGATTACCGCCGAGAACGTTGCCAAAGAGTATGGAATTACCCGTGAAATGCAGGATGAATTGGCGCTACATTCACAGCGTAAAGCGGCAGCCGCCATTGAGTCCGGTGCTTTTACAGCCGAAATCGTCCCGGTAAATGTTGTCACTCGGAAGAAAACCCTCGTCTTCAGTCAAGACGAATTCCCGAAAGCGGATTCTACGACTGAAGCGTTAGGCGCATTACGCCCGGCCTTCGATAAAGCAGGAACAGTCACCGCTGGGAACGCATCTGGTATTAACGACGGTGCTGCCGCTCTGGTGATTATGGAAGAATCTGCAGCACTGGCGGCTGGCCTTAAACCACTGGCACGCATTAAAAGTTATGCCAGCGGCGGCGTGGCCCCCGCGTTGATGGGAATGGGCCCCGTTCCCGCCACGCAAAAAGCGTTACAACTGGCGGAGCTACAACTGGCGGATATTGATCTCATTGAGGCTAATGAAGCGTTTGCTGCACAGTTTCTTGCTGTAGGGAAAACACTGGGCTTTGATCCTGAGAAAGTGAATGTCAACGGTGGTGCCATCGCGCTCGGGCATCCTATCGGTGCCAGTGGTGCTCGTATTCTGGTCACACTATTACATGCAATGCAGGCACGCGATAAAACGCTGGGGCTGGCAACACTGTGCATTGGTGGCGGCCAGGGAATTGCAATGGTGATTGAACGGTTGAATTAACGAACAAAAACGCCCGATAGCGAAAGTTATCGGGCGTTTTCTTGAACATCGGCAGCGAAGGTAACCCCATTAATCACCAGTCAAAACTTTTCACCAGCGTCAGCTCGCCAGCATTACGCATCGGTACAATAAAAGTTTCCTGTTTCTCATTGACCGATCCTTCATCGGTGATCAGCGTCAGTTGGGCGGTGGTTAATTCCGTTTCGCTGCGTCCGCCATAGTAGTTGATATACACCTGATAACGGCCGTGAACTGGCGCTGGCATGGCGAAAATCTCGGGTCCGTACCCCGTCGTGACATCCATATCCAGTGCACCACTGTTTTTCAGCACGGTATTACCGTACCAGGCATGCTCTCCATCGGGCGTAACAACGTGAAGGTCGAGGTCAGTATTGTCCGTATCCCAGGAGAGAACCAGCCGTAAACGCGCGCGGATCACTCCAGCGCCCGGCGTTGAGTAAAACTGCATTTTTTGTCGGCTTTGCCCATCGGGGCTGATGACCTGCACGCTGTTACTGCCTTCCGTGAAAATATAAGGGCGTGCAAATGAACCATCGGATTCAATTCTCTGCGGCATACTGGCACCGTTGACCACCAGTCGCCCCTGCTGGACTTTGCCCGCCGCAGCATAATTCTTTATTTTGCCGCGGATCTGCGCTGAGATATTTTGATCATCTGCCATGTTGACGGACGACGCCGGGTAATTGATCGATTGTGAAAAACTGGCATCTTCGCCCTCTGCCGGATGCCAGCCAGAGAGCGGAGCATCAATCTCGACTTCCTGCACACCTTCACTGTGAGCGACAGGCGAAAGCGCCACCAGTAACAACGGAAGAAAAATCTTTCGCATAGCATTAGTCCATTAATAATTGTCGGGTCAGCGTTTCGATATAGTTCTCATCAAGCCCGGTGGGATAACCATCAAAGGCCAGGTGCAGATACTCATGGGTTAAATCCAGCCGATCCTGAAGCGTAAAGAAGTTACGAATAAACAGCCGTTTCTGCTGCCGATCGGTATAGGGGAAACCTGAGACTAAACGACAGACCGCAAACACGTCTGGTTCGTTGTACCCCGTCTCGCCTTGTAATATACGCCGCCACTGCGGCATTTTTTTCGCCAGCCAGGCTTTCGCTTTGGGTAATAACTGGCAGGTTGAGCGTGGTGCTCCCCAGCGGCTAAGGCTGTTATCGGGATAAGCAAACGCGAGTATCTGGTCGTAACGCTCTCCCTGCCCCGCCTGGGCCGTGGCTTGCCGCCAGGAAAGCGTCCCTTCGGTAGCGCGACTGCCATGATAATGAACCGGATCGCCTGCATAGATGAGATCCTGCGTCCAGGCGGTCATCGTTCGCGCCCCCGTGGTAGCTGGCGAAGCAGAAACACGCTGCGTGGCGCTGCTGTCGGGAATGGTCAGGCAATCGCCTTCCCGAATGGCGTTTTGCTGTAAAAAAGTGCGAATCGCCACGGTCATGGCTTTCGCTGCCTCAGGGGGCGTACTTTTCGCCTCGCGATCCAGAACTCTGGCAACGTACTCTTCACGATCGAGATGCGACTGTAATTTCAGTTTGCCCTTCTCCGTCAGTAACGTCGTCTCACCACGGCTAACAAACGTAATGTGGTTACCATTGGCGAACGTCACACGATAGCGCCCATTGAGCACACCAGGTTTTACTGCCGTCGTGCTCTTTTCCTCAGTGACTTTCTTCAACGGATAGCGAGCAAACAGATCCACCAGTACACATTGCCCGCTGGCAACTTGCGTCGGCACAGGCAAAACCTGATTAAGTACCGTCGCATAACGGGTCAGTACTGTCTTGCTGGTGCCACCACCTGCAACCCACAGCGGCGTGCCATCAGTTAACCATCCGGCAAAACCACCCTGGCGGATTTCCTGTTTATCATCGGCAAACCAGCTCCAGGTTTTCACCCGCACACGACTACCGAGCATAGACGCAACACCGATTTTCGCCTCGTCCAGCACAACATCCAGTAAGACTTCCTGAGCTTTGTTTTGCGCGGGTAACGTCGCTAATGAATCAAGCAGCGATGTAACGGTTATCGACGTTTCTGGTTTCAGCGTAGAAAGAGATGCTAACCACGCCGGAGCCTGACGCGGTTGCCAGTATTGCCCCCATACATCCGCGCTAATGTGCAACCGCTGCGGTGCAAAATAGAGTCCGCAGGAGCGTACCAGCGCGGTATCGCGCGTTATGCTCTCCCCCGCCTGGCAACAATAAACTTCTTCCGGGGAGTTGCCGCGACACTGGTATGGCTGCTCCGGTTGATGGGTATCCTCCAGCCAGGCGTAAACATACAGTTTCCACAAACTCCCTAACGGCGTGGTGAGCGTGTCAGGTAACGTCGAGACATTTGTCACGCCTGACGACGATAACTGATACAGTTGGTCATGCTGCGCGCCCCGCAGCGCCAGTTGTAACGGCGTCTCCTGTGCAAACGTCGGCAGGGTAACCAGCGTTAATAGCCAAACGACTCTGCGCCAGTTCACTTATTTCACCTGCATTCCGGTCCATTCGCTACCTGCCGCAACGCTTTGCTGCGCAGGTGCATAGGAACGCACATAGCGAGCAGGCGGCAGAACGAATTGCCCTTTTTGTGAGAAGCGCAGCAGATGGCGGAAAGTGACCGTTCCCGTCAGCTCTTTCACCGGCACCATATAGGCCAGTTCGCCCATTTCATTACGCGCTTTTTCCAGCGATTGCCCCTGCTGTTTCGCGGCGTTGGGTTTATTGACCAAAATGCCCCACGTTGTCCGTTCAACATCGGCTCCCGGCGGCAGTGGGACTTCCACCTGACCGTAGCGCAGAACTGCATCCTGCTCGCTGGTAAGCGTGATTTCATCGAGATACAGCGCATCGCTGTTAATCTCATTGCTGGTCACCGGCTGCAACGTAAAACTCATTTCTTCATCACCGGGGATAAGCCGATACAACTGGCGTTCAACGGTCACCGGAATATTACTTTGTTGAGCCGTTTTTGCCGGTTCACGCCAGCGGACCTGCACGTTTTGCGGCGGTAATTCGTCACCAAAAGAGAGAATTTCCGGCACGCCCTGACCAACCCAACGCCAGTATTCGCCCCCTCCGGTTAACTTATGTTTGGCCCATGCACCCGCAGGCACAGGTAATACAACCGGGGACATCGTCGCCATATATTTCGCCAGCCAGTTCATGGCCAGCGCGCGCTCAATAGTGGATTGCTCAGCGGTCAAACCACTTAAAATAGCGGCCGCCTGGGTGGTGTCGCCACCGCTATTGAGCAGCACAACCGTGTGCGCCAGCGGCTGATTGCTGTTTGCCGCTTTATCCCACGCATATTGCTGAACCTGTGGCATCACAGTGGACTTCAACTGCGCTTTTTTCAGCAACGTCATGGTTAAGACGTTTGCCACCGCATCTGCCAGCGGAGATTCCGGTGTATCAAGGATCAAACTGTCATTGATATCGCTGGTGTCTTCCTCAGAGAAATCTTCTGTTTTAGTTCCGCGCCGGGCGATAGCTTCATCCAACCCTTTCAACAACGTTTTGCACGGCAGATTCATCTCCTGCGCCCACGCCAGCACCAGCGCCCGATGAAATAACGGCATGTTATCCGCCTGCTCCGCGTAGCTGTCGAGCATATGTTGCCAGTATTCCGGTTGTTGCGTCACGCCAAGGGCCTGGCTCGCTTGCCAGTCGGCGTACCATGCCCATGCCGTGAGGAATGCATCGCCATTGCCATCTTCACCCCACCAGGTAAAGCGCGCTCCTGGCCCCGCCAGTTGCATCAGCCGCAGACGGTTATCCTGAATCATCTGACGAATGTCGTTAGCGGCGGTACTTTGATGATCGGCAAGCGAACGCCAGACAAGACTGAGCGGGATCAGACGGCTACCGGTGTTGATCACACCACCCCAGGGTTCCTCTATTAACGCATCAAGATTGTTGCGGAAAATCTCCTGCGGCGTTTCGCTACTTTGCAGCCGGATATTGCTCGCCTGCTCGGGCAACATCAGCGCATTATCGCCACCGCCGAGCATGACGTTTTTCTGCTGTTCAACGGGCCAGCTGTTATCAACAAAAGACAGTTTTGTGCTAATGCTGTCCTGCACTTGCCCATTTTGTTGCAGTTCTGCGCTTAACAAGCCAGATTGCTGAATGTTCTGCGCCAGCGAAATATAGTTCGCCCCCTTATGCAGTGTCAGCGTCTGGTGCATCTCGTCGCCCGCAAATTTACTCACCAGCTCTACCGGTTCGTTATCCTGCTGACTGAAGATAAACAGCCCTGCCGCTGGTTTGTCGCCAAGGCGATAGACCGTTGGCATGCTCCACTTCATGTAGAGATTTTTTTCCGAGCGCAAATACGCACGCCCCTGCCCGACCAGTCCGTCGCCGTTCATCCCTCGAGCGGTAATGCGCCAGCGCGTTAACGAATCCGGCATCAGGAATGTGAAGTACGCTTTGCCTTGTTTATCCGTGGTTAGCGACGGTATCCATGCCGCGGTATCCACCTCTTCACGCCGTGGACGTTCAAGCATTTTTACTCGCCGCTCGCTGCGGTTAGTCGCGCCAGGCGCAACCGGCTCGCTGGAGAGCGCCTGGTCGTAGCTGATAAATGACAGACTGGAACTGGTGCGTACATTGTTACGTCCCAGCGGATAGAAAAATTTGCCGATACTCGGCGCGATTTCCGGTTGCAGCGCGTAGATCATTTCATCGACCACGCCAACCGTTAGCTGTGCAGAAACAGGTTTACCTTTCAGCGACGAGGTTAATTCGACATTGACCAGTTCACCTGGCTGGTAATGGGTTTTGTCCGTTTTCACCCGGATATCCAGCTGAGGAACGGCAACTTTGATCCCAGCGTTCTGAAAACTGTACTGACCGTTACGGGTATACAGCACCGAAAAAGTGATGTTGGGCGCAAAGGTATTGCTCACCGGAACGCGGGCTTCATACTGGGTATCGTTTAAGCGTTGTAGCGTCAGCCAGCTTGCCGGATGCGATAGCAGCGACTGCTGTTCCACGCGATCGCGTTCCAGCGTCAATAACGCTTCATCAATAGGCTCCGGGAAGGTAATCAGCATCTTCGCGGTTTCGCCTGGCTGGTACAGCGTTTTATCCGCCACGATATCTACCGTACCAGTATGCGCCGTGCTGCCCTTACCGCTGACGGCATGGCTTAACCCGGCGAGAATTAAGCCGTCTTTATCGCGTAATGTCAGATTGTAGTTGCCAGGTTTTTCGAAATTAACGGTGAAGGATTTACCGCCAGACGGTAGATCTCCGCTGTGGCTTGTTCGGTCTTCCAGACGTAACCACTCATACTTGACAGGAACCTGCTTTGAAGATTCCAGCGCGGTATAACGGAAAACAACCGACTCGCCGCTATTACTGTATTGTGCGGCGGTGCTTAGAGAGTAATGCGCCAGACCGCGTTCAATGAGGATCTCTTTGGTTGTGGTAACACGATATGCCGCGCCGTCGCTGGCGGAGACGGTCAGTAAATAGCGGCTCGGTTTATCTGCTGCGGGAAGATTTAACGCCACATGACCGCTGGCGTCTGAAACTGTTTCACTGCCTTCAAGAGACACAGGGAAGCGCCCGGCATAACGCAAATCGTTACCGACCATCGAAAGTTGTTGGGCGCGCAAACTTAACTGCACGCGGGCATTTTTTACCGGCTCGCCATCCGGGTAGAGCAGTTGCAGTTTGCCGCTGACCGCTTCGCCAGTTTTGAAATCTTTTTTGTCGAGAGCTAAACCAATTTCGAAATGTGGTTTGATGTAGTTTGCCACGCGAAAACTGCTGCTATAGACCTGCTTGCGGTAAGCCAGGCGTAACTCATAACCTCCGGCAACGGCATTTTCTGGCAGGCGGAAACTCCCCTGCCCGCCATTACGCGCATCAAGCGTGACATCGACGGTTTGCAACAGGCTGCCGTTGGCGTCCAGCACTGAAAGCTTCGCCGGTGCGCTGACGATAGGGGATGAATGCAACGGATCGTGAAACTCGCGGCCCATCACTTTAACATCGACACGATCGCCTGCGCGATACAGCGGGCGATCGGTAAAGATAAACAAGCGGGTATTGTAGATTTCGCTTTCGTAGAAGAAGTTCTCGGAGACAAAAACGCCGCCTTCAGCATCCTTACCCAGAATGTATGAACGTTCAGGCGATATATGTTGTAACTGCAAGGTGCCGCTGTCATTGGTGACGCCTCGGGTCATCACGCCAAGACCGTCAGTCCACAGGATTTCTGATCCAGGCTTCGCTTCCCCCTGCTTTTTGCCCGCGGTCCACACCAGAAGCTCGTTACCCGACACTTTACTCAACGCCACGGTATTGGAGACAAACACCACCGTCGTCGCGCGATACCCACCCACCATCGCTTCGACGAGATACAGCCCCGGCTCTTGTTTGCCGAGAGGAATATAGATGTTGCCCGGCTGCGGCGAGATGAAGTTACTGGATGCGCCTTCCAGTTTTACCCCTTGCTGCGGCTCAACCGGTTTTGCCTGCCATAGTGGATAACGGAACTGTTCCACCAGTGGATATTTCTTCAGCGGTGAAAACTGGCTGTTTTGTACATAACGGGAAGGTTTGATGATGGCATTGCCGAGCTGCAATTCCGGTAATGCCTGGGTCACATTCTGCCGTGACTGATAAGAGAAAGAACGCTGCATGACACGGCGAGATTTGCCGTACCAGTTATCCCACAGCCAGGTTAGCGTATTGTTCAGACCGTCACCCAGATACTGCGGTTGTACTACAATGCGGTGCAGGTTTTTCTGCTGACGCAGAAATGCCATCGGATCAGGAATACGATACAGGCGAACATCCACGCCGCCGTACTCTTCCATCTGATAACGTTGATAATCGCGCCCCGGCGCTTCCAGACGTACTTTCGCCTCTTCGCTGCTGCTAAAACTGCTGTCAGCGAGCAAAAAGAACGTTCCCCCGGCTGGCGGCGCATAGTTGCTGGAAGGAAGCGAATCGTCAGCATTAACAAGCCCCGCCCCCACAAGAGACAGGCACAGGCAGGCCGCTATTGCGCCAGAAAATTTAAACGATAAATGCCAATGAAATTGGGATTGGAATCGTTGGGTATCCATCGGGTGTCCTTCCATGTCATAAGTTGTTGCAGACTGACTGCGCGCATTCCGTTGTCAGTTTTCGTGGCGCTTCCGGTGTGGTAGATGACGTAACGCCCCATCCAGACCATTAAGTGCTGGGCATCGCCCTGATCGAAAAAAATCATATCGCCTGGCAGTGCCTGGTTTATATCCTGGCCAATAAACTGGCTGTTGTACTGAATCAAATTAATCGCGGTCACGTAGGGGCCGGTTTTCCCGTTCCCTTGGTTCCAGTTTTGTGCCAGTTGTCGTTGCTCAGGTGTTAGCGTCATTTCTGGCGGTAGATACTGGTTTGACAGACCGTTACTTTTAAGCCATTTGCTATCGTGAACTTTCAGCGACTCGTTCGCTGCAAAGCGCACCAGGCCTGCGCAATCCTGTTGATACCAACGTGGACTTGGCCCCTGGCGTAGCTGTTCCTGCGCAATGCGCACAAACCAGGCACGAAATAGTCCCGATTGTTCGACATTCAGCATTTCGCTATGAGCAACAAAACAACACAGCCAGCAAATCAGTGCCAGCAGTCCACGCCTCATAATGGCTGCCAGTTGATTGGCAACCATTGCCAGGCGGCGCCCGGTTTCATCTGGTCCAGCTTCATGACATAACGAGGCTGTTGCGATAAAGCGTCCAGTTTCGGCATTAATAAAGTTTGTGCGGCGTTATAAAAAACCGGTTCGAGATTCTTCGGCAGACTGGTCAGCGTTTCGTTACGCAGCAGTTTCGCCATTCCTTGTGGATTGATATATACCGGAACGACGCCATCAGTGGGTATCACATCCACCATTGCCGGGCGGGTTTTATTCAGTGTTTGCAGCGCATTATTAACCAGCGTGTCATCGAGGGAGAAAAGCAGCGTTTTGTTTTGCATCGCCAGCGACACGCGGAAAAAATAATCCGACATTAATTGATCTGGTTGCACCGCCTGCGCTTTCGGATACTGACCGTATCGGGAACTCACTTCGCGACGCCAGATTTGCGCTTCGCCCTGCTGAGTTTGAGTTACCGGTAATACGCCTTCTGGCGCTTTGCTTTCACGAGCACCAATATTTTGGGTAAACAGTTTCCCTGGCAATGGCGCCTGTTCGTCAGTGCCATCAAACTGACCAACAAACAGCGGGGTTTGCAGTTTTGAATCCTCATACCAGCACAGCCCGGCGGCACCATCTAATGCCCCATTCAACTTGTCGTTTTCCTGAGCGATTTGTGAGAGCATCTCTTCAGCAATACCGTGCGAGTAAGGCACCGCCACGCAGAAGCTTGCCCCGGCAGGCATACTGCTCCATACCGGCGTAAAATCGAAACTGGCATCCACGCTAGCGGATGCATCATTTAACGCCAGAAAGCTATGCCAGCCGTCGTTGCTCATTTCGAAGCGTACGCCAGCAAAAGAAGGCATTAATCGCTGGTAGCCAAAACCCAGCAAATTTGCACTGACCACGATGCGCTGGCGTACTGGCGTTTTTTCGGCAGCACGCTCTTCCAGACCGAAGCTGGCTTGCCAGCGTTTTTTGCCGCTCAACAAATCACTTGCGATCGCCGTGGCTTCGGTATCCTGCTGGTCATCTTTAAACAGCATATCCGTGCTGGAAAACACCAGCATCTTGTCCTGATATGTCGCGAACATCAGGGCGTTATTGCCGTTATAGCGCAACTGATAAACAGGGATGGTTTCACTATTTAGCTTAATACTACTGATTTCCGTCTTGCTTAACTGGCTGTCGCTGGTAGCAGCAAACAGCAATGGCTCCAGCAACTTGCTCAAGCCACTACGCTGGATAAGCACCATATAATGTGAAAGATGGCCTTGTTTATCGTGCCACAGTGCCGCCTGCGCGGGCTGGTCTAAGAGCGACGAAAAGAGCTTATCTTTCAGCGTGAGATCGTGTTCATAGACAATGCGGCGAATACTGCCTTCAATGCCCAGACGATCGGCATGATTCTGATAATAGAAAACGAAATCTTCACTCAGGACATCGTGGAGAAAAGGAATAGTAAGGAGATCTTTGGGAAGCTGGCTTAGAGAGTCGCTATCGAGAAAGAGGTCAGGCTCATTGAGATCGATTTGCAAATTATTGTGCACTACCAGCGGCGACAACGTTTTTTCTGGACCGCTGCCAGTGTATTGCAATGCCCAGACGCCCGCGGAAAGGAGCGCAACAACACCGACACCTACAAGGCCATAAAACTGCCAGCCTTTCGCCTTTTTTTCACCGCTCATTGCCACATTCCTTGTGTATAACCGTCATTTTTGACGAACGAACCCGCCCTTTAGCGCGCCCTAATACGACAAAAGCCCAGACTTTGCAGCCTGGACTTTTCATTTCGAAGAAGGGATGTTTACTCCCTTCGGTCATGAAGCGATGAAATTATTCTTCTTCCGGTTCGTCGTCAACGTCCACTTCCGGAGCGATTTCATCGTCCCCTTCCGCGGCACTGCCGTCGATGGTATCCAGATCTTCTTCGTCAACCGGTTCAGCAACACGCTGCAGACCCACTACGTTTTCATCTTCCGCAGTACGGATGAGGATCACGCCTTGGGTGTTACGGCCAACGATGCTGATTTCCGAAACGCGAGTACGTACCAGCGTACCGGCATCGGTGATCATCATGATCTGGTCGCAATCATCTACCTGCACCGCGCCAACCACTAAACCGTTACGTTCGGTAACCTTGATGGAGATAACCCCTTTCGTCGCACGCGACTTGGTTGGGTATTCCGCCACTGCGGTACGTTTACCATAACCGTTCTGCGTTGCGGTGAGGATGGCGCCATCGCCACGCGGCACGATCAGAGAGACGACTTTATCGCCTTCGCCTAAGCGAATACCGCGAACACCGGTGGTGTTGCAGCCCATCGCACGGACAGAAGACTCTTTAAAGCGCACCACTTTACCTTCGGCGGAGAACAGCATTACTTCATCTTCGCCACTGGTCAGGTCAACGCCGATCAGCTCATCGCCTTCAACCAGTTTGATCGCCACTTTACCGGCGGTACGCAGACGGTTGAACTCGGTGAGGACGGTTTTCTTCACAGTACCGTTAGCGGTCGCCATGAAGACTTTCACGCCTTCTTCAAACTCGGTCACCGGCAGGATCGCGGTGATACGTTCATCCTGCTCCAGCGGCAGCAGGTTGACGATCGGACGACCGCGCGCGCCACGAGAGGCTTCCGGCAACTGATAAACTTTCATCGAATAGACACGACCACGGCTGGAGAAGCACAGGATATGATCGTGAGTGTTCGCCACCAGCAGTCGGTCGATAAAGTCTTCTTCTTTAATACGTGCGGCAGATTTACCTTTCCCGCCACGACGCTGCGCTTCGTATTCAGAAAGCGGCTGATACTTCACGTAGCCCTGGTGAGAGAGCGTGACGACGACATCTTCCTGGGTGATCAGATCTTCCAGGTTGATGTCTGCGCTGTTGGCGGTGATTTCAGTACGACGTTTGTCACCGAACTGTTCACGAACCAGCTCCAGCTCTTCGCGGATCACTTCCATCAGACGATCGGCGCTGCCAAGAATACGCAGCAGTTCCGCGATCTGATCCAGCAGTTCTTTGTATTCGTCGAGCAGTTTTTCGTGCTCAAGGCCAGTCAGTTTCTGCAAACGCAGATCCAGAATCGCCTGGGCTTGCTGTTCGGTCAGATAGTACAGACCATCGCGCACGCCGAACTCTGGCTCCAGCCATTCCGGACGCGCAGCATCGTCGCCAGCACGTTCCAGCATCGCGGCAACGTTGCCCAGCTGCCACGGATTAGCAACCAGCGCGGTTTTCGCTTCTGCAGGCGTCGGCGCATGACGGATCAGTTCGATGATCGGGTCGATGTTCGCCAGCGCCACAGCTAATGCTTCAAGGATATGCGCACGGTCGCGAGCTTTACGCAGTTCGAAAATGGTACGACGGGTCACCACTTCGCGGCGGTGACGAACAAACGCCGCGATGATGTCTTTCAGGTTCATGATCTTCGGCTGACCATGGTGCAATGCCACCATGTTGATACCGAAAGAAACCTGCAACTGGGTCTGGGAGTAGAGGTTGTTGAGCACCACTTCACCGACCGCATCGCGTTTCACTTCAATCACGATGCGCATGCCGTCTTTGTCAGACTCGTCACGCAGCGCGCTGATGCCTTCCACGCGTTTTTCTTTTACCAGTTCCGCAATCTTCTCGATCAGGCGCGCTTTGTTCACCTGATACGGAATTTCGTGGACGATAATGGTTTCACGCCCGGTTTTGGCGTCAACTTCCACTTCTGCGCGAGCGCGGATATACACCTTGCCGCGACCGGTACGGTAAGCTTCTTCAATACCGCGGCGACCGTTAATGATTGCCGCCGTCGGGAAGTCCGGGCCCGGGATGTGTTCCATCAGCCCTTCAATGCTGATGTCTTCATCATCGATATACGCCAGACAACCATTGATGACTTCCGTCAGGTTGTGCGGCGGGATGTTGGTTGCCATACCTACGGCGATACCGGAAGAACCGTTCACCAGCAGGTTAGGAATTTTGGTCGGCATGACGTCAGGAATTTTTTCCGTGCCGTCATAGTTATCAACGAAATCGACCGTCTCTTTTTCGAGATCGGCCATCAGTTCATGGGCAATTTTCGCCAGACGGATTTCCGTATAACGCATTGCCGCCGCAGAGTCGCCGTCGATAGAACCGAAGTTACCCTGACCGTCTACCAGCATATAACGCAGCGAGAATGGCTGCGCCATGCGGACGATCGTGTCATAGACCGCCGAGTCACCATGGGGATGGTATTTACCGATTACGTCACCAACGACACGGGCAGATTTTTTATAGGCTTTGTTCCAGTCATTGCCTAGTACGTTCATGGCGTAAAGTACGCGACGGTGTACCGGCTTCAGGCCATCTCGGACATCTGGCAGCGCACGGCCAACAATGACCGACATCGCATAATCCAGATAGGAGCTCTTCAGCTCTTCCTCAATGTTGACCGGTGTAATTTCTCTCGCAAGGTCGCTCATCTAACCGCTATCCCTCTACTGTATCCCGGATTCAAAGGTCGCAAATTATAACACAGCCGCGCAGATTGAGGTAAACCAATACGCTTTATTCACATCCAATGCCTGATATACTCGATTGTCTTGCCAATTACGGAGTAGAAGTGCCAATGAATGCCGAAAAATCGCCGGTAAACCATAACGTAGACCACGAAGAGATCGCTAAATTTGAAGCCGTCGCCTCCCGCTGGTGGGATCTGGAAGGCGAGTTCAAACCACTGCACCGCATTAACCCGCTGCGTCTGGGCTATATTGCCGAGCGTGCTGGCGGTTTATTTGGCAAAAAGGTGCTCGATGTCGGTTGTGGCGGCGGCATTCTGGCCGAGAGTATGGCGCGCGAAGGCGCGACGGTGACCGGTCTGGATATGGGCTTTGAGCCATTGCAGGTGGCAAAGCTGCACGCGCTGGAAAGCGGTATTCAGGTAGAGTACGTACAGGAAACCGTGGAAGAACACGCGGCAAAACATGCCGGGCAGTATGATGTGGTGACCTGCATGGAGATGCTGGAACACGTTCCCGATCCGCAGTCAGTGGTCAGAGCCTGTGCACAACTGGTAAAACCGGGTGGCGATGTCTTTTTCTCCACGCTTAATCGTAATGGCAAGTCGTGGCTAATGGCGGTGGTCGGCGCTGAATATATTTTGCGCATGGTGCCTAAAGGCACGCACGACGTGAAGAAGTTTATTAAACCGGCAGAATTGCTGGGCTGGGTGGATCAAACCAGTCTAAAAGAGCGCCATATGATCGGGCTGCATTATAACCCGATCACTAATACTTTTAAGCTCGGCCCCGGCGTTGATGTGAACTATATGCTGCACACACAGAATAAGTAAGGTTGTTGTTTGGATTCATCCGGCAACCGCGCTAATGCCTGATGCGACGCTTGTCGCGTCTTATCAGGCCTACAAATGCTCCCCGCCGACCGGATAAGGCGTTTACGCCGCATCCGGCAACCGTGCCAATGCCTGATGCGACGCTTGCCGCGTCTTATCAGGCCTACAAATGCTCCCCGCCGACCGGATAAGGCGTTTACGCCGCATCCGGCAACCGCGCCAATGCCTGATGCGACGCTTGCCGCGTCTTATCAGGCCTACAAATACTCCCGTAGGCCGGATAAGGCGTTTACGCCGCATCCGGCAACGATGCCGGGCGGACAGCGATTACCATTTCACCGTCATCGACAAAAACCCTGCCGTCTGGGCAAAATCATCGCTTCCTTTCTGCCACGCCACGCTGCCACGCAGCGAAACTCGCTGACTGATATTGCCCGTTACTCCCACTTTTATTTCACCACGCCGCTTCGCCGCATCGTCGCTGATTTGGCTACCATCTTCTTCAATTTCCGTCGAATGGGGATCGTGATAATAATTCAAATCCAACGTTGGCGTGATATGAAGCGCAGTATGCCATTCGCTGTGTAATCCCAGCCGCGTCTGAATATCATCGCCCTGCGATTGTGACACCCGCGCATGGTTAGCGGCGGTAAAATCATCCTGCTGCACGCCCTGATAAATCACCTGCGCCTGCGGTTCAATCACCACACCACGCCCCGGTAACCACTGATAGCCGGCTTCCAGCGAAGCAACGATCCCCGACGAATGGTAATGATCCGCACCATCACCTTGTTCAGAAACATCATTGCTAAACCAGGCATATTGCAGCCAGCTATCCAGCCATGCCCCTTGTTTTTGGCTACCGTGCTGAAACCAGCTTGAGGTCAGCCCAACAGCATAACCGTGGTTCTGGTTATCGGCGCGAGTTCCGGTCATGTTTGAGCGACTGTCCCCCTGATTATCACTGTAGCCACCTACGGCCCCTAGCATCCACTGGCCATCATCGCCCCAGTCTCCGCTTAACAGGTTGCCGCTAAGCTGTACCGTAGAAATGTCTTCATGCTGGGCCAACTGCCCTGCTGCTGTGTAATGATAATCTCCGCCGATAACGCGTAAATTCAGCGTCTGACCATCGCCACCAGCGTGATCGTGTCGCTCCATCATAAACGCCTGATTTGCCGCCCGAAGGTTATTAAAATATCCACCAACTTTGGCATTCAGCACAGGCTGATAAGCGGGTGTTGGGTCGGGCTCCGGCGTGGGATCGGGAGTCGGATCCGGATCGGGCGGTGGCGTCGGAGTGACTTTTTGCGAACGCAGATACCAGTCATTATCATCTTCCACCAACGTATAGTCGTAAGCGCCCATATTGACGTAGCCGCTGCCCGCCAGACTAAACTGCGCATTGTTTTGAAATTGCGTGGGATCGGCTGTGAAATCAATCACTTTAATGCCTGTAGATGTCGGCTCACCAATCCCGGTAATGGGGTTAACCACCACGGTCGTGTTGCCAGCAGTATTACCGTTCAACACCAGTTGGTCGCTTGCTGAGTCATCGCCGTTTAATTCGCTATCGAGCAGTAGCGTACCGCCGCCGGTATAATCACCGTTTACCGTCAGCGTATCGCCAGCGACGCCATTTTGCAGGCTAACCGCACCGGACGTATTGGTCAGATCACCATTAACCGTCACGTCTGAAAGATAAGTCAGACTGTCGGTTTCCAGGTTGGTATTAAGCTCACCTGTCAACATCACACCATCGGTGGCATTCACCAACGTACCGTCGCCGTTAAACAGCGAGGCATCCAGTGCGGCGGAAGTATCCTGCCCGGTCAGGCGCAAAACCGTACCATCGCTGATGTCGATAGTGCCGCTGGAAGTAGCATCAATAGACTGAATATCCTGATCCGCACCAGTCTCGAACGTCGCCCCATCACCGACCCACAGCGATGATGCATAAGGAAAGATATCCACAGCATCGCCTTTCAACGTGCCTTCTTCCACCCGCACCGCCGACTGCGCGGTGCCACTGGCAGTCAGTTCCAACGTTCCTGCACCTGTTTTCGTCAGTGTGGTTCCCGCGTCCTGCTGCTGCCCGCTGCTGTCAGCCATCAGTGCGCCCCACTGCGTGTCTACACCCGCATCCACCATCACTTCACCATCGGCGCGCATTTCGATATCACGTCCGCGGCCTGCCGCATCTGAACGCGTGTCAACGTCGGAGGTAATCTCCATCGTGCTATCTTGTTGATTATCAGTAAAGATAACCTGGCGGTTATAGTGGGTATCACCAAGCTGAGAGTTGTCGCTCACCACCAGCGTACCGGAAGCGATTTGTGTTGTGCCGAGGTATTGATTGTCATTTGCCAGGCTGACCTGCCCGTCACCTGCATCCACCACCACATAAACACCATTATTCCCGTCATCGCCAATATGCAGATCGTCGCCACCGTAAAGATCGACAACATCCTGCTGACCAATCACCGTACCGTCGCTGCCACTGATTTCCAGACCATCGTTCTCTGACGTACCGCTCTGCCAGGTAGTAAAATCGGAGAGATCCAATACGCCGCCATTTAACACGATGGACTGCGGATCGTCTTGCATCTCCGCAAGATCCGTGGCGTTACCCGAAAGCGAGAGGATTGCGCCATCTTCCACCACAATATCGCCGGTCAGCGCCATCGACTGCGCACCCGCCAGTACATAACTCCCGTTTTCAGCAATAGTCAGTTGCCCTTCCCCCTGAATTGTTCCGGCAAAACCGCCCTGGTTGACGGTAACATTGCCGCCAGCGTCAATATTTAAAGTGCCATTCTGAAAACCCGTTAACGAATGTACAAATGTTTGCTGAGTCGAACCGACGTTAAGCTCTGCCTGATTATCTGTTTGTCCGATACTACCAACGCTCAAGCCATAGCAATTTTGTGGATTACTTTGGCACTGACTGTCACCGACATTCATCAGCGAATTATTCCGCCCTAGCGTGACTTCACCGTTTTTAATTCTCATCTCGCCAGTAAAATAATTGTTATCAGCGTTAAGCACCAGTTCGCCCGCTCCGGCTTTGGTAATAACGCCCGTCCCCGCAATGGAGTCGATAGCCCCATCATTTTTTGTACTGCCAATGATCAAGGTTTTATCAGCCGCAACATCAAAACGGATTTCACTTGCCCCTGTATACAGAAAGCCTCCAGCTGCTGCCGAAGCGTCTTCACCATAAGCGGATGCGCTGTTATTCACATCTACTAATACGCCCCCGTTCTGGCTGTAGCTGTCATCAACAGCGATATCAATAAGATAAGGAGAAGTCGTGCTACTGGTATAAATTGCGCCACCATAACCTTCAGCAGTGTTATTTATGAACGAAGTATTGTTAATAATGGTAAATCCTGATGGGTGTGTTTTATCGCTATTATTATCAGTAATATCGATGGCTCCACCATCACCATCACTGTAACTTGTTGATGTATATGCCTGATTATTATCAAAAACAGTGTTATTTAAGTAGACATTATTATTAATCGAATAAATTGCGCCACCTTTACCATCATTAGCAACATTATCCGTAAATACGGCATTGGTAATGCTAAGATCAATATCACCAGCGTCATTTGTTCCCGCGGAGTAGATCGCCCCTCCATACCCTCCAGCGATGTTATTGTCAAAAATAACCTGAGTAAGGTTCAGCGTTGAGTTTTCTTTTGCAAAGATAGCTCCGCCATTATTATATTCACCGCTCACGGCATTATTTTCAAACAGAGTCATCCCTGTTCCGCCTTGTGCTGATAATGTGAAATCAGCACCTTGTTGTAAAAATACCGCGCCTCCACTGGCATCATTTGCCATAGAGGAAAAAACAAGCCATTGTCCGTCAGCAACATTCCAGGTCTGTGTACTACCTGAAAGACTTTGATAGCTGGCCCGACAACTGGCAGTAACGTTAACACCCTGACATGAAGCCAGAACCTGCGACGCGGCGTTTGCACGCGTAAACACGCAAGCAACGACGGCTGGGATAATTAATAGATATCCTTTCCTGATAAAAACAATCCGTTTTTTATTCATAATCTGACAGCCTGTGAGAAATAACACGCCATCATTAAAAGACATATTGTGATTGTAGATAATGATTAATTGTAAATAAGAAACATTTAAAACATATACACTAAAATAATATCTTCTAAAAGAAATAAATTATTCCTTTTGATACTAACCAAATTATGAAATAACAATAATTAAAACACATTAAACTGATTAATTCGTTTCTTGTTTACCTGGAATAATCAACATAACAAACTTTTATTTCACATCTGTTGATTAAAAAATACCTGTTCCGTGAACCGCAGCCATTTACATTCGCTCACATCATAAACATAACATTAAGTGCCGACGTTATATGAATTTGTGATGGCATCAATTTTCACCACACCTGACAAAAGCACAACAAATAACCTGGATCAATAATTATCTTAAATTGAGCGTTCAAGAAATCACCGAACGGTTATTTTTAACAAATTTTTCTCTTCCCATTGACTTTCCCGGACACCTTGTCTGACCTAAGGTACGCGGAAGTCGCTTTTTCCTTCCTGAGTTATCCACAAAGTTATGCACTTGCAAGAGGGCCGTTTTCACACTATCTTGCAGTGAATCCCAAACATACCCCCTATATATAGTGTTCGTTGCAGCTTTCCTTACTACAGGTAGTTGCCGTGAAACTATTGCGGAAAGAATTCCAAAAACAGGTACGACATACATGAATCAGAATCTGCTGGTGACAAAGCGCGACGGTAGCACAGAGCGCATCAATCTCGACAAAATCCATCGCGTTCTGGACTGGGCGGCAGAAGGACTGCATAACGTTTCGATTTCCCAGGTCGAGCTGCGCTCCCATATTCAGTTTTATGACGGAATCAAGACCTCCGACATCCACGAAACTATTATCAAGGCTGCCGCTGACCTGATCTCCCGTGATGCACCGGACTATCAGTATCTCGCCGCGCGCCTGGCAATTTTCCACCTGCGTAAAAAAGCCTACGGCCAGTTTGAGCCGCCTGCGCTGTACGACCACGTGGTGAAAATGGTCGAAATGGGCAAATACGATAATCATCTGCTGGAAGACTACACGGAAGAAGAGTTCAAGCAGATGGACACGTTTATCGTTCACGACCGTGATATGACCTTCTCTTATGCTGCCGTTAAGCAGCTGGAAGGCAAATATCTGGTACAGAACCGCGTGACCGGCGAAATCTACGAGAGCGCACAGTTCCTCTATATTCTGGTTGCTGCGTGCCTGTTCTCGAACTACCCGCGCGAAACGCGTCTGCAATACGTGAAGCGTTTTTACGACGCGGTTTCCACATTTAAAATTTCGCTGCCGACGCCAATCATGTCCGGCGTGCGTACCCCGACTCGCCAGTTCAGCTCCTGCGTGCTGATCGAGTGCGGCGACAGCCTGGATTCCATTAACGCGACCTCCAGCGCGATTGTGAAATATGTTTCCCAGCGTGCAGGGATCGGCATCAACGCCGGGCGTATTCGTGCACTGGGTAGCCCGATTCGTGGCGGTGAAGCGTTCCATACCGGCTGCATTCCGTTCTACAAACATTTCCAGACGGCGGTGAAATCCTGCTCCCAGGGCGGCGTACGCGGCGGTGCGGCAACGCTGTTCTACCCAATCTGGCATCTGGAAGTGGAAAGCCTGCTGGTGTTGAAAAACAACCGTGGGGTTGAAGGCAACCGCGTGCGTCATATGGACTACGGGGTACAAATCAACAAACTGATGTATACCCGTCTGCTGAAAGGTGAAGATATCACCCTGTTCAGCCCGTCCGACGTACCGGGGCTGTATGACGCATTCTTCGCCGATCAGGAAGAGTTTGAGCGCTTGTACACCAAATATGAGAAAGACGACAGCATCCGCAAGCAGCGTGTGAAAGCCGTTGAGCTGTTCTCACTGATGATGCAGGAACGTGCGTCTACTGGTCGTATCTATATTCAGAACGTTGACCACTGCAATACCCATAGCCCGTTTGATCCGGCCATCGCGCCAGTGCGCCAGTCTAACCTGTGCCTGGAAATCGCTCTGCCGACCAAACCGCTGAATGACGTTAACGACGAAAACGGTGAAATCGCGCTGTGTACGCTTTCTGCTTTCAACCTGGGTGCAATTAACAGCCTGGATGAACTGGAAGAGCTGGCCGTTCTGGCGGTACGCGCACTCGACGCGCTGCTGGATTATCAGGATTACCCGATCCCGGCAGCCAAACGTGGAGCGATGGGTCGTCGTACGCTGGGTATTGGTGTGATCAACTTCGCTTACTATCTGGCGAAGCACGGTAAACGCTACTCCGACGGCAGCGCCAACAACCTGACGCATAAAACCTTCGAAGCCATTCAGTATTACCTGCTGAAAGCGTCTAATGAGCTGGCGAAAGAGCAAGGCGCGTGCCCGTGGTTTAACGAAACCACCTATGCGAAAGGGATCCTGCCGATCGATACCTATAAGAAAGATCTGGATGCCATCGCTAATGAGCCGCTGCATTACGACTGGGAAGCATTGCGTGAGTCGATCAAAACTTACGGCCTGCGTAACTCTACACTGTCAGCGCTGATGCCTTCCGAGACCTCTTCGCAGATCTCTAATGCTACTAACGGCATTGAACCGCCGCGCGGTTATGTCAGCATTAAAGCGTCGAAAGACGGTATTCTGCGCCAGGTCGTTCCAGACTACGAACACCTGCACGATGCCTATGAACTGCTGTGGGAAATGCCGGGTAACGATGGTTATCTGCAACTGGTTGGTATCATGCAGAAATTTATCGATCAGTCGATCTCTGCGAATACTAACTACGATCCGTCACGCTTCCCGTCAGGAAAAGTGCCGATGCAGCAGTTGCTGAAAGACCTGCTCACCGCCTACAAATTCGGGGTCAAAACGCTGTATTATCAGAACACCCGTGACGGCGCAGAAGATGCGCAGGACGATCTGGTGCCGTCAATCCAGGACGATGGCTGCGAAAGCGGCGCATGTAAGATCTGATATTGAGATGCCGGATGCGGCGTAAAATGTCTTATCCGGCCTACGTCTCGAATTTTGTAGGCCTGATAAAACGCGCCAGCGTCGCATCAGGCTCTGGATGCCGGATGCGGCGTAAAATGCCTTATCCGGCATTAAACTCCCAACAGGACATATTCATGGCATATACCACATTTTCACAGACGAAGAATGATCAGCTCAAAGAACCGATGTTCTTTGGTCAGCCGGTCAACGTGGCCCGCTACGATCAGCAAAAATATGAAATCTTCGAAAAGCTGATCGAAAAGCAGCTCTCTTTCTTCTGGCGTCCGGAAGAAGTTGACGTCTCTCGCGACCGTATCGATTATCAGGCACTGCCTGAACACGAAAAGCACATTTTTATCAGCAACCTGAAGTACCAGACACTGCTGGATTCCATTCAGGGTCGTAGTCCGAACGTGGCACTGCTGCCGCTAATTTCTATTCCGGAACTGGAAACCTGGGTAGAAACGTGGGCATTTTCAGAAACGATTCACTCTCGTTCTTATACCCATATCATTCGTAATATCGTTAACGATCCGTCTGTTGTATTCGACGATATCGTCACCAACGAACAGATCCAGAAACGCGCGGAAGGCATTTCCCGCTATTACGATGAACTGATCGAGATGACCAGTTACTGGCATTTGCTGGGCGAAGGCACCCACACCGTCAACGGTAAAACCGTGACCGTTAGCCTGCGCGAGCTGAAGAAAAAACTTTATCTCTGCCTGATGAGCGTTAACGCGCTGGAAGCCATTCGTTTCTACGTCAGCTTTGCTTGTTCCTTTGCCTTTGCAGAACGCGAACTGATGGAAGGTAACGCCAAGATTATTCGCCTGATTGCCCGTGACGAAGCCCTGCACCTGACCGGTACTCAGCATATGCTGAATCTACTGCGCAGCGGCGCGGATGATCCGGAAATGGCGGAAATAGCCGAAGAGTGTAAGCAAGAGTGCTATGAGCTGTTTGTTCAAGCGGCACAGCAGGAGAAAGACTGGGCGGATTATCTGTTCCGTGACGGTTCGATGATTGGTCTGAACAAGGACATTCTCTGCCAGTACGTGGAGTACATCACCAACATCCGCATGCAAGCTGTCGGTTTGGATCTGCCGTTCCAGACACGTTCCAACCCGATCCCGTGGATCAATACCTGGCTGGTGTCGGATAACGTGCAGGTTGCCCCACAGGAAGTTGAGGTGAGTTCTTATCTGGTCGGTCAAATTGACTCGGAAGTGGACACCGACGATTTGAGTAACTTCCAGCTCTGATGACCCGCGTTACCTTGCGCATCACTGGCACACAACTGCTGTGCCAGGATGAACACCCTTCCCTTCTGGCGGCGCTGGAATCCCATAATGTGGCGGTTGAGTACCAGTGTCGCGAAGGCTACTGCGGCTCCTGTCGCACTCGCCTGGTTGCAGGTCAGGTTGACTGGATTGCCGAACCGTTAGCCTTTATTCAGCCAGGGGAGATTTTGCCCTGTTGTTGCCGGGCAAAAGGCGATATTGAAATAGAGTTGTGATCGGGTACTAGTGCCAGATGCGACGCTTATGCGTCTTATCTGGCCTACAACGATTACATGGCGTAGTAATACGCTTTCACCTGCTCCCAGTCGTCGGGAGGAATGGGAGATAAATACTTCTCCAGTTGGGCGAAATCATGCTGAGATGCTTTTTGACGACGCAATCGGCGGCGACTTTTTTCCAGATCAAGAAACCCCGCTTCCGCCACACCCTCCGTTTTCACATAAATATGACGAACGTAGCAACAGCCATGCTGACGCTTGACGCTATGCATTTTTTTAAACGCTTGTGCCACCGCGTGTAGCATTGCTTCACGCACATCGTCTGGGTAAGGGGTAATAGCATGTTGTGTATACCAGTCTGCAATACTGATGAAACCGGTCATATCCTCGGTAACCAGTAGCGCCCGCCATTCCCCTTCTCGTTTGATTGCTTCACCAAATACGATTTTCGGCACGATAACGCCCGCGCGCTCCAAATCGTTTATCACCTCAATCTCCCGCACAATCGTCGGGCGTCCAAAGGGATAGCGCAGCGAATGAAAGAGATGCTGAGTCATACGCTTCACATAAAGCTTTTTACCATCGCGCTCTACACACTGCACACCACTCATACCATTGCGTCGATAATTGGGTTCTTCGACCCAGTCTCCTTTGGTCGCCCACCAACGTTCAAATTGTTCGTCTTCCGTTCCTGACACCATTACTTACCATCCGGCACTATGTGTACGTTAATTATCAGGATGGAAATATAAAGTGTTGCCTTAAGAAATCCTTAAGATTTTTGTGTACAAAAATGGACTTGTTACAGAAGCAAAGCGGCATTCCGGGCAGACCGGAATGCCGAAGGTGAGATTATTTCTGTTGTTGCAGGAAGGTAACCGCTTTATCCGGGAAGTCAGTGAACAAACCGTTCACTCCAGCTTTGTTATACAAAATGTCATAAAGCTGATTCACATTCGTTGTGTAGGCCGGTAGCTTGTCGGCCCGCACGGTATAAGGATGCACCACCAGCTTATTCTGCTGTGCATCTTTTACCATTCCGGTAAGCTTGATATTACCCGGCTGCGATGTCTCATCAATCACCATATGGTAATCCGGGCCAATACCATCAGCGTATTCCGCCACCTGTTTCATGGCACCCGGCTTGAACATCCAGTCATAGCTGTAATTAACCCAGCTTCCGTCCGGTTGTTTCTGCTGAGTTTCGTTCCAGTCGGTATAGGCAATCAGCTGTACCAGGTTGAGGTCCATACCCATTTTAGGTTCCAGCTCATTCTTAATACGCTTCAGTTCATCAGCATCAAAGCATTGCAGATAAACCTTATCATCCTTACCGGTGTAGCCATATTTCTTCAGCACTTCCAGGGTTTTTGCCGCAATATCCTTCCCTTCCTGATGATGGAACCACGGCGCTTTAATCTCTGGATAGATACCAATATTTTTCCCGGTCGAATGGTTTAGCCCCTGAACAAATTCAATTTCCTCTTCGAAAGTGTGCACCCGGAAGTCAGATTTACCCATCGGGAAACGCCCGGGAAAAGTCTGCACTTTTTTACCGTTTTCAATATCGAAGCCTTCAGTGAATTTTAAAGACTTAATTTCATCCAGTGTAAAATCTATCGCGTAGTAACGGCCATCTTTACGCGCCCGATCCGGGAAACGATCGGCAACATCGGTTACCCGGTCAAGATAGTGGTCATGCAGAACGACCAGATGGTCGTCCTTCGTCATCACCAAATCTTGTTCAAGATAATCGGCCCCCTGCGCATACGCCATCGCCTTTGCAGGCAGCGTATGCTCCGGCAAATAACCACTGGCGCCGCGATGGGCAATCACTATTTTCTCACTGTTATCCGCCGCCATTGCACTGCTTCCCATGATCATTCCACTCATCATGATAGCCATGCTAAGTTTTTTCAGCGTCAATTTCATGCCATTAGCCTCCGTTGCGTTTTTGCTGTAATTCCTGATGGCGACGTTTTTCGCCAATCATCACGACAATTAACAAGATAACCGCCAGGATGCTGCCGCCAATCATCACCATGAAGCCGCCATCCCAGCCAAAGTAGTCAACGGTGTAGCCGACAATCGCGCTTGCCGCTACGGAGCCACCAAGGTAACCAAACAGTCCGGTAAAGCCCGCCGCCGTACCTGCCGCTTTCTTCGGCGCCAGTTCCAGCGCGTGCAGACCAATCAGCATGACTGGGCCGTAGATCAGGAAGCCGATAACAATCATACAAATCATATCGACAGTTGGGTTGCCTGCCGGGTTCATCCAGTAAACGATGGTGGCGATAGTCACCAGAGTCATAAAGAAGACGCCGGTTGCCCCACGGTTACCGCGGAAGACTTTGTCCGACATCCAGCCGCACAGCAGAGTGCCTGGAATGCCCGCATACTCATAGAAGAAGTAGGCCCAGGAGGATTTATCCAGCGCGAAGTGTTTCACCTCTTTCAGGTAAGTCGGTGACCAGTCGAGGATACCGTAGCGCAGCAGATAGACGAACACGTTGGCGATGGCGATGTACCACAGCAGTTTATTCGGCAGCACGTACTGCATGAAGATCTGTTTCGCGGTCAGTTCCTGTTCCGCTTTTTCGTTATAGTCGTCCGGGTAATCATTTTTGTACTCTTCGATCGGCGGCAGGCCACAAGATTGTGGGGTATCGCGCATCATCGCAAAGGCGAACAGAGCCACCAGAATGGCACAGAAAGCCGGCATATAAAGCGCCGCGTGCCAGTCATTAAACCAGGCCATCCCCAGCAGGAACAGCAGCGGCGGAATACCACCACCGACGTTATGCGCACAGTTCCACACCGACACAATGCCGCCACGTTCTTTCTGCGACCACCAGTGCACCATAGTACGACCGCACGGCGGCCATCCCATCCCCTGGAACCAACCGCAGAGGAACAGCAGCACAAACATCACCGCAATGCTCGATGTCGCCCACGGTACAAAGCCCATAAAAAGCATAACTGCCGCAGCAAGAATCAGACCTGCCGGCAGGAAAACGCGCGGATTCGAGCGGTCCGACACTGACCCCATGATGAATTTGGAAAATCCGTAGGCAATTGAGATCCCTGAAAGGGCAAAACCTAAATCACCTCGTGAGAACCCCTGCTCCACCAGGTAGGGCATCGCGAGAGCAAAGTTCTTACGAACCAAATAGTAAGCGGCATAACCAAAGAATATCCCCAGGAAAATTTGCCAGCGTAATCGACGGTAAGTCGGGTCGATCTCCGCAGCAGGTAAGCGCGCCTTGTGTGGCGCTGGTTTAAAAATACTCAACATTTATAGCCTCCGTGGCCGTGGTCTTATTTATGATTAACAGCCTGATTCAATGGAAGAACCTGCCGTTTCTTGAGTTGCCGCGATGTTAATTAATCATTCATTCCATGAATGTGAATTACCGCACACATTATTAAATAAGATTTACAAAATGTTCAAAATGACGCATGAAATCACGTTTCACTTTCGAATTATGAGCGATTATGCGCGAAATCAAACAATCCATGTTTTTTCTGTGGCTAAATGAGACAAAACGAACTTTTGAGGGATAACAATGAAAACTCGCGATTCGCAAACAAGTGACGTGATTATCATTGGCGGCGGCGCAACGGGAGCCGGGATTGCCCGCGACTGTGCCCTGCGCGGGCTGAAAGTGATTTTGGTTGAACGCCACGACATCGCAACGGGAGCCACCGGGCGTAACCACGGTCTGCTGCACAGCGGCGCACGCTATGCGGTTACCGATGCGGAATCGGCCCGCGAATGTATTAGTGAAAACCAGATTTTAAAACGCATTGCGCGTCACTGTGTCGAACCAACCAACGGCCTGTTTATCACCCTGCCGGAAGATGATCTCTCCTTCCAGGCGACTTTTATTCGTGCTTGCGAAGAGGCTGGAATCAGTGCTGAAGCCATTGATCCGCAGCAAGCACGCATTATCGAACCTTCCGTTAACCCGGCACTGATTGGCGCGGTAAAAGTTCCGGATGGCACCGTTGACCCATTCCGGCTGACCGCAGCGAACATGCTCGATGCAAAAGAACATGGTGCCGTTATCCTTACCGCTCATGAAGTCACGGGACTAATTCGTGAAGGCGCGACGGTGTGCGGTGTTCGTGTACGTAATCATCTCACCGGCGAAACTCAGGCACTTCATGCGCCTGTCGTAGTTAATGCCGCCGGGATCTGGGGGCAACACATTGCCGAATATGCCGATCTGCGCATTCGCATGTTCCCAGCGAAAGGATCGCTGCTGATCATGGACCACCGCATTAATCAGCATGTGATCAACCGCTGCCGTAAACCTTCCGACGCCGATATTCTGGTGCCTGGCGATACCATTTCGCTGATTGGCACCACCTCTTTACGCATTAATTACGATGAGATAGACGACAACCGAGTGACGGCAGAAGAAGTGGATATTCTGCTGCGTGAAGGGGAAAAACTGGCCCCCGTTATGGCGAAAACGCGCATTTTGCGGGCCTACTCTGGCGTGCGCCCGTTGGTTGCCAGCGATGACGACCCGAGCGGCCGTAACGTCAGTCGTGGCATCGTGCTGCTCGACCATGCCGAACGCGATGGTCTGGACGGATTTATCACCATCACCGGCGGCAAACTGATGACCTATCGTCTGATGGCGGAATGGGCTACGGATGCCGTCTGCCGCAAGCTGGGCAACACGCGCCCCTGTACGACCGCCGATCTGGCACTTCCTGGTTCACAGGAACCTGCTGAAGTCACCTTACGTAAAGTCATTTCCCTTCCTGCCCCACTACGCGGCTCTGCGGTTTACCGTCATGGCGATCGCACGCCAGCATGGTTAAGCGAAGGCCGTTTGCACCGCAGCCTGGTTTGTGAGTGTGAAGCCGTTACCGCTGGCGAAGTTCAGTACGCGGTAGAAAATCTAAACGTGAATAGCCTGTTAGATTTACGCCGTCGCACCCGTGTGGGGATGGGCACCTGCCAGGGCGAGCTCTGCGCCTGCCGCGCCGCCGGGCTGCTGCAACGCTTTAACGTCACCACCTCCGCACAATCTATCGAACAACTTTCCACTTTCCTTAACGAACGCTGGAAAGGTGTGAAGCCCATTGCATGGGGAGACGCATTGCGCGAAAGCGAATTTACCCGCTGGGTTTATCAGGGACTGTGTGGTCTGGAGAAGGAGCAGAAAGATGCGATTTGATACTGTCATTATGGGCGGCGGTCTTGCCGGATTACTCTGCGGCCTGCGATTGCAAAAACACGGTCTGCGCTGTGCCATTGTCACCCGTGGACAGAGCGCTCTGCATTTCTCATCCGGATCGCTGGACCTACTGAGCCACCTGCCAGACGGTCAGCCGGTGGCAGACATTCATGCAGGGCTGGAGTCTTTGTGCCATCAGGCACCTACCCACCCTTACAGTCTTCTCGGCCCACAACGCGTACTGGATCTCGCTTGTCAGGCGCAGACATTAATTGCGGAAAGCGGCGCGCAATTGCAGGGCAGCGTGGAACTGGCCCATCAGCGCGTTACCCCGCTCGGCACTTTGCGTTCGACCTGGTTAAGTTCGCCAGAAGTTCCCGTCTGGCCGCTACCCGCGAAGAAGATATGTGTGGTGGGAATTAGCGGGCTGATGGATTTTCAGGCGCATCTTGCGGCGGCTTCGTTGCGCGAACTGGATCTTTCGGTTGAAACTGCTGAAATTGAACTGCCGGAACTGGATGTGCTACGCAATAACGCCACCGAGTTTCGCGCGGTGAATATCGCCCGTTTCCTTGATAACGAAGAAAACTGGCCGCTGTTAATTGATGCACTAATCCCTGTCGCCAATACCTGTGAAATGATCCTGATGCCCGCCTGCTTCGGCCTGGCCGATGACAAACTGTGGCGCTGGCTGAATGAAAAACTACCTTGCTCACTGATGCTTTTGCCAACGCTGCCGCCTTCCGTGCTGGGTATTCGTCTGCAAAACCAGTTACAGCGCCAGTTTGTACGCCAGGGCGGCGTGTGGATGCCGGGCGATGAAGTGAAAAAAGTCACCTGTAAAAACGGCGTGGTGAGTGAAATCTGGACCCGCAATCACGCCGACATCCCGCTGCGTCCACGTTTCGCGGTTCTCGCCAGCGGCAGTTTCTTTAGCGGCGGGCTGGTGGCAAAACGCGACGGCATTCGCGAACCAATTCTCGGCCTTGATGTACTGCAAACCCCCACGCGGGGTGAGTGGTATAGAAGTGACTTTTTTGCTGCGCAACCGTGGCAACAGTTCGGCGTAACCACTGACGAGGCGCTACGCCCGTCGCAGGCAGGGCAAACCATTGAAAACCTGTTTGCCATCGGTTCGGTGCTGGGCGGATTTGATCCCATCGCCCAGGGATGCGGCGGCGGCGTTTGTGCTGTCAGTGCTTTGCATGCCGCTCAACAGATTGCCCAACGCGCAGGAGGCCAATAATGAACGATACCAGCTTCGAAAATTGCATTAAGTGCACCGTCTGCACCACCGCCTGCCCGGTGAGCCGGGTGAATCCCGGCTATCCAGGGCCAAAACAAGCCGGGCCGGATGGCGAGCGTCTGCGTTTGAAAGATGGCGCACTGTATGACGAGGCGCTGAAATATTGCATCAACTGCAAACGTTGCGAAGTCGCCTGCCCGTCCGATGTGAAGATTGGCGATATCATCCAGCGCGCACGAGCGAAATATGACACCACGCGTCCCTCGCTGCGTAACTTCGTTTTAAGTCATACCGATCTGATGGGCAGCGTTTCCACACCGTTCGCGCCAATCGTCAACACCGCTACCTCGCTGAAACCAGTACGGCAGCTGCTTGATGCGGCGTTAAAAATCGATCATCGCCGCACGCTACCGAAATACTCCTTCGGCACGTTCCGTCGCTGGTATCGCAGCGTAGCGGCCCAGCAAGCGCAGTATAAAGACCAGGTCGCCTTTTTCCACGGCTGCTTCGTCAACTACAACCATCCGCAACTGGGTAAAGATTTAATTAAAGTGCTCAATGCGATGGGAACGGGAGTGCAATTACTCAGCAAAGAAAAATGCTGCGGTGTGCCGCTAATCGCCAACGGCTTTACTGATAAAGCGCGTAAACAGGCGATCACAAATGTAGAATCGATCCGCGAAGCGGTGGGTGTAAAAGGCATTCCGGTGATTGCCACCTCCTCAACCTGTACATTTGCCCTGCGCGACGAATACCCGGAAGTGCTGAATGTCGACAACAAAGGCTTGCGCGATCATATTGAACTGGCGACCCGCTGGCTGTGGCGCAAGCTGGACGAAGGCAAAACGTTACCGCTGAAACCGCTGCCGCTGAAAGTGGTTTATCACACCCCATGCCATATGGAAAAAATGGGCTGGACGCTCTACACCCTGGAGCTGTTGCGTAAAATCCCAGGTCTTGAGCTGACAGTGCTGGATTCCCAGTGCTGCGGTATTGCCGGAACATACGGCTTCAAAAAAGAGAACTACCCCACTTCACAAGCCATTGGTGCGCCACTGTTCCGCCAGATAGAAGAGAGCGGCGCGGATCTGGTCGTTACCGACTGCGAAACCTGCAAATGGCAGATTGAGATGTCCACAAGCCTTCGCTGCGAACATCCGATTACGCTGCTGGCCCAGGCGCTGGCTTAAACCTCCTTCTGATGCCCGGTAAGCGCATTGCTTATCGGGCATTTTTGCGTACGCGATTCCGCGTCAAATGTACGCATTGCAACACAGTGAAAATTCCTCTGAAAACGTCTCGCAAAGGCTCAAACTGCCAGATGCCATCGGCCTGCGATCCCCGTAATGTCCCGTCATCATAAAAATCAGGTGACGGACAACCATGACTGAATCAACAACATCCTCCCCGCATGATGCGGTGTTTAAAACGTTTATGTTCTCGCCCGAAACCGCGCGGGATTTTCTGGAAATACATCTGCCGGAACCGCTGAGAAAACTTTGCAACCTGCAAACCTTACGCCTGGAACCCACCAGTTTTATTGAAAAAAGTTTACGCGCTTACTACTCGGATGTTTTGTGGTCGGTAGAAACCACCGACGGCGAAGGTTATATCTACTGCGTGATTGAGCATCAGAGTACTGCGGAAAAAAACATGGCCTTTCGACTGATGCGTTATGCCACTGCCGTCATGCAGCGCCATCTGGACAAAGGCTATGACAGAGTCCCTCTGGTAGTGCCAATGCTGTTTTATCACGGCGAAACCTCACCCTACCCATATTCACTTAACTGGCTGGATGAATTTGACGACCCGCAGCTTGCCCGGCAGTTGTACACCGAAGCTTTTCCGTTGGTGGATATCACCATCGTACCTGACGATGAGATCATGCAACATCGGCGTATAGCTCTGCTGGAACTGATTCAAAAGCATATTCGCGAGCGCGATTTAATCGGTCTGATCGACAGGATCACCACGCTTTTGGTTAGGGGCTTCACTAATGACAGCCAGGTGCAAACGCTGTTTAATTATCTGCTGCAATGCGGCGATACCTCCCGTTTCACCCGCTTTATTGAGGAGATTGCCGAACGTTCACCACTACAAAAGGAGAGATTAATGACTATTGCTGAACGGCTGCGGCAGGAAGGACACCAAATTGGCTGGCAGGAAGGTAAGATTGAAGGTTTGCAGCAAGGTAAATTAGAAGGTTTGCAGGAAGGCATGCATGAACAAGCCATTAAAATTGCCTTGCGAATGCTGGAACAGGGCATCGATCGTGACCTGGTACTCGCAACTACCCAGCTAAACGAAGCCGATCTGACAGCGAAAAACCACTAACTAACATACCGGCCCACAGGTAATCCCTATGGGCCTTTGATATTAATAACTTCCTGTTATGCGTGGCCCATTTTTGCCTGATTTAAATATCGCCAGTCGTTGATCCAGGGCATCGCTATAGAGCATCGTGTCAACGCCAACAGCGACAAAGTTCGCTCCCCACGCCAAACATTGCTGCGCCATATCAGGAGCCACAGCCAGAAAACCAGCCGCTTTACCCGCAGCGCGGATCCGACGAATGCTTGCTTCAATAATACACTGAACTTCCGGGTGGCCGGCGTTATCCGGATACCCCAACGACGCTGAGAGATCCGCAGGCCCAATAAATACGCCATCAATCCCTTCGACTTCGAGGATTTCGTCCAGGTTATCCAGTGCCGTTTTACTTTCCACCTGCACCAACAGACAAAGCGAGTCGTTGACTTGCGCCATGTAATTCTCAATGCGTCCCCAGCGCGCAGCACGAGCTACACTGGCCCCGACACCACGCTCACCGTAGGGTGGATATCGGGTAGCAGACACCACCTGACGTGCCTGTTCGGCAGTATCGACCATCGGGATCAGTAGGGTTTGAGCGCCAATATCCAGTACTTGTTTAATCAGCGACTTACTCCCCTCCACCGGGCGGATCACGGGTTGGCTGGCATAGGGCGCTATCGCCTGTAACTGGTGATAAAGATCCTGAATGGTATTTGGCGCGTGCTCTCCGTCAATCAGCAACCAGTCATAACCGGAAGTAGCGGCGATTTCTGCCATATAGGCAGTCGTTGAGCTTAACCACAGACCAATTTGCACTTCACCTTTGCGTAAGCGTTCTTTGAAGGGATTGGTTAATAATGCGTTCATCATATTCCTTAACCTATTAGTGATGTGCCACGTTAGTCTGCACAACTGAGCGACTTACACGTAGAGTGAAAATAATCAGCGAGCCGACGACCGCCACCGCAGCCAGCGTCAGCAATCCTGCCGCATCGCTGGCAAACAAGGTTTCTGCTTTTACGCGCAGGATCGGGGCGATAAATCCGCCCACTGCGCCAAACAGGTTAACAAAACCAATCCCCGCCGCCAGCGCCGTACCAGAAAGCAGTTGTGTCGGCATAGTCCAGAACACCGGCTGCACGGCAATAAACCCTATTGCTGCAACACATAGCGCAACGATTGCCAGTACTGGCGAAAGTAGCCCGGAAAGGCCAATACCAATGCCCGCGGCCAGCAATGTCAGCGCCGCGACATTGCGCCGTTCGCCGGTTTTATCGGAATAGCGCGGAATAAGCCAGGTCCCAAACAATGCCGCAACCCACGGAATAGCGGTGACCACAGAGGCCGTAAAGCCCACTTTTGTCCCCAGCAATGCCGCAACCTGCGTCGGCAGGAAGAAAATTAATCCATAAACCGCGACCTGAATGGTCAGGTAGATAATTGCCAGTTGCCAGACTCGTCCATTACGCAACGCATCGCTCAGTCGAGAAGTCACTTTCTGTTGTTCTTCACTTGCCAGTTGATTGATAAGCAACGTTTTTTCTTCTTTACTCAGAAAACGTGCCTGATCTGGTGTGTCATCAAGCCAAAAGAAAGTGAATACCCCAGCGCCGACTGCCAACAATCCTTCAATCACAAACATCCAGAACCAGCCGGGATGCCCCATAAATCCATGCATCTCCAGCAGCGCGCCGGAAAGCGGTGATCCCAGCGTTAATGCCAGCGGTGCACCCATATAGAACAGCCCCATAATGCTGGCGCGATTACGCTGCGGAAACCATTGCGAGGTGAGATAAATCATACCGGGGAAGAATCCGGCTTCCGCTGCGCCAAGCAGAGTGCGAACGATCAGAAATTTCGCTTCAGTATCGGCCCATGCCATTGCCGCCGAAAGAAATCCCCACAGCAGTGTCGTCGTACCAATCCAGGTTCTGGCCCCCAGTTTGCGCATCAACAGATTCGCCGGTACACCTAGAAACGCGTAAACCACAAAGAAAATACCCGCCCCCAGCGCATAAGCTTCATTACTCAGCCCGGTATCAATCTGGTAGGTCTGTTTGGCAAAACCAATATTCGAACGATCGAGAAACGCCAGCACATACAGTGCCAACATAAACGGGATCAAACGCGCGCGGTTTTTCTTCACCACGGCGTCAAGCAAAGCGGTGCTCATAAGAAGCTCCTTAGAACATGTGAGCGTTGCCGTTATCACGGCAACGCCCTGAGTGATTAGTGGCTGTAAGGGCGTTTCAGATTGCAGTCACGATTGAGTTCGACGCCGAAACCAGGTTTATCAAGTACTGATTTGTGAATACGACCATTCACAGGAACCGGCTCATTAAGCAGAATGGGGTCAAACTGCGGACGCATCGTTGAACAATCCGGACTGGTCATCAGGAATTCGCTAAATGGGGTATTAGTGAAAGTGATTACCGCATGGTGGGAGTAAACAGACGAACCGTGCGGCACCACCAGCTGTCCGCGTGATTTGGCAATTGCGGCAATTTCCACCAGCGTGGTTAAGCCACCACACCAGCCAACATCCGGCTGCATGATGTCGATACCGGTTTCTGAAAGCGTACGAAAAGATTGCAGTGTGCCGTGGTGCTCACCACTGGTGACCATCATTCCCGCTGGCGCGTTGCGTTTTAGTTCGCGATAACCTTCATACTGCTGTGGCGGCAGGCACTCTTCGATCCATTTCAGGTTATAGGGAGCGCAAGCATGGGCTAGTTTGGTGGCATAGTTCACGTCCTGGCTCATCCAGCAGTCGAGCATTAACCAGAAATCTTCACCACATTTCTTACGCATATCCGCGACCATAGCGGCATCTTTGCGGATCCCCGCATCGCCATCATGTGGCCCCCAGTGCGTCGGCATTTTGCCACCGATAAAGCCCATCTCTTTTGCCAGATCCGGACGTGCGCCAGTGGCGTAGAACTGGATTTCATCACGGACTGCGCCACCTAACAGTTTGTAAACCGGAAACCCAACCACTTTGCCGAACAGGTCCCACAGTGCCAGATCGACACAGGAAATCGTGTTCATCACCAGGCCACCAGAACCGGAGTAATACAGAGTGGCATTGAGCATTTGATCGTGAATCAGTTTGATATCACTGACACATTTGCCCTCGATAAAACGGTTAAGGTGTTTTTCGACGATAAAACACCCCATTTCACCGGCAGTTGAAACGGCGAAACCGCTCTGGCCGTTTTCTGCTTCAACTTCGACAATCAACGTGCCAAGAACGTTAATGCCAAATGACTGGCGCGACTGTTCGTAATCGCGGTATTTACTCATCGGGGTAGCAATGTGATCGTCAATCCAGTGATTCGCCCCCTGGTCGTGATAATCACCGCCACCAGCGCCTTTTTCTGCTGTAGCACCGCCAGTAAACCAGGCGCGAACCTGTTTGATTTTTGGTAAGGTCATGATGTTCTCCATTGTTATGAGGCCTGTAAGTCAAAGGGACTTTTCCATCCCAACAGACGTGAAATATCCCTGGCGCAGGCAATGGCTTTGCCCGCCAGATAATCACGGTATTCTTCGTTGATTTGTAAGCGAGTACCGACCACCGAGATCGCGGCGGTAAGTTCGTTATTGGCGTTAAACACCGGAGCGGCGACGCAACGAACATCGGCGTAATCTTCGCCGTTGTCATAGCTCCAGCCCTGACGGCGAATACGCGCCAGTTCCTCGTGGAGCAGTTGTGGATGAGTCATTGTGGTAGGTGTCGCCTTTTCCCAGACCAGTCCTTCGATAATGCTTTGCTGGACAGCGGCTGGTTGCCAGGCAAGAAGGCATTTCCCGATGCCGGAACGATAAAGCGAAAGGCTTTTCCCTTCATGGGAACGCACACTGATGGTGGCTGAAGACTCCACTTTCAGAATGTAATAAGCACTACCGTTATCGATGATCCCAAGGTGGCATAACAGCCCAGTGGTATCCATCAGTTGCGTCAGGCGTGGTCGCGCCAGCTCCCTGAGATCCATCTTGCTTAACGCATGAGCGGAAAGCTCCACCAGCTTGGTCCACAAACAAAAATTTTCCTGGTGATCAAGGCTAAGAAAACGCTGGCGTTTAAGTTCGTTAAGCAGCAGATAGGCCGTGCTTTTCGGGATCCCCAATGTGTCAATGATCGTTGCAGCACTACAAGGGCCAATGCGGGCAATCAGATTGAGAATATCAATAGCCCGTGTCAGGGCGGGTACTTTGCTTGATTCCAACATACTGGACTCCAGTCTTAGATACTGGAATCAGTCTCGTCGCTCAGGGTGAGTAAAATTGTGAAGCGCATCAAATCCCGTTTCTCGTCCAGCGGACTGGAGAAATTACGCACAAATTTGTGAATCAGCGCACGGATTTTTTCTTATTGAGTACAACAGGTTGGACAAATTTGCGGGAGGGGAATGTGCCGGTGCAGTAAACCGGCACAGAATGACTGATCAGACGGATAAGGTCATGGACTCAACAACCTCAATCCAGCCGTGCTCGCTGGCGATGTCCTGATTGTTCAGCCAACGGCGCAGCATATTCAACGCCATCATTGCACACACTTCCTGACGAATAGCCAGACTGTAGCGCGTAGTGCTGAAATGTACGCGCAGGGCATAAGTGCCGTCCGGCGTGGCTAGCGCAAAGTTGAGATATTCGTTCTCGAAACCCGAAACAGCCAGTGCCAGCCCGGCAAAATGGTTGGCCCGCCGTTCTGTAATCCAGTGCGCGGTTTGTGCCAGAGTCTCTTCCTGTGAAGGAACCACTTCACACGCCAGCAATGGCGCACCTGCGCGAGAAAGTTGCAAAGCCAATAAACCACCGGTGAATTGCTCGCTCAACGTCAGGCTGAACTGGCGGTTTTGCAATTCGCGACTGATCTGCGCGGGCAGTCCTTCGGTGCCTTCGTAAATCACGCTCTGTCCGGCAACACGTTTAACGTCCAGCCACAGTTTTTCCATCGCCTGTTGCTCGCTTGCCGGTCCGGTCAGCTTCAGTTCAATTATCGGCATCGAGGAGCGATAGCCCATTGTTACGCCCGGCGGCAGTTGTAGAGTGTCCAGGCTTTGTGCCAGATCGCTTTCCGAACGACCAAAGGTAGTCAAACGCAGACAAACCGGCGGCTGCGGTAAAGAAAAACGCTCGCGCAGGCGCGGCAGGATTTCGTGCTCGACCATCACCTTAAATTCTGACGGTACGCCGGGGGTAAAGAACATCAGGCAACGATTAAGCTGCACGGCAAAACCACAGGCGGTGCCTACGGGGTTATTGATGAACTCGGCACTCGCTGGCAATTCTGCCTGTTTACGGTTGCTCGGCGTCATCACGCGACCACGTTCGCGGAAATAACGTTCCATCTCTTTAAGCCAGGCTTCATGTAGCACCAGACCTTCACCTTTTGCTGTCGCAGCAGCGAGCGCGCTTAAATCATCGCTGGTTGGCCCCAGTCCGCCGTTGACGATCAGCACATCGGCGTGCTGACTGCGCTCACGAAGAATGGTGACTAAATCTTCAAGGTTATCGCCTACCGTATTACGGCGAGATAGCGGCAAGCCCTGATGAAAGAAAAAGTCGGCCAGCCAGGCTGCATTCGTGTCAACGATTTGCCCGTGTAACACCTCATCCCCGGTGGATAGCATTTCCACTTTTAACATGGTTATCTCCTGCTTTTGTTATCGAATCACTATAACGCAAAGGGAGATAAGGCATAGTAAGAAACTGAATGGCGCGACAGAACGCCGCGCCGGAAGGTATCAGAAGCTGGCGTTAACCCCGACATAAGGGCCGTCGGCCACGGCATTATCGCGATTGCCGTCTTTCCCCGACAGGTTCAGATAACGGTAGCCTGCCTCAATACTGACTGGACGCATAATGGTATAACGCGCGCCAGCATTCGCTTCTTCATAACTTTGAATACCGCTGGAGAGCGAATCCGGAGAGTAATAATACTCGCCAAACAGACGGAAGCTGTCGCCAATTTGCCACTGCAAACCACCACCGACTGCCGCCGCATAACCTTCATCACCGTAATTCGGGTTGGTATAAACACCTTTCCCACCTACAGTTGCCATTAACGGCCCCAGAGGAAGATTCAGGCCCAACCCCACGCCCGCGACATCACCGTCGTCGTCGTTATGTGTCCAGTTACCGCTTAACGCCAGTCCCGTAGACTCGGTCCCGAAACCGACGCCAATATTGGTGTATTCCTTACCTGCCTGGCCGCTGATGCTTATCGCATTTGCCGATGCAGAAACCAACAGCATTCCAGCCAGAACTGGTAGCGCAAATTTTTTCATTTTTACCTTTTTCCGCAAGAAGATAATCAACATTCCCCAAAGCTGCGGGATTGTACTGCCTGACGCAGAGGATTCAATGCGTGAAAAAAGCGATCTGCTAACTTATTGTAACTAAATACGTCTTTAATAATTTAACGCCGAAAAAATAAACATGATTTACGTTATAAACCAAAATAATAATCAGCGCAGTTATCATCGCAAAAGAGACTAATGTCACTTTCGCATATTTCTGAGTTGCCGTATTCTCTTGGTTTATTTTCGATTATAAGGAACATCCCTGTGCGACAACGGACTATTGTTTGCCCTTTGATTCAAAATGATGGTGCTTATCTGCTATGCAAAATGGCTGACGATCGCGGCGTTTTCCCGGGTCAATGGGCGCTTTCGGGTGGTGGCGTGGAACCTGGCGAACGTATTGAAGAAGCATTACGCCGTGAAATCAGAGAAGAGTTAGGCGAGCAACTGATTCTTACCGACATCACTCCGTGGACTTTCAGCGATGACATTCGCACTAAGACATATGCAGATGGTCGTAAGGAAGAGATTTATATGATTTACCTGATCTTTGACTGTGTTTCTGCCAACCGTGAAGTGAAAATAAACGAAGAGTTTCAGGAATACGCGTGGGTAAAACCTGAAGATCTGGCGCAATACGATTTGAATGTTGCGACCAAGAAAACATTACGTTTGAAGGGTCTTCTGTGATAGTGATGACAGCCATTACTGGCTGTCAGATTCAAAGATCAGTGATTGACAAATTCCCCATCCAGTAAAACTTTACCGTTTTCCACATGCATCACCAGTCCATCCAGATAATCTGGTTTAAATATCACGTTACGTTTATCTTTCGCGATATACGTCAGACAGTGATTGTGGGTGAAGATAACAATATTTTTATCAGGCGCTTTACTTTGTAAGTCTTTAATTGCGCTATAAATCTCATTACTACATTGTAGCAGTCGTTTATCTACCGTCAGTTTTTTGCCCGCAGAAAACCAGGTTGCCGACTGAATAGTCCGAACGGTATTACTGGAATAAAGATCGAAATCAGGGATATCTGCGCTGAAGGCTTTGCCCAGTTCACGCGCATCCTGAGAGCCATTTACCGTAATACCTGTTTTGTCTGACAAGCATTGATTGGAGGAACGATCGCAACGTTCTCCATGGCGAAACAGAACCACCACCGGGTGCTGCTGCGCTAGCCTGGCCAACGTTTTATTGTCGATTCGTGGCAACCCATTGCTACTCCAGGCAGCATGACTACCCAACCCGGCAATTACAGCAAGCACCAGTAAAATGAAGATATATTTTTTAGACTTCATCGAAGTCCGACAAAAAGCTAACACTTAAGCTCCACCTATAGACACGCGTAGCCAGCTAAATGACCGTGAAAAAAATAACATTTTCACCGGAAAATAGGGGCTGGGGATAGTATTAAAACATTACGATGCACGCAAAATGCCTTAAATCTTGTCAAATGAAAAGCCTGAAAAAGATAAAAAAACGAAAAAAACTAATATTTAAGTACTATATTAGTTCCTTAAGGTTAAATTAATATTCTACCCTTAGAATTTTACGCCAAATGGCAAAATACATATAACGCTCCCTATAACAAATATTAGTGAATAGATGGGAAAAGTATTCAATGGCCGAAGGAATAATAATGTCAGATTTTTTGCCCTTTTCACGTCCGGCAATGGGTGTGGAAGAACTCGCTGCGGTTAAAGATGTTCTCGAATCTGGATGGATCACCACAGGTCCGAAGAATCAGGCGCTTGAACAAGCCTTTTGCCAGTTGACGGGAAACCAACATGCCATCGCGGTCAGTTCAGCCACAGCCGGAATGCATATTACGCTGATGGCGCTGGAGATAGGTGCTGGCGATGAAGTGATCACGCCTTCTCTGACCTGGGTATCAACTCTTAATATGATTTCTTTGTTGGGCGCTACGCCGGTAATGGTAGATGTCGATCGCGATATGCTGATGGTCACGCCTGAAGCAATCGAAGCAGCCATTACGCCGCGTACCAAAGCCATCATTCCAGTGCATTATGCCGGTGCGCCAGCAGATATTGACGCCATTCGCGCCATTGGCGAACGTTACGGTATCGCGGTTATTGAAGATGCCGCCCATGCCGTCGGTACGTATTACAAAAGCCGACATATTGGTGCGAAAGGTACTGCTATTTTTTCGTTTCACGCCATCAAAAACATTACCTGTGCGGAAGGTGGCCTGATTGTTACTGATGATGAAAACCTCGCCCGCCAGCTACGTATGCTGAAATTTCATGGTCTGGGCGTCGATGCATATGACAGACAAACCTGGGGCCGCGCGCCGCAGGCAGAAGTATTAACGCCAGGCTATAAGTACAATCTGACCGATATTAACGCCGCGATTGCCCTGACACAGTTAGCCAAATTAGAGCAACTCAACACCCGTCGTCGGGAAATTGCCCTGCAATATCAGCAAGCACTGGCAGCTCTCCCGTTCCAGCCTTTAAGCCTTCCCGCATGGCCGCACATTCACGCCTGGCATCTGTTTATTATTCGTGTCGATGAACAACGTTGTGGTATCAGCCGCGATGCGTTGATGGAAGCGTTAAAAGAAAAAGGCATTGGCACCGGGTTACATTTCCGCGCCGCTCACACGCAAAAATATTATCGCGAGCGTTTTCCCACGCTGTCGTTACCGAATACCGAATGGAACAGCGAACGCATCTGTTCGTTGCCGCTTTTTCCAGATATGACCACCGCCGATGCCGACCGCGTCATCGCTGCCCTTCAGCAACTCGCAGGACAATAAGCCATGTTTGAAATCCACCCTGTTAAGAAAGTCTCGGTGGTTATTCCCGTCTATAACGAGCAGGAAAGCTTACCGGAATTAATCAGGCGCACCACCGCAGCCTGTGAATCGCTGAGGAAAGAGTATGAGATCCTGCTGATTGATGACGGCAGTAGCGATAATTCCGCACAAATGCTCGTCGATGCCTCACAAGCAGAGGGCAGCCACATCGTGTCTATTTTGCTTAATCGTAATTACGGACAGCATTCGGCGATCATGGCAGGTTTCAGCCACGTTACCGGCGACTTAATTATTACCCTCGATGCCGATCTCCAGAATCCGCCAGAGGAGATCCCCCGTCTGGTAGAAAAAGCCGATGAAGGTTACGACGTAGTGGGTACTGTGCGCCAGAATCGCCAGGATACCTGGTTTCGTAAAACGGCATCGAAGATGATTAATCGACTTATTCAGCGCACCACCGGCAAAGCGATGGGCGACTATGGCTGTATGTTACGCGCCTATCGCCGTCATATTATCGATGCCATGTTGCACTGCCATGAACGCAGCACCTTTATCCCGATTCTGGCGAATATCTTCGCTCGCCGCGCCATTGAAATTCCGGTACATCATGCCGAGCGTGAGTATGGCGAATCTAAATACAGCTTTATGCGCCTGATTAATTTGATGTACGACCTGGTGACCTGCCTCACGACCACACCGCTACGTATGCTGAGTCTTCTCGGCAGCGTGATTGCGATTGGGGGTTTCAGCATTGCGGTACTGCTGGTGATTTTACGCCTGACCTTCGGACCACAATGGGCCGCGGAAGGCGTCTTTATGCTATTTGCCGTGCTGTTTACTTTTATTGGCGCTCAGTTTATCGGCATGGGATTGCTCGGTGAATATATTGGCAGGATCTACACCGATGTCCGCGCCCGCCCCCGCTATTTTGTTCAGCAAGTTATCCGTCCATCCAGCAAGGAAAATGAATAATGAAAACCGTCGTTTTTGCCTACCACGATATGGGATGCCTCGGTATTGAAGCCCTGCTGGCTGCCGGTTACGAAATTAGCGCCATTTTTACCCATACTGATAATCCTGGCGAAAAAGCCTTTTATGGTTCGGTCGCTCGCCTGGCGGCGGAAAGAGGCATTCCGGTTTACGCGCCGGATAACATTAATCATCCGCTGTGGGTGGAACGCATTGCCCAACTGTCACCAGAGGTGATTTTCTCTTTTTATTATCGCCATCTCATTAGCGATGAGATTTTACAGCTCGCTCCCGCAGGTGCATTTAATCTGCATGGTTCGCTGTTACCAAAATATCGTGGTCGCGCGCCGCTGAACTGGGTGCTGGTGAACGGTGAAACGGAAACGGGCGTAACATTGCACCGAATGGTTAAACGTGCCGATGCCGGGGCCATTGTTGCCCAACTGCGCGTTGCCATTGCGCCAGATGATATCGCCATTACGCTGCATCATAAATTGTGCCATGCCGCGCGTCAGTTGCTGGAACAGACGTTACCCGCCATTAAACACGGTAAGATTCTGGAAATAGCCCAACGCGAGAACGAAGCCACCTGTTTTGGTCGCAGAACACCAGAAGACAGCTTCCTCGAGTGGCACAAACCGGCAGCCGTATTGCATAACATGGTCCGCGCCGTCGCCGATCCGTGGCCGGGTGCCTTCAGCTATGTTGGTAATCAAAAATTTACCGTCTGGTCGTCACGCGTACATCCTCATACATCCGCAGCACAGCCGGGAAGCGTGATTTCTGTTGCGCCGTTGCTGATTGCCTGTGGCGATGGCGCGCTGGAAATCGTCACCGGACAAGCGGGCGACGGCATTACTATGCAGGGCTCACAATTAGCGCAGACACTGGGCCTGGTGCAAGGTTCACGCTTGAATAGCCAGCCTGCCTGTGCCGCCCGACGCCGTACCCGGGTACTCATCCTCGGGGTGAATGGCTTTATCGGTAACCATTTGACAGAACGCCTGCTGCGCGAAGATCACTATGAAGTTTACGGTCTGGATATTGGCAGCGACGCGATAAGCCGTTTTCTGAATCATCCGCATTTTCATTTTGTTGAAGGCGATATCAGCATTCATTCCGAATGGATTGAGTATCACGTCAAAAAATGTGATGTCGTGTTGCCGCTGGTGGCGATAGCTACGCCGATTGAATATACCCGCAACCCGCTACGCGTATTTGAACTCGATTTTGAAGAGAATCTGCGCATTATCCGTTACTGCGTGAAGTACCGTAAGCGAATCATCTTCCCGTCGACTTCAGAAGTTTATGGGATGTGTAGCGATAAATACTTCGATGAAGACCATTCTAATTTAATCGTCGGCCCGGTGAATAAACCACGCTGGATTTATTCAGTATCAAAACAATTACTTGATCGGGTGATCTGGGCGTATGGCGAAAAAGAGGGGTTGCAGTTCACCCTCTTCCGCCCGTTTAACTGGATGGGGCCACGACTGGATAACCTTAATGCTGCGCGAATTGGTAGCTCACGCGCTATTACGCAACTCATTCTCAATCTGGTGGAAGGTTCACCGATTAAGCTGATTGATGGCGGAAAACAAAAACGCTGCTTTACTGATATTCGCGATGGAATCGAAGCGTTATACCGCATTATCGAAAATGCGGGAAATCGCTGCGACGGCGAAATTATCAACATTGGCAATCCTGATAACGAAGCGAGTATTGAAGAACTCGGCGAGATGCTGCTGGCGAGCTTCGAAAAACATCCGCTGCGCCATCACTTCCCACCGTTTGCGGGCTTTCGCGTGGTAGAAAGTAGCAGCTACTACGGCAAAGGATATCAGGACGTAGAGCATCGTAAACCGAGCATCCGCAATGCCCGCCGTTGCCTCGGCTGGGAACCGAAAATTGATATGCAGGAAACCATCGATGAGACGCTGGATTTCTTCCTGCGCACTGTCGATCTTACGGATAAGTCATCATGACCAAAGTAGGTTTACGTATTGATGTCGATACTTTTCGTGGCACCCGCGAAGGGGTGCCACGTCTGCTGGAAACCTTAAGTAAGCATAATATTCAGGCCAGCATTTTTTTCAGCGTCGGCCCGGACAATATGGGCCGCCATCTCTGGCGACTGGTGAAGCCACAGTTTTTGTGGAAGATGCTGCGCTCAAACGCGGCATCACTTTATGGCTGGGATATTTTACTGGCAGGTACGGCATGGCCAGGAAAAGAGATTGGTCATGCCAATGCCGATATCATTCGTGAAGCGGCTAAATACCACGAAGTCGGCCTGCACGCCTGGGATCACCACGCCTGGCAAGCCCATAGCGGCAACTGGGATCGGCAAACAATGGTAGACGATATTGCCCGCGGCCTTCGTACCCTGGAAGAGATTATCGGCCAACCGATAACCTGCTCCGCTGCTGCTGGCTGGCGTGCCGACCAACAGGTGATCGAAGCAAAAGAAGCGTTCCATTTGCGCTACAACAGCGATTGTCGTGGGGCGATGCCGTTTCGTCCCTTGCTCGAATCAGGAAAACCTGGCACTGCACAAATTCCAGTGACATTACCTACCTGGGATGAAGTGATTGGCCGGGATGTGAAAGCGCAAGATTTTAACGGCTGGCTACTCAACCGCATCCTGCGAGATAAAGGGACGCCGGTTTATACCATCCATGCTGAAGTTGAAGGTTGTGCTTATCATCCTGATTTTGTTGATCTCCTGAAGCGTGCCGCCCGTGAAGGCATTACTTTTTGTCCATTAGGCGAGCTGCTGCCGGAGACGTTGCCGCTCGGACATGTGGTGCGTGGAAGAATCGCTGGACGTGAAGGCTGGCTGGGTTGCCAACAAGTTGCGGGAACTCGTCCATGAAATCCATTCGCTATTACGCCGCATTCTTTGCGTTTATTACCGTCTATTATCTCTTGCCGATTAATTATCGCCTGCTCTGGCAACCTGATGAAACGCGGTATGCGGAAATCAGTCGGGAAATGCTGGCTTCCGGCGACTGGATTGTGCCCCATCTGTTAGGGCTACGTTATTTCGAAAAACCGATTGCCGGATACTGGATTAACAGTATTGGGCAATGGCTGTTTGGCGCGAATAACTTTGGTGTGCGAGCAGGTGTTATCTTTGCGACTCTGTTAACCGCCGCGCTGGTGACCTGGTTTACTCTGCGCTTATGGCGCGATAAACGTCTGGCACTACTCGCCGCTGTGATTTATCTCTCGCTGCTTATTGTCTACGCCATCGGCACTTACGCCGTGCTCGATCCGTTTATTGCATTCTGGCTGGTGGCGGGAATGTGTAGCTTCTGGTTGGCAATGGATGCGCAAACGTGGAAAGGCAAAAGCGCGGGATTTTTACTGCTGGGAATCACCTGCGGTATGGGGGTAATGACCAAAGGTTTTCTCGCCCTCGCCGTGCCGGTATTAAGCGTGCTGCCATGGGTGGCGACGCAAAAACGCTGGAAAGATTTCTTTATTTACGGCTGGCTGGCAATCATCAGTTGTGTACTGACGGTTCTCCCCTGGGGGTTAGCAATAGCGCAACGGGAGCCTGACTTCTGGCACTATTTTTTCTGGATTGAGCATATTCAACGCTTTGCGATGGATGATGCCCAACATAAAGCCCCGTTCTGGTACTACTTGCCTATCATCATTGCCGGTAGCCTGCCATGGCTGGGATTACTCCCCGGTGCGCTGCGTTCTGGCTGGAAAAACCGCAACCATTCCGCAACCGTCTATCTCTTGAGTTGGACGGTGATGCCACTGCTGTTTTTCTCCGTCGCTAAAGGCAAGCTGCCGACCTATATTCTTTCCTGCTTTGCGCCTCTGGCAATACTGGTGGCGTATTACGCGTTGCAGGCAGCAAAAAATAATCCTCTGGCGTTGCGGATTAATGGCTGGATCAATATCGCATTTGGCGTCACTGGCATTATTGCCACGTTTGTAGTCTCTCCCTGGGGACCAATGAGTACGCCAGTCTGGCAAACTTTCGAAATCTATAAAGTCTTTTGCGCATGGTCGATTTTTTCGCTATGGGCATTTTTCGGCTGGTACACATTAACGAACATTGAAAAAAACTGGCCTTTTGCGGCACTTTGCCCGTTGGGGCTGGCGTTGCTCGTGGGTATTGCGATCCCCGACAGAGTCATGGAAGGCAAACATCCGCAATTTTTTGTCGAGATGACGCAAGAGTCACTCCAGCCGAGCCGCTATATTCTTACGGATAGCGTCGGCGTTGCCGCAGGTCTGGCATGGAGTCTGCAACGCGATGACATCATCATGTATCGCCAGACGGGGGAGTTGAAATATGGCCTCAATTATCCGGATGCGAAAGGCAGATTTGTCAGCGGTGATGATTTCGCCAGCTGGCTTACTCAACATCGCCAGGAGGGGATTATTACTCTCGTGCTTTCGGTAGACCGCGATGAGGATATCAACAGCCTTGCCATTCCACCTGCAGATGCTATCGATCATCAGGGGCGTCTGGTGCTCATTCAGTATCGGCCCAAATGATCTGGCTGATTTTAGTCTTTGCCAGCCTGCTTAGCGTAGCCGGGCAGCTCTGCCAGAAACAGGCAACTCGCTTTGTGGCAATAAGTAAACGGCGCAAACATATTGCACTGTGGCTGGCGCTGGCATTGATGTGTCTGGGGCTGGCAATGGTGCTCTGGCTGCTGGTATTACAGAACGTGCCGGTAGGCATTGCCTATCCAATGTTGAGCCTGAATTTTGTCTGGGTGACGCTGGCAGCAGTAAAACTGTGGCACGAACCAGTGTCTTTTCGTCACTGGTGTGGGGTGGCCTTCATTATTGGCGGCATTGTGATTCTCGGGAGTACGGTGTAATGGGCCTGATGTGGGGATTATTCAGCGTCATTATTGCTTCTGCTGCGCAATTAAGCCTGGGTTTTGCGGCGAGTCATCTGCCGCCGATGACGCAATTATGGAATTTTATCGCGGCGCTTTTTACTTTTGATTTCGGTGCCCGGATGCTGGTCGTCGGCCTGGTTGGCTATCTGATCTCCGTTTTTTGCTGGTATAAGGCGTTGCATCGGCTGGCACTCAGCAAAGCCTATGCCTTACTGAGTATGAGTTATGTACTGGTATGGATTGCATCAATGGTACTTCCCGGCTGGGAAGGGACCTTCTCGCTGAAGGCTATGCTGGGCGTAGCCTGTATTATGGGTGGATTAACGCTGATTTTTCTACCAGCAGCAAAACAACGCTACTGACTTTTGCAGCCAGACTGACATTGTCGCCCCCATTCCTCAACACTATAACTGCTCGCCGAAATGACTTTCACCGTGCGCTGTTTTTCCCGGTTGATGCAATAAAGCGCATCCTGTAGCGGAGAAAGCAGGTCACCTGATTTAACGCTAAAGTCAGTTTGCACTTCGGCAATCATTTTTATCGTGCCGCCAGTATCACAAAGCTTCAGTACATGTCTGTTGTCTTGTTTATCGCTGCATGATTTTTTAACCAGCCATTCCATTGCACTATCCTGTCTGATAAGAATTGTCACATTAATTTACAGATTAACAGATAAACTCATTATCAATGGCAATGGAATAGCGGAAATGAGAGATGAAACTAATGATTTCTTAATACTGGCGTTGCACCCACTCTTTTAATGCCTGACGTGAAATCTTAATGCCGCCGTTTTTCAGCTCCAGCGGAAGCGTCAGCCAACGCACCGGTTGTTGAAAACGGGCCAACTTGTCTTTCACCCATTCGCTAAGATCAACGGTTTCGTGGTCATACTCCACCACCGCTACCGGTCGATGACCAAACTCCTTGTCAGTAACGGGGACGATAAACACCTGCAAAACCGCAGGATGCGCGGCAATCACACGTTCGACTTCTTCTGGCTGAATGCCTTCGCCACCACTGAAGAACAGATTGTCTAAACGTCCGACAATGGTCAGCTTGCCATTATGCATCTCACCGCGATCGCGCGTGGCGTACCAGCCTTCGTCATTAACCAGCGGCACCAGTTTCCCGTTACGCCAGTAACCTTCTGCCATACTGGCAGCCCGCAGCCACACTTCATCATTAACGATTTTCACTTCCCGCCCCGGCAGCGGCGAACCGACGTCAGCCAGGCCGTCCGCTTCTTTCGCGCAAACCGTGGAAGCGAACTCCGTCAGACCATAGCCGCAAAAGCAACGAATGCCCTGCTCGCGCGCCTGCTCCGTCAACTCAACCGGAATTGCCGCGCCGCCAAGTAACACCGCTTTCAGGGAAACTGAACTGCGGTTAACCAGCAAACGCCAGAGCTGTGTTGGCACCAGTGAAGCGTGAGTACAGCCTGCCAGCATTTGCTCCAATGGCTGTTTATCACGTACCGTCATCCGCGCACCAGCGTATAACCAGCGCCACATAATTCCCTGACCAGAGACGTGAAACAACGGCAAAGAGAGCAACCAGTCATCGTGATCGCCAAACGGAATTAGCGATAACACCCCTTCGGCACTGGCAAGATGAGCCTGATAAGTATGAACAGCGGCTTTCGGCAAGCCAGTGGAACCAGAGGTTAACGTCATTGAGCACAGACGCGTCGGCTGCCACGCAGCGGCATATGCGCCTTCAACCAGCTGAATGTGCAGCGACGTTAACGCCGGAAACGTGTTTTCCCCTTCCGGCACCAGCGCAAATTGCAGAGTGAGATTTGGCAGCAATTCCTCAAGCAACGGTTGCGGCAGTTGTGGATTCACGGGCAGCACCCGCGCCCCGCATTGCAGTAACGCCAGCCAGGCCAGCAGCGTTTGCGGCGTATTCCACGCCCGCAACATTACGCCGCTGCCCTCAACCACACCCTGCGCCGCAAAGCCGGAGGCTAATTCATCGACGCGAGCACAAAGCTTGCGCCAGTTGAGTTGCTCGTCATTAAGACGTAAGGCGATGGCTTCTCCCCGCACCTGCCGCCAGTGACGCCACGGCCAGTCAGAGAAGATCATAACAGCCGCTCCAGTGCATCAACTTCCACTAATGGCAGCGGGCTACCCGGCCAGCGACGAACCTGCTGCGCCTGCATCAGATCCAGCGTATCCAGCCCCGGAATGGTGTCTGGCGTTAACCAGGCAGCAATCCGCGCCAGTTGCGTTAAGCCTAAGCTCGACTCGATGGAAGAACTGATCACCGCCGTCAGCCCCAGCGCGTGCGCCGCCTGCACCTGCTCGCGGACTTTCTCCAGGCTGCCCGTGAGCGTGGGTTTGATCACCACCGCACGCACGCCCTCTTCCGCCACAAAGGCAAAATCCGGCTCGCGCAGGCTTTCATCCCAGGCAATGGCAATGCCGGTTTCACGGGCAAACGCACGCGAATCATCGCGGGTTTTGCACGGCTCTTCGAGAAACGCGATGCGGTGGCGATAGTCCGGGTTAACGTATTTGGCAAACTGCTGGCCTTTCAGCGGCGTCCAGGCGCGGTTCGCGTCAAGACGCAAATGCAGATCCGGAATTGCCTCCAGCAAAAGATTGACCACCATGCCGTCGCGCACGGCTTCGTACAATCCCACTTTGACCTTCGCCACTTTCTCGCCAGGCATATCGGCAAGTTTGAGGATCAGATCGTCCGGATCGCCATTACACAGCGGCGCAGCACGGTAATTGGCCGCCTGCGGGAGCGTATCTGCCAGTTCAGCCAGCGCGCAGCTTACGCCAAAGGCGACGGAAGGCATCTGTGGTAGCTCGCAATCGCCTGCCAGCCAGTTATGTACCCAGGCAAGCAGCACACTTTGCGCCTCTTCCCAGGTTTCCTGACTGAAGCCCGGCAGTGGGGAGATCTCCCCCCACCCTTCGCGCTCGCCCTCACGCAGGCAAACGTATAGCCCGTCGCGGGTTTTTAACCGCCTGTCGCGCAGAACCACCCCCGCGTCCATGGGGATCTGCCAGCGGTATACCTGCGCGCTACGCATTACGGATTCCGTTTAAATTTGCTGAAATCAGGCTGACGTTTCTGGTTGAAAGCGTTGCGACCTTCCTGACCTTCTTCCGTCATGTAGAACAGCATGGTGGCGTTACCCGCCAGTTCCTGCAGACCTGCCTGACCGTCACAGTCAGCGTTCAGTGCAGCTTTCAGGCAACGCAGCGCCATCGGGCTGTTTTGCAGCATTTCACGGCACCAACGGACGGTTTCTTTTTCCAGATCGGCCAGCGGCACCACGGTGTTCACAAGGCCCATATCCAGCGCCTGTTTTGCGTCGTACTGACGGCACAGGAACCAGATTTCACGCGCTTTTTTCTGCCCGACGATGCGAGCCATATAGGAAGCGCCCCAGCCGCCGTCGAAGGAACCGACTTTCGGGCCAGTCTGACCGAAGATGGCATTATCTGCCGCGATAGTCAGGTCGCACATCATGTGCAGAACATGACCGCCGCCGATGGAGTAGCCAGCCACCATCGCGACAACCGGTTTCGGACAGGTACGGATCTGACGCTGGAAGTCCAGCACGTTGAGGTGATGTACGCCGGAATCATCTTTATAACCGCCGTAGTCGCCACGTACTTTCTGGTCACCACCGGAGCAGAACGCTTTATCGCCCGCGCCAGTCAAAATGATCACGCCGATGTTGTCGTCATAACGGGCATCCGCCAGCGCCTGGATCATCTCTTTTACCGTCAGAGGACGGAAGGCATTGCGCACCTGCGGACGATTAATGGTGATTTTTGCGATACCGTCGGTGGATTTTTCATAACGAATGTCCTCGAAACCTTCGGAGCAATCGTGCCATTCAACCGGTGCGTAAAGCATTGCTTCATCAGGATAAATCATATTGTGTCCTTTAGTCAGAAACGCAAGATCTGCGCCAGACTTGCGATAACGCCAGCGGGATTTTCCCGATGCGCGTTATGTCCGGCGCGAGGAATGACATGGCAGTCGGCAGCCAGTTCCGCCGCCAGAGCGCGGAATTTGCTGTCACGTTCACCACATAAATAATAAAACGCAAATGTGCGGGCGCTAAGGTTAGCACGTAAATCAGGCTGGACGGCGAGAGAAGTGGCCTCCAGCATCGCGGCAAGGGTTGCGCCGTTATTGTTGCTGCGCAGCGCCACCAGCTCCCGGCGTTGATCGTCATTGAGCGAGGCAAAAACAGGCTGTTGATACCAGTCGGCAAATACCGCCGTTAACGGTTCTGAACAAAAACGCTGCGCCCAGCGATGATCGGAAAGCTGACGTTCCGTGCGTTGTTCAGCACTTTGCAGCCCGGGATGCCCACCTTCGACAATCACGCCACAAAGCCCCGCCATCCCCTGACAAGCCGCCATCATCGCCACCCGTCCACCGAGCGAGTACCCCACCAGCCAGAAGTTAAGGATGTTGTAACTAACAAAGGTTTTACGCAGTAAGTCGGTGACATCATCAAATCCATCGACGCTAATTGCCGCCGAACCGCCGTGACCTGGAAGATCAACATACAACCGCGAGTAGTCTGCAAACGCCTCGCCGACTTCCTGCCATTCGAGGCAATCGCCGGAGAAACCATGCAAAAACACCAGCCAGGGTAAACCTGGCTTGCCGTGTTTTGCCTGTGCGTGCAGGATCATAAATGGCTTACCTGCGCCAGCAGTTGCTGGAGGGTTTGCGCGCCGTCGGTGTCGTTAACCACCATTTCAATCACCGTGGTGGTCGGAGTGCGCCAGGCGTCGGCAAGTGCCGTTTCAAGTTCCTGCCAGTTTTGCGGACGATGATATTTCAGCTCAAACATCGCGGCAGCGTGCTCAAAATGGACGTTTTGCGGCATCAGATAGAAACGCTCGCGCTCGCTTTTCGGCGTCGGCAACAGCGAGAAAATTTGTCCGCCGTTGTTGTTCACCACAATTAATACCAGCGGCGCGGAAACCTGACGCAATAGCGCCAGCGCGTTGAGATCGTAAAGAGCAGAGAGATCGCCCACAATCGCCAGCGTCGGTTTACCACTAGCCCTCTGAACGCCTGCGGCGGTAGAAATCAGCCCATCTATTCCGCTGGCCCCACGGTTGCTATATACCGGGTAACCTGCCGGAAGTTGCGAAAGCGCATCAATCAGACGTACCACCAGGCTATTACCGACAAACAGTTGCCCCTGTTCAGGCAAATAGTCTCTGATGCGGTGCGCCAGTTGTGCTTCGCCAAACGCATCACGACGGGCAACAACTGCCTGCATTGCCTGTTCAGCCAGACGCGGGATCTCCACGCACCAGGGCTGGCGTTTTTCAGCCGGATGCAGCTCCAGCCAGTCGGCAATATTGGCGACCAGGCGACGTCCACGGTGGTGTGCCGGGTCAAGCTGCCCTTCGATGTTATCAACAATCCAGTATTCTTCTGGTTCACAGCTTGCCTGCCATTGCAGTAACCGTTTACCGGTCAGGCTGCTCCCCAGTTGCACGACAATCTGCGCCTGTTGCAGTTCGCTGGTCGCTTTGGCATTGCCTAACCAGAGATCGGCACACGGCAGCGGCTGCCCGGTTTGCGACAGCACGTCGCCAATCAGCGGCCAGCCAAGTGTTTGCGCCCACAGGGCAACTTTTTTGCCCTCTTCCGCACTCATGCGCCCGGCAACCACCACGCCGCGCTTTTGCCGCCAGAAGAACCAGTCGCGCTGTTTTTCGCTCTCAAGACGAGGCGCTTCACGCAGCCACGGTTTGTCGCCCTGCCACCAGTCGCCAAGACGTTGTTGCCAGCTAAGTCCGGTATCGTCCATCTCGCCATAAAGCGGTTCGGCAAACGGGCAGTTGATATGGACTCCGCCCGCATGCAGCGTGCCTAAAGCGTGGTCGATAGTAGAAACCAGCCAACGGGCGGGAATATCCTGCGTCGGGCGCGGTAGTGAAATGCTATGCGTAGGATGAGAGGCGAACATGCCCGGCTGACGAATTGCCTGATTTGCGCCGCAGTCAATCAATTCCGGAGGACGATCGGCGGTTAACAGGATCAGTTTTTCTCCGGTTAACCCAGCTTCAATCAGTGCCGGATAGAGATTCGCTACCGCCGTGCCGGAAGTCACTATCACCGCCACCGGCTGCTTGCTGACTTTCGCCAGCCCCAGCGCCAAATGCCCCAGCCCACGCTCATCAAAATGAGTGTGATGAATGAAAGCGGAATTTTCCGCCGCCGCCAGAGTTAATGGCGTAGAACGAGAGCCAGGGGCGATGCAGACGTGTCTGACGCCGTGACGTGTTAATGCTTCCAGAATGACCGCCGCCCAGCGTCGGTTAAATGCGCTTACTGACATGAGTTTGTCCGGTATCAATATTGCGGCTAAGTATAAGGAGCTACAAAAAGAGATTATTGATATGAATCGGTAATGATGCGACTCATTACTATTCCAATTGTAATAAAGTGCGCAGTCCTGCCGCTTTGTTGTCGATTTCCTGCCACTCCAGTTCGGGGTCTGAGCCTCGGACAATACCCGCTCCGGCATACAATCGCACGACATTGCCACTGATTTTCGCCGAGCGCAGGGAAACGCAGAATTCGCTTTGTTGTAATGAGAGATAGCCCGCAGAACCCGCATACCATTCACGGGTAAACGGTTCGTGCCGGGCGATGAACTGCCGTGCCAAATCGCGCGGTAAACCTGCCACCGCTGCCGTTGGCTGCAACTGATGCAGACAAACCACATCATCTGCCGTATTAAGCGAGGTCCAGATACAGCGACGCAGATGCTGCACTTTACGCAGACGAAGCACCTGCGGCGGTAAAACATCCAGCGCCTGGGTGTCGCTCTGTAATCGCTGGCAGATATCTTCCACCACCAGCATATTCTCGCGCTGGTTTTTATCATCCGCCATCAGCCACTCGCCCAGTTGCTGCGCCTGTTTATCATCAGGATGATTCGCCACCGTTCCCGCCAGTGCTTCAGTACGCAACGCTTTGTCACGCCGCCGCCAAAGCCGCTCAGGAGATGAACCCAGGAACGCGCTTTCGCCATCAAAGGCCATGTAGAAATGGTAGCAGTTCAGGTTCAACCGACGGCTGGCAGCCATCATTGCCGCCGCGTTAACTGAATCGGAGAAATGCAGGTCGGTCGCCCGCGCCAACACCACTTTATCCAGTTCACCTTCAGCAATGGTGTCGGTCGCCAGTTTAATTAACCCCGTCCAGGCTGGTTTGTCCGGCCAGTGATTTTCTTGGGTGATGGTTAAATGCAGAGCTGGCAACGGTTTAATATTTGCCAGAGCAGCAATGTATTCCTTTGCCTGATGTGCGTCTTGCTGAAGGGAGTTTTCGCTGAAAAGGGTCAGTCGAAGGGTCGCTTTGCCTGCACAGCGTCGCCATTCCAACCGCGGGAGGAGTAAATTGCCCTGGGAAGGGTCAAACGCATTCAGCCCCCAGATACGTAAGTCGGTGTGATCCGGGTATTGTCGGAGAAAACGCTGCGCCTGCGCCAGCGACGAAAAGCTGGCTATTGTACCCAGCACGGCAGCCTCTTCATCACCATTGCGTTGTTGCCAGTAAAATTGCGGATACATTTTCTGGCTGGCCAGCCAGCTTAAGGCATCAAAGGCGTCATTTAATGGGAAAGGAACATCAAAAACCCGAATGCCGGGCGTCGCTGGAAACTCTTGCGACAGATGGCGCAATAGATTTTCCAGCGCCGTAGTGAGTGATTGCACGCGGACCTCTCCCTGTTAAAAGCCTCACATTATACGGGGTACTGCAAAAAAAATGCAGTACCCCAGTGTAGGGAGGTTTTAACGGCGTGCCAGCAACAGTCCTAATACCAAACCAACCGCAGCGCCAACGCCAATCCCCTGCCACGGTTTTTCATGAACGTAGTCGTCGGCACGATAAACCGCTTGCTTCGCCCGATAGTAATAGCTGTCCGAAGCCTGACTGACTCTTTTTTTCACATCATCCAGCGCCTTCTCTGCTCGCGCCTTCAGCTCAACATATTTCTGATCGGCGGGATCGCCAGAGGAGCTCAGCACTTCTTCCAGTGTTTCACTCAGCAACGTCAGGTCGTCATCGATGCGTGTATCACCAAATTGATTAGACATTCTCGTTCTCCATTTGCTTAAAACCTGCCACTAACTATAGACAACGGTTATCAATTACGCCTGAATGACTTCGCGCGCCATCCCAATGTGGGGAATACCATCTTCCTCGTAGATATCCGTTACGGGGATAAAGCCAAAACTGCGGTAAAAGTTTTGTAAGTGCGCCTGCGCTCCCAGATAAATCGCCTTGTCCGGCCAGTGGCGCGTACATGATTCCAGCGCCTTACTCATCAGTTGCTGCCCCACTTTTTCGCCCCGCAACGCTTCGCTGACAATCACCCGACCAATCACCACCGGTTCGAGATCATCATCACTTTTCAGAATCCTCGCATACGCTACCAGTTTCCCGTTTTGCCAGCCGAGAATATGACGATTTTCCCCTACCAGATCGTCACCATCGACATCCTGATAAGGACAGTTTTGTTCGACAACGAATACCGCACAACGCAGTTGTAATAAGGCATAAAGATGAGAAACCGATAATTCAGAGTGATGAAGATCCTGCCAGTCGATCATGATGCGCTCCTTTTGGTTGTATGCCTTATACTAGCCGGATTATTTTTAGAAATGTGATGGTCTTATGGAATTAATTTTCTTAGGTACTTCGGCGGGAGTTCCGACCCGGGCGCGTAATGTCACGGCGATATTGCTTAATCTGCAACATCCGACCCAGGCCGGACTTTGGTTATTTGACTGTGGCGAAGGCACTCAACACCAAATGCTGCACACGGTGTTTAATCCCGGCAAACTGGACAGGATTTTTATTAGCCATCTTCATGGCGATCATCTTTTCGGCCTGCCCGGTTTGCTGTGCAGTCGTTCCATGTCAGGTATTGTGCAACCCTTAACCATTTATGGTCCGAAAGGTATCCGTGAATTTGTTGAGACAGCGCTACGCATTAGTGGCTCGTGGACCGATTATCCACTGGAGATTATTGAAATTAGCGCAGGCGAAATTCTTGATGATGGCTTGCGTAAAGTGACAGCTTATCCGATGGAACATCCGCTGGAGTGTTACGGCTATCGTGTAGAAGAACATGATAAGCCTGGTGCGCTGAATGCCCAGGCATTAAAGGCCGCAGGCGTACCGCCAGGCCCATTGTTTCAGGATTTGAAAGCCGGAAAAACTGTCACATTGGAAGACGGTCGGCAGATTAACGGCGCTGATTACTTAGCCGCGCCTACACCAGGAAAAGCGATCGCCATTTTCGGCGATACGGGTCCTTGCGATGCCGCGCTGGCGCTGGCCAAAGGTGTCGACGTAATGGTTCACGAAGCGACTCTGGATTTGGCGATGGAGGCCAAAGCCAACAGTCGCGGCCACAGCTCCACACGCCAGGCGGCGGCACTGGCCCGTGAAGCTGGTGTCGGTAAGCTAATCATTACCCATGTTAGTTCACGCTATGATGATAAAGGCTGTCAGCACTTGTTACACGAGTGCCGGACGATTTTCCCGGCAACTGAACTGGCGAGCGATTTCGCGGTGTTTAGCATTTAAGTCGAAAGCGGTGGTTAGTTGGCAGATTAATTTAATGATACCAACGCATTTATTTTTCATCTGTTTGCCGAATACGCTTGATGTCGATATCCGGCAAACAGATTTATCATTTATAGTTTTGTGAATTGTCCAGATCTTCCGCCAGCCCAATCAGACGAATAAATTCCGCTCTGTAGCCTTGTTGGTCGGGTCCTTTTGCTTGCCGCGCCCACTGTTCGATCTGCTGCCAGGATGTATTATTCAGGTATTCAGAACCGCGCAATTTTAGCCCATACGCAGAGACTGCTGCGCGAAAACGCATATATTCTGAAGGTGCGTTTATTGTGGGTGCCAACGGGAATTCAACTAACTGACTTTCTTTTCCCTGCGGGTATTTCCAACGAATCTTTAACCAGGCCAGTTCTTTCGCTTTATCTGATTTCGCTGATTTGTTATCCGGGACATAGCGTAACTTATCAATTGATGCTTTTTGCCCATTCAGCGTTAGCTGCCGGTGTCGACGTCAAGGCTAAACGTCGCCAACGGGTTTTGCGCTACCTGCTTAACCGGATTATCATCGAACAGCTGATAGCGAGCGGTTCCTGGATTTGCGATACGTGTAGCTTTTGCTTTAGCCGCTCTTTCAAATGTTGGCGCTTCCTGCAATCGCCCCTGCAAAGCCTGTTTGTCTGAGGATTGTTGCGCTTCATGCAGGGCTAAGGTTTTTGCTTTCGCGGCTTTAGCGGCGGCGGCTCTTTGCTCCGCCACTTTTGTTGCCGCTTGTTGCGCGGCAAGTACTTGCTGGTCTGTGGGTGTAGTAGATTGTTGTTGCTGACTTTCCTTATCATCAGATTCCGGCCCACATCCTCACAAAATCAAACTACTAATAAGCAACATGATTATATTTTTATTTCGCATATAAAATCCTTTTAAATAAACTCAACCACCAGACATAAAATAGACTCTTTGTATAATCCGGCTAATCTTAATAAAATACGATCTCGAAACCTATAACAAATAATGATTCAACAACGAAACCTATCAACAATTTATATATGAAAAAAATAACCTTTTCCTTTTTTATATTGTTCCTGTGTTCACTTCCTCTGATTGTTTTTTACCAACCCTGGGTCAATGCATTACCACCAACGCCCCAGCACGCAAGTCCCGAGCAATTAGAAAAAACAGTTCGCTATTTTACACAAACTGTGCATCCACGTAGTGCCGACAATATTGATAATCTGAATAGGTCCGCAGAGTATATAAAAGAGGTCTTTGTCAGTAGCGGCGCCAGAGTTACCGGGCAGGATGTCCCCATTACTGGTGGCCCCTACAAAAACATTGTTGCTGATTATGGTCCTACCGATGGACCACAGATTATTATCGGTGCGCACTATGACTCTGCCAGCAGTTACGAAAACGATCAATTAACCTATACGCCGGGAGCGGATGATAACGCCAGCGGTGTGGCAGGATTACTCGAACTGGCACGTTTGTTACAGCAGCAAGCGCCGAAAATAGGTGTGCAACTGGTCGCCTATGCGTCGGAAGAACCGCCCTTCTTTCGTAGCAATGAAATGGGGAGCGCGGTACACGCCGCTTCGCTTGAGCGTCCGGTGAAATTAATGATAGCACTGGAGATGATAGGTTATTAAGACTCCGCACCAAGGAGTCAGGATTACCCTTACTCTGTCATGTCCTGGCTTTATCCCGACCATGGTGATTTTATTGCTGTCGTCGGCAGAGTGCAGGATATCAGCGCTGTGCGTCAGGTAAAATCTGCGTTGTTATCAGCAAAAGAGTTGCCTGTTTATTCTATTAATGCACCTGGTTTTATTCCCGGTATCGATTTCTCCGACCACCTTAATTATTGGCAACACGATATTCCCGCCGTAATGATTACTGACACCGCTTTTTATCGTAATAAACAATACCACTTACCTGGCGATACCGCAGACAGACTCAATTATCAGAAAATGGCTCAGGTGGTGGATGGCGTTATAACCTTGTTGCAAAACAGTAAATAATAAAAATTTCTCGAGGAAGATCCAGAAAAAGCAACATGCGCATTTTATTTTCCCTCGTCTGTTTTAAGATGCGAAAAATTAAATTCAACGGAGGAAAAACAAATGGGAATGATTGGCTATTTTGCAGAAATTGACTCAGAAAGAATTAACCGACTGCTTGAGTCTACTGAAAAACCCTTAATGGACAATATTCATGACACGCTTTCAGGTTTACGCCGACTGGATATTGATAAACGCTGGGATTTTTTACATTTTGGCCTAACGGGTACCTCTGCTTTTGATCCAGCGAAGAATGATCCGCTGAGTCGTGCCGTGCTTGGTGAACACAGCCTCGAAGATGGCATAGATGGTTTCCTGGGATTGACCTGGAATCAGGAGTTAGCCGCGACAATCGACCGCCTGGAAGCTCTGGATCGAAGTGAGCTGCGTAAACAGTTTTCCATTCAGCGACTCAATGAAATGGAGATTTATCCGGGAGTGACCTTTTCAGAAGAGTTAGAGGGGCAACTCTTTGCTTCGATCATGCTTGATATGGAAAAGCTGATTAGCGCGTATCGACGTATGCTGCGACAAGGGAATCATGCGCTGACGGTTATTGTTGGGTGATATAGCTTGATGCCTGGGGGAGAAAGACCCATTAGTTAAAATTTACGCCAAGATCATCTTGAAAAAATATTTAACCATGGTCCGGTTTTTATCCCCTTGTATAAATATCGCTAAATGCTTGCTTAGTCGCATTCTTAAAGCAATGCCGTGTATTCGGTATATAACAGCGATGTCATCTGTGTTGGCAACGATTTGGAATCTTGGATGAAAACGGAACTCAACCTGTCATTACCTGGAAATTACCAGGTAGATAAAAAGTCTGTTCAATTTTGAGATGATTTTTTAAAAATCGTGTCCATTGTGACGACATGGGAAAAACTCAATATTATCCTCCACAAATTGCAGTAACACAGAATCAACATCTTTTGCAAGTTGGTCACAATGTGTGATAAGCATTTTGAATATTTCATCCTTTGTAATCTCATGAAAATTTTTTACCTTCTCTTTTAACTCATTATATCGGATTCTTGCAGTAACCATTTTTTTTGCAAGTTCTGACAATCCCAACGCTTGCAATTGTTGGTGAATATGATCACTTTCAAAAAAGATCCCACAATCCATTCCTTCCCAACCAACATATTCATGCCATTCATAAACCAGCATAAAAGTTTGTAAAACTGGCTGTAATAATTGGATATCTGCAAAACTAAACCAAAACTTACGCTTGAGATCCCACTCATATTCAATCGCCAATGCTATTTTGTTTAAGGCATCTCCGGCATCCTTATTTTTACGCAAAATCAATTCCGTCAGTGTATAGCGTTGTTCATCAATACGCCGAAGAGCTTCTGCAATATCATAGTTTGTAGCCAACAAAACATTCTCTGCTTCCTGATGTGTGACGTCTACTTTTGCAGTCAATATATTGATTTGATCAATATGAAAGAATTTAATGGCCTCATCAACATTACCGCCAGTCCTCTCTAGCAAACGTCTGGCAGACTGGATACCGACAGGTACGTGCTCCCGAAGTTTGCGAATTTCACTTAACCATTCCATGTCAAACCCCTTTAAATATTTATGATGCTATATATAACAACGTCTGGATCACGACCCAGCCTGACTGAATATTTCACCTTTTCCTGCTTAACATCCATGTTATGATGCGCCTGAAACTAATAAGACGTGTGGCATTGTCACTATTTATCCGCTAATGAATTCAAACAATGCCATTCATTTGATGAATACATTATTTCAGGGAATAATTATGACACCTTTAGAACGCATTACCCAACTTGTTAATATCAATGGTGATGTTAACGAGCCTGCTACCCCCCGTCCATTGTTATCTCTTGAGGATTTTTTTATCGGAAATAATATCCTCGGTTCAATATGTTGCAATGTGACTCCAGAACAATCTCCGCAAGCTATCTACCACCATTTGCTGAAAATTCGTGAGCGTAACGATGTCAGTGATGTTTTGGTAGAAATTACGATGTTCGATGACCCTAACTGGCCCTTTAGCGAAAGAATTTCAGTTATCACTTCTGCCTCACCCGAAGAAGTTCAGAATTGGTTTGCAGAAGAAATTGCCCCTGATGAGTGCCGGGAAGGATGGGAAGAAGATACAGATCATGGATGGGTTGAAGTCCCTGCGGGTATGCATCCGGTTAATTGTTGGTGGGATTAAAACATATTGCTCATTACGAAAAATTTTAAAAATACTTCATGGAGGATGTATATTGTCATTTTCAACGGGTGCTGTAATTATCATTTTTGCGTGTTATGCATTAGCCTTTATCATACCAATACTCTTTATCGTACCGTTTCTTCTTCGATGGGATAAAGAGAAAAGGGATAACACCGGTTTCATTTCTTTAATCTATCTGGAATTGCCAATCGGCACTACCGCATTAGCCTATTTATTTTATTTCAATAAGTATTTCGATTCTTTCTTTGAATATATTTTCAACCTCATACCCTATACATTAATTTTATGGTATGTGTGTTTTCTAAGGAAAAGCATATATTGCAGCCCACGCAAGATTTTATTTACAGGCTGGCGCGCCTTTGCCATTATATTTGTTTTACATACATTCTATTTATTCCCCATGAAAAACGAATCAGATTATGACACTGCTGTGAATACGGCACTAAGACAAGGGGATGGTACTGCATTGGATAAACTTTGGAAAACATGCCCGGAGGGTATCAATTCACTTTTGTTCAATATGAAATTTAACTATAACAGAACATATAACTTTGACTACCCAATCACTTCATTCGAGAAAGTTATCCAGTGTAGTGAATTTAAAGACGACTTTACCAGCGATTATGCTGTCAACTATTCTTTTGCTAACGTAACAAGCATTAATTTCTTAAAATTTCTATATAGCAAAATAGATGATAATAAAAAGAAAGAGATTCAGAATGATAAAGGTATTATAGACACTAGATTAATTGATTTAAAGCGATGTTTAAGAGACGAAAAGTGCAGTGCACAAAAAATCCAAATGCTCGATTTTCTACTAAAGCTCGTTCCAAAATGGCAAAAGCATTTATTTATCAAACCGGTAGACTTGCATAATTCTATTTTAAACTCAAATAAGCTTAGTGCTTCTTATTTTTCAAAATTTGTTCAACCTGAAAATGAAAATGACATTATCGCTATGCATGTTGTTTTAGGTGATAACCAGTCCGTAATATCAAAAATAAAGAACAAAGAATACCTACCTTCCGTGATTGGTCAAGAATATGGTGATTTTGGTGAAAATATAACATTAGTAAAGTTTATTATAATGAATGGTACTGAAGACATGATCGACTTCATCATTAACGATTTAAACGTTGATGTGGCGTGTTATGCAAGTGCGTCAACCATAAACTATAATACTATTGTCTCTTCAGACTATAATTATAAATACAATAAACGTTTCCAAAATAAAACCTGCACAAACCCAATCAAATCATAACACCATAAAAAAACCGCCGAAATCGGCGGTTTTTTAACATCAACACTCAACCTTACATCAGCGGCATTGCCAAACGCACAATACTAATCAGCGGTTGCGGCCATACACCCAGCACCAGTACCAACAGTGCAGAGATCAGCACCACGATACCGCCCGCGCTGTACTGCCAGTTTGACGGTGCATCGCGACCCGGTTGTTCCGGGGCGTGCAGGTACAGGCTCACCGCCACGCGCAGGTAGTAGTAAAGGCCGATTGCCGAACCGACAACCACGGCCCCCACCAGCCACCACAAGTGCGCCTGGACACCGACTGCCAGCACGTAGAACTTACCGATAAAGCCCAGCGTCATCGGAATACCGGCCAGAGACAGCATCATCACCGTCATCACCGCCGCGAGGATCGGACGATGCCAGAACAGACCGCGGTAAGAGAACAGGGAATCAGCATCCGGGCCACGATATGGGCTGGACATCAGGCTGACCACGCCGAACGCGCCGAGGCTGCTGAACAGATAACCGGCCAGGTAAACCCCTACCGCTTCCATCGACATCTCGCCAGTTTGCAGCGCAATCAGCGCCACCAGCAGATAGCCGAGGTGAGAGATAGATGAGTAACCGAGCAGACGTTTGATGTTGGTCTGGCTCAGCGCCATCAGGTTACCGAAGATGATGGAGGCAAAGGCGATAATCGCCAGCACCACGCGAATCGCTTCGCTGTCACCCACTGGTGCGTAAAGGAACAGACGCATCACCACACCGAAGATAGCGATTTTGCTCGCCGTCGCCAGGAAAGTGGAAACCGGCGCAGGCGCGCCCTGGTATACGTCTGGCGTCCACAGGTGGAACGGCACCAGAGAGAGTTTGAAGCCGAGGCCAACAATCATCAGGCCGAAACCTGCCAGCAACAGCGGCTCGTTGAGCATACCGTCGCCGAGGTTTTTACCCAGTGCAACGAACGACAGATCCCCAGACTGCGCATACACCAGCGCCATACCAAACAGCAGGAAAGAAGACGCTGCGGCAGAAAGAATGGTGTATTTGATACTGGCTTCCAGCGAACGTTTCTGGCGGAAAGCGTAACCGACCAGACCAAACAGCGGCAAAGAGATCAGTTCGATACCGAGGAACAGAGACGCCAGATGGTTAGCATTCGCCAGCAGGATCCCGCCCAGGGCGGCAATTAACACCAACAGGTAGAACTCGTCCTTGTTGTCGTTATAGCCTTCAAGCCACGGGTAGGCGAAAGTACAGGTGGCGAGGCTCGCCAACAATACCAGCCCGGTGTAAAGCATGGCGAAACCATCAACGCGCATCAGCGGCGTAACGTCCATAGCGCCCGCCTGGCCGACAAACCAGAGCGAAACCAGCGCCGCGTTAAGCCCAATAACCGAGAGCGTAGCGTTGAGGAAATGATTGCGTCGCCACGCAATGGAGAGCATCACAACCACCACCGTCAAGCCGACGATCAGCAACGGTAGCAGTGCGATCAGGTTTTGTGGAGTTATTGTCATGGCGATTTACGGCCTTGTAGTAGTAACGGAATTAACAAACCACTGCTGGATATTGCCAATCGCGGAGTGCGAGGTATCCAGAATCGGCTGCGGATAGAAGCCCAGCAGTACCAGCAGCACCACCAGCAACAGGATCATAAACAGCTCACGCAGCGACATCCCTGGCAGTTCCTGGCTGGCAATCTGGCTTTTCGCTTTACCGAAGTAAGCGCGATGCAACATCGCCAGCGAATAAACAGATGCAAAGACCAGCCCAAAGGTAGAGATAACGGTAATCACCGGGACAACCTGGAAGCTGCCGAACAGAATCATAAATTCGCCGACGAAGTTACCGGTGCCTGGCATCCCAAGCGTTGCCACCGCAAAGAACAGCGACAGTGCTGGCAGCCATTTCATCTTGCTCCACAGACCGCCCATCATGCGCATGTCGCGGGTATGGATACGTTCATAGAGCTGACCACAAAGAATAAACAGACCCGCCGCCGACAAGCCGTGCGCAATCATCTGGATTACCGCGCCCTGGTAGGCCAACTGGCTGCCAGTGTAGATAGCAATCAGCACGAAGCCCATGTGGGAAACCGAGGTGTAGGCGATCAGACGTTTGATATCGGTCTGGGCGAAGGCCATCCACGCACCGTAGAAGATGCCGATAACACCCAGCCACATAGCAATTGGCGCGAACTCTGCCGACGCGTTCGGGAACAGCGGCAGGGAGAAACGCAGCAAACCGTAAGCGGCAGTTTTCAGCAAGATCCCCGCGAGGTCAACGGAACCGGCGGTCGGAGCCTGGGAGTGCGCATCCGGCAGCCAGCCATGCAGCGGAACCACCGGCATTTTGACTGCGAAGGCGATGAAGAAGCCCAGCATTAACAGGTATTCCACACCACTGGACATTGGCGTATTCAGCAGCTCTTCATAGTTGAAGGTCCAGACGCCGGTCGCATTGTAGTGAACAAAAACCAGCGCCAGGATGGCGATCAACATCACCAGACCACTCGCCTGGGTGTAAATGAAGAACTTGGTTGCCGCCGTGATACGCGTTTTACCGTCAGAAGCTTTATGCCCCCACAGTGCGATCAGGAAGTACATCGGCACCAACATCATTTCCCAGAAGAAGAAGAACAGGAACATGTCGATGGCAAGGAACACGCCGATAACGCCGCCCAGGATCCACATCAGGTTTAGGTGGAAGAAGCCCTGATATTTTTCGATCTCGTTCCACGAACAGAGTACCGCCAGCACGCCGAGCAGACCGGTCAGCACGACCATCAGCAGCGACAGACCGTCAATGGCAAGATGGATAGAGATACCAAAACGCGGGATCCACGGCATGTCGAATTCAGACTGCCACTGCGGAATTCCGGCGGATTGCGTCAGTGAATAACCGCCCTGCAACCACAGTTGCAGCGACAGCGCCAGCGTCAATCCCATGGTGATCAGCGCTACCCAGCGCGGCACCTTGACGCCAAAGCGTTCGGTCTGCCAGCACAGGAAGCCGCCGATAAAGGGGATTAGTATTAACCAGGGTAATAACATAGCTAAGTATGTCCCTTATATTTACTCCTGCTCAGGCTATCTCACTCGCCAGCCCGAATCCCGGCAGTGCTCGCAATCCTCACGTACTTAAGTACGTTCCGGTTGCTGTGCGCTGGCGGTATCCGGTCTGACTTCGCCGATGACGCCTGTACTTCAGGAACAGTTACCTAAAATTTATTCTTAGTTCACAGACCCGGCGCAGCGCCGGGTATATTCACTCAGCCAACAACTCAACGCAGTACCATCAACAGTGCCAGCACCACGACCGCACCGATGCTCATGGATGCCACATACCAGCGCAGGTAGCCGTTCTCGCTTAACAGCAGACCTTTACCTGCAAAGCGGGAAAGAACCGCCGGGATGTTCATCATTGAGTTCAGCGGATCGCGTTTCAGCAACCAGGCAATCCCCAGGAACGGCTTGACGAATACTTTGTCATACAGCCAGTCGAAGCCCCAGGCGTTGTACCACCAGGTGCCCAGCAGGCGGCCCGGCGCACTGTTGGCGATGGAGGTCACCAGAGTACGTTTACCCAGCCACAGCCAGGCTGCCAGCAGAATGCCGACCACCGCGACCACGCCAGAGGTAATTTCCAGGGTCAACATGCTGCCGTGCGCCAGCTCCGTCGTTTGCGGAAGCACGCCCTGCAGCGGCGGTACAATCAGTGCGCCAACAAAGGTGGAAAGGATCAGCAGCACAATCAGCGGCAGGCTGTGAGTTACCCCTTTCACGGCGTGAGCGTGAATTTGTTCATTTCCGTGGAAGACGATGAAAATCATACGGAAGGTGTAGAGCGAGGTCATAAACGCACCGACCAGACCTGCCACCATCAGATTGATATGACCATTCGCCATCGCACCCGCGAGGATCTCATCCTTACTGAAGAAGCCCGCAGTGACCAGCGGCAGTGCCGACAGTGCTGCGCCGCCCACCAGGAAGCAGAGATAAACCAGCGGAATAGATTTACGCAGACCACCCATCTTGAAGATGTTCTGTTCGTGATGGCAGGCCAGAATGACGGAACCGGATGCCAGGAACAGCAGCGCTTTAAAGAACGCGTGGGTCATCAAGTGGAAAATCGCCGCATCCCATGCCTGCACGCCAAGCGCGAGGAACATGTAGCCAATCTGGCTCATGGTAGAGTAAGCGAGAACACGTTTGATGTCGGTCTGTACCAGCGCGGCAAAACCGGCCAGCAGCAGCGTAACCGCCCCAACAATACCCACCAGATGCAGAACTTCCGGGGTCATCAGGAACAGGCCGTGGGTACGGGCGATCAGGTAGACACCCGCGGTTACCATCGTTGCGGCGTGGATCAGCGCGGAGACAGGCGTCGGGCCCGCCATCGCATCAGCAAGCCATGTCTGCAACGGCAACTGCGCAGATTTACCAACCGCACCGCCCAGCAGCATCAGCGTCGCCCACATCAGCATGTTATTGCCGTCAGCAAAGTGCGCAGGCGCCAGTTCCACCATTTCACGGAAGTTCAGCGTACCCAACTCGTTGTAGAGAATGAACAGCGCGAAAGCGAGGAACACGTCACCCACACGGGTCACGACGAACGCTTTCATTGCCGCTGCGCCATTCTTCGGATCGGTGTAATAGAAACCGATCAGCAGATAGGAGCACAGGCCCACGCCTTCCCAGCCGAGGTACATCAGCAGCAGGTTATCGGCGAGCACCAGAACCACCATGCTGGCGATGAACAGGTTGGTGTAGGCGAAGAAGCGAGAGTAGCCCTCTTCACCGCGCATGTACCAGGAGGCGTACATGTGGATCAGGAAACCCACACCGGTAACCACCGAGAGCATGGTCAGCGACAGGCCGTCCAGCACCAGATTGAAACCGATGTTAAAGTCGCCTACCGACATCCACGTCCACAGCGGCTGGCTGTATGCCTGCTCACTGTTAGCGAAGAAGTCAACGCCGATAAAGGCAGTTACCAGCGCCGCCAGGCCCACAGAGCCAACGCCGACGATCGCCGAGACGTTTTCAGACCAGCGCCCACGGGAAAATGCCAGCAGGACGAAGCCAATCAATGGCAAAATAATGGTTAAGGCAAGCATGTTCATCCGCGCATCTCACTTACTGAATCGATGTTCAGGTTCTGGCGACGACGGTGAAGTTGCAGCAGCAGCGCAAGGCCGATACTCGCTTCTGCCGCCGCGAGGCTGATGGCGAGAATGTACATCACCTGACCGTCGGTCTGGCCCCAGTAGCTTCCGGCGACCACAAAGGCCAGCGCGGAGGCGTTAATCATGATTTCCAGACCAATCAGCATAAACAGCAGATTGCGACGGATAACCAGACCGGTTAAGCCAAGAACGAATAAGATTGCCGCGAGGATCAGTCCATGTTGTAAGGGGATCATGCGTGCTCCTCCATTTTTCTTTTCGCGCTGTCGTCTTTACGATTGCTCAGCACTTCACCCGCACGCTCTTCACGACCGACGTGGAAGGCCACAACCAGACCCGCGAGCAGCAGCATAGAAGCCAGTTCTACCGCCAGTACATAAGGCCCGAACAGCGTAATACCCACTGCTTTAGCACTGATTGGCGTACCGTCGATACCCTGATCGTTAACACCGAGGATGGCGTAAACAATCACCACCAGCATGATGGCCGACAAAATTGCCGGACCAATCCACACCTGCGGTTTCAGCCACTGGCGTTCTTGTTCGATTTCCGAACCGCCCAGGTTGAGCATCATCACCACGAACACGAACAGCACCATAATGGCACCCGCGTAGACGATAATTTCCAACGCACCGGCGAAGTAAGCGCCCAGCGAGAAGAACACCCCGGAAATCGCCAGCAGCGAAATAATCAGGTACAGCAGTGCGTGTACCGGATTGGTATGGGTGATCACTCGCAAGGTCGCAAGTATGGCTATTAGGCCACAGATATAAAAAGCGAACTCCATTGCCCCTCTCCTTACGGTAACAGGCTCTTGACGTCGATAGGCTTGGCTTCGTTCTCTGCTTCGCCCTTATCTTTGCCGTCGATTGCCATACCTGCCATCCGGTAGAAGTTATATTCCGGGTATTTGCCCGGACCGGAGATCAGCAGATCCTCTTTCTCGTAAACCAGGTCCTGGCGCTTGTATTCCCCCATTTCGAAATCCGGGGTTAACTGAATCGCCGTGGTCGGACAGGCTTCTTCGCACAAACCACAGAAAATGCAGCGTGAGAAGTTGATGCGGAAAAATTCCGGATACCAGCGACCGTCTTTGGTTTCTGCTTTTTGCAGCGAGATACAGCCGACCGGGCAGGCTACCGCGCAGAGGTTACAAGCTACGCAACGCTCTTCGCCGTCCGGGTCGCGGGTCAGAACGATACGACCACGATAACGGGGCGGCAGATAGACCGGCTCTTCCGGGTACATTCGCGTTTCGCGTTTGGCGAACGCGTGCAGGCCGATCATCCAGATACTACGAACCTGGGTGCCGAAACCTACTAACAATTCTTTTAAGGTCATGGTCTTATTGCCCCTTATTGCGCCTGCCAGAGAATGACAGCCGCCGTTACCAGCAAGTTGATCAGCGTCAGCGGCAGGCAGATTTTCCAGCCGAAGGACATTACCTGGTCATAACGCGGACGCGGTAACGACGCACGAATCAAAATGAACATCATCATAAAGAACGCGGTTTTCAGCGCGAACCAGATGAATGGCGGTAACAACGGGCCTTGCCAGCCACCGAAGAACAGCGTCACCATCAGTGCAGAGATGGTCACAATCCCGATGTATTCACCCACGAAAAACAGACCGAACTTCATGCCGGAATATTCAATGTGGTAACCATCCGCCAGTTCCTGCTCGGCTTCCGGCTGGTCAAACGGGTGACGGTGACACACCGCCACGCCCGCGATGGCAAAGGTAATAAAACCAAAGAATTGCGGGATGACGTTCCACACATGCGCCTGGCTGTTGACGATGTCGGTCATGTTGAATGAACCGGCCTGCGCCACCACGCCCATCAGGGAAAGCCCGAGGAACACTTCGTAGCTCAGGGTCTGCGCAGAAGCACGCATCGCACCCAGCAGCGAGTATTTGTTGTTACTTGACCAGCCCGCAAACAGCACCGCGTAAACCGCCAGACCGGCCATCATCAGGAAGAACAAAATCCCGATGTTCAAGTCGGCAACCACCCAACCTGGGCTGACTGGCACAATCGCAAAGGCCAGCAGCAGCGAGGTAAAAGCAATCATCGGTGCCAGGGTAAAGATGACGCGATCCGAGAATTTCGGGATCCAGTCTTCTTTAAAGAACATTTTGATCATGTCCGCAACCAGCTGGAGCGAACCGCCCCAGCCAACACGGTTAGGTCCGTAACGGTTCTGGAACAGACCCAGCAGGCGACGTTCGCCAAAGCTCATGAATGCCCCACAGGTGACAACCACCAGCAGGATCACCACCGCTTTGAGGATGGTCAGCAGGATCTCAATCAGTTCCGGTGATATCCAACTCATTGTTGTGCCTCCTTGAGATCCTCAAGATGCGCGCCGGCCAGCACCGGAGCAATGCCGGACATACCCATCGGCAAGCCCACCTGCCCTGCCGTCAGCCCTTCGGCGATTTCAACCGGTAGCGTGACCGTGTTGCCATCGTAGCTAAAGGAGACGCGTGTCCCCGCATTCACGCCCAACTTCGCGGCATCCGCTGGGTTGAGTTTGATGTACGGCTGCGGCATACGGCTCTGGAAGACCGGAGCACGCTGTGACAATTCATCGCTGCCAAACAGGTGGTAGTACGGCGCGATACGCCATTTCCCGTCCTGCGGCTGGAAGCGTGCCGGTACGCTGGTGAAGTAATCCAGACCGTTTTCGCTGGTTTCAAACAGACGCACGCCCGGATCGCCAAAGCGCAGTTTGCCGCCCACTTCGTCCTGGAATTTGTTCCACGCCTGCGGGGAGTTCCAGCCTGGCGCCCAGGCAAACGGCACTTGCGAACGGTGCGCGGTCGGCTGGTTGTTACCTTCCATCGAGAAGGTGAACATGGTGTCAATGTCCTGCGGCTGACGCGGCTCATGAACGCTGATGTTGGCGCGCATGGCAGTACGACCGCTGTAACGGTGCGGCTCACGGGCCAGTTTCTGCCCACGAATGCGGAATGTCGCATCCGGTGCGGCATCTTTGATACCCGCCAGTTCCGGGATTTTCGCCACAACGGCGTCAATCACGTGGTCGAGCTGCGTCCAGTCCACTTCTCGGCTCAGCAGGGTGCTGTGCAACGAGTGCAGCCAGCGCCAGCTTTCCAGCATGACAGTTTTGCTGTCGTAATAGGACGGGTCGTAAACCTGGAAGAAACGTTGGGCGCGGCCTTCATTATTAATTACCGTACCGTCACTTTCAGCAAAGCTGGCGGCGGAAAGCACCAGATGGGCGTTTTCCATGATCGCTGTGCGTTGATGGTCAACCACCATCACCAGCGGCGCTTTAGCCAGCGCAGCATTCACGCGGGTAGCGGAAGCGTGACGATGCAGATCGTTTTCCAGCACCACCACCGCGTCGGCGCGTCCGGTTTCCAGTTCGGTTAACGCTTCTTCCAGCGAACCACCACCCATAATGCCCAGCCCCATGCTGTTTACAGAACGGGCAATCATGGTGATACCGACGTCAGCGCCGCGACCTTTCAGGGCTTTCGCCACGTTAGCCGCAGCCTGAATCACTTCAGCGCTACCGGCGTTCGTCCCGGAGATAATCAACGGTTTCTTCGCACCAGCCAGTGCCTGCACGATGACGTCGATTTTGCTTTGCAGCTCAGGTTCGATACCGTCAACCGCTGGCGCGGAGTTGTCCAGCGCATGGGCGATGGCAAAACCTAAACGCGCCTGATCTTCAACCGGTGCGCGGTAAGTCCACGCCGCAATATCATCCAGACGGGTGTCATCAACGTTGGTAACAAACAGCGGATGCTTCGCACGCTGACCGATGTTGAGGATTGCCGCAATCTGCCAGTCAGCCACTTTCTGTGCTGCCGCCATTTCGCGCGCTTTACCTTTCACCGCCTGACGCACTGCCAGTGCGACGCGCGCGCCGGTCTGGGTAACGTCTTCCCCCAGCACCAGTACCGCATCGTAAGATTCGATTTCGCGCAGTGCCGGAGTATAAATGCCGCCTTCACGCAGCACTTTTAGTGCCAGTTGCAGACGTTCCTGCTCACCGTGAGCGATACCGGTATAGAAGTTTTCTTCGCCCACCAGCTCACGCAGCGCAAAGTTGCTTTCCACGCTGGCGCGCGGAGAACCAATACCGATCACTTTCTTCGACTGACGCAGAATATCTGCCGCGCCCTGCATTGCCTGTTCGGCGTTGAGGGTAATGAAATCATCGCCACGACGCTGTACTGGCTGACGCGGACGATCTTTCAGGTTGACGTAGCCGTAACCGAAACGACCACGGTCGCAGAGGAAGTAGTGGTTTACCGTACCGTTGTAACGGTTTTCGATACGACGCAGTTCGCCGTAACGTTCACCGGGGCTGATGTTACAGCCGATGGAACATTGCTGGCAGATGCTCGGCGCAAACTGCATATCCCATTTACGGTTGTAACGCTCGGAGTGCGTTTTGTCGGTAAATACGCCGGTTGGGCAAATTTCGACCAGGTTACCGGAAAATTCGCTTTCCAGCGTGCCGTCTTCCGGGCGACCGAAGTAGACGTTGTCGTGTGCGCCATAAACGCCCAGATCTGTACCGTCAGCGTAATCTTTGTAGTAACGCACGCAGCGGTAGCAGGCGATGCAGCGGTTCATTTCGTGAGAGATGAATGGCCCCAAATCCTGATTACGGTGGGTACGTTTGGTGAAACGGTAGCGACGGAAGGTATGCCCGGTCATCACGGTCATATCCTGAAGATGGCAGTTACCGCCCTCTTCACATACCGGACAGTCGTGCGGGTGGTTGGTCATTAACCACTCGACCACACTTTCACGGAACTGTTTCGCTTCTTCGTCGTCAATGGAAATAAAGGTGCCATCGGAAGCCGGTGTCATACAGGACATCACCAGGCGACCACGCGTGTCTTCCGCGTTTTGGTATTGCTTCACCGCACACTGGCGGCAAGCACCGACGCTTCCCAGCGCCGGATGCCAGCAAAAGTAAGGAATATCAAGGCCCAGAGACAGACAAGCTTCCAGCAAGTTGTCCGCTCCGTTGACCTCGTATTCTTTGCCGTCTACATGAATTGTAGCCATTAGCATGCTTCCAGTTTTCTCGGTCAGGGACCGAGCGTTAATCGAAATTCGGTTACCAGCGCTCTTTCAGCAGGTTCGGCTGAATCCCATTAATCAAATGGGTATTGCTGAACGGCTGTTTGATTCCCGCCTCAAATTCTTCGCGGAAATATTTGATGGCGCTCTGTAACGGCTCCACTGCACCAGGTGCGTGGGCACAGAAAGTTTTACCCGGGCCTAAGAATCGACACAGTTGCTCAAGTGTTTCGATATCACCCGGCTGGCCTTCGCCACGCTCCAGCGCACGCAGAATTTTCACGCTCCACGGCAGACCGTCGCGGCACGGCGTACACCAGCCGCAGGACTCACGGGCGAAAAACTCTTCCAGGTTACGCACCAGCGACACCATGTTGATCTCATGGTCAACCGCCATCGCCAGCGCCGTACCCAGACGGCTTCCCGCTTTACCGATACTTTCGAATTCCATCGGCAGGTCAAGGTGCGCTTCGGTCAGGAAGTCAGTCCCAGCGCCGCCTGGCTGCCAGGCTTTGAACTTCAGGCCATCGCGCATACCACCGGCGTAATCTTCGAGGATCTCGCGCGCGGTGGTGCCGAACGGCAGTTCCCACAGGCCCGGATTTTTCACCCGACCGGAGAAGCCCATCAGCTTGGTGCCAGCATCTTTACTTTTCGAGATGTTCTGATACCACTCCACGCCGTTAGCGAGGATCGCCGGAACGTTACACAGGGTTTCGACGTTGTTAACGCAGGTTGGTTTACCCCATGCGCCGGAGGTTGCCGGGAATGGCGGTTTTGAGCGAGGGTTAGCGCGACGCCCTTCCAGGGAGTTGATTAACGCCGTTTCTTCACCGCAGATATAGCGCCCTGCCCCGGTATGGACGAACAGTTCAAAATCAAAACCTGTTCCCATAATATTTTTACCGAGCAGACCCGCTTCGGTCGCTTCGGCAATGGCACGGCGCAGATTCACGGCTGCTTCAATATATTCGCCACGCAGGAAGATGTAGCCACGGTAGGCTTTTAGCGCAAACGCGGAAATAAGCATGCCTTCCACCAGCAGGTGCGGCAGTTGCTCCATCAGCAGACGGTCTTTATAAGTGCCAGGCTCCATTTCATCGGCGTTACATAGCAGGTAACGGATGTTCATGGATTCGTCTTTCGGCATCAGGCTCCACTTCAGGCCAGTTGAAAAGCCTGCACCGCCGCGCCCTTTCAGACCAGAGTCTTTAACCTGATTAACGATCTCGTCCGGAGACAGCCCGGTCAGCGCCTTACGCGCGCCTTCGTAACCGTTTTTGCTGCGGTATTCGTCCAGCCATACTGGCTGTTTGTCATCACGCAGACGCCAGGTTAGCGGATGCGTTTCGGGAGTACGGATAATGTTTTTCATTTATACCGCTCCAGCAGTTCAGGGATCGCTTCCGGGGTCAGATGCGCGTGAGTGTCCTCATCGATCATCATGTTTGGCCCTTTATCACAGTTCCCCAGGCAGCAGGTGGGCAGCAGCGTAAAGCGACCGTCAAATGTCGTTTGCCCTGGTTTGATGTTCAGCTTTTTCTCCAGCGCCGCCTGAATGCCTTGGTAACCGTTGATGTGACAAACCACGCTGTCGCAATAACGGATCACATGGCGGCCTACCGGCTGACGGAAGATCTGGCTGTAGAACGTTGCCACACCTTCGACATCGCTCGCCGGAATACCCAGCACATCGGCGATCGCGTGGATCGCGCCATCCGGCACCCAGCCACGCTGCTTCTGAACGATTTTCAGCGCTTCAATGGACGCCGCACGCGGGTCTTCGTAGTGGTGCATCTCGTGCTCAATCGCTTCACGCTCTGCCGCACTCAGCTCAAAAGCCTCGGTTTGTGGTTGTTGATTCTCGTGCATAATTAGCGGTCCACATCTGACATAACAAAATCGATACTGCCCAGATAAACAATCAGGTCAGACACCAGGCTGCCGCGGATCGCCGCCGGAATTTGCTGCAAATGCGCATAACTCGGCGTACGGATACGGGTGCGATAACTCATGGTGCTGCCGTCGCTGGTCAGGTAGTAACTGTTGATCCCTTTGGTCGCCTCAATCATCTGGAAAGATTCATTGGCAGGCATCACCGGACCCCACGACACTTGCAGGAAGTGGGTGATCAGGGTTTCGATATGTTGCAGCGTGCGCTCTTTCGGCGGCGGCGTGGTCAGCGGGTGATCCGCTTTGAACGGGCCTTCCGGCATGTTGTTGAGGCACTGCTCAAGAATGCGCAGACTCTGGCGCAGCTCTTCCACTTTAAGCATTACGCGGGTGTAGCAGTCAGAAACACCACCACCCACCGGGATTTCAAAGTCGAAGTTTTCATAGCCAGAATAAGGACGCGCCTTACGCACGTCGAAGTCGATCCCGGTGGCACGCAGGCCAGCACCGGTGGTGCCCCACTCCAGCGCCTCTTTCGCGCCATAGGCGGCAACGCCCTGGGAACGACCTTTCAGAATGGTGTTTTGCAGCGCCGCTTTCTCGTAAGACGCCAGACGTTTCGGCATCCAGTCGAGGAACTCACGCAGCAGACGATCCCAGCCACGCGGCAGGTCGTGCGCTACGCCGCCAATACGGAACCACGCCGGGTGCATACGGAAACCAGTGATTGCTTCCACCAGATCGTAAATTTTCTGCCGATCGGTAAAGGCAAAGAACACTGGCGTCATTGCGCCGACGTCCTGAATAAAGGTGGAGATATAGAGCAGGTGACTGTTGATGCGGAACAGTTCGGAGAGCATTACGCGAATGACGTTAACGCGATCCGGCACGGTGATCCCGGCCAGTTTCTCTACCGCCAGCACGTAAGGCATTTCGTTAACGCAGCCGCCGAGATATTCGATACGGTCGGTATACGGAATGTAGCTGTGCCAGGACTGGCGTTCGCCCATTTTCTCAGCGCCACGGTGGTGGTAGCCGATGTCGGGTACGCAGTCGACAATCTCTTCGCCATCGAGTTGCAAAACGATACGGAAAGCCCCGTGCGCCGACGGGTGGTTCGGACCGAGGTTGAGGAACATGAAGTCCTCGTTTTCGGTGCCGCGCTTCATCCCCCACTCTTCCGGTTTGAAGGTCAGGGCTTCCATCTCCAGATCCTGTTTGGCTTTGGTCAGCTCAAACGGCGAGAATTCGGTAGCGCGCGCCGGGTAATCTTTACGCAGCGGGTGACCTTTCCAGGTTTGCGGCATCATGATGCGGCGCAGGTTCGGGTGACCGTCGAAAGTAATGCCAAACAGATCCCAGGTTTCACGCTCATACCAGTTAGCGTTCGGGAACAGTTTGGTAAAGGTCGGTACGTGCAGGTCGTTTTCTGCCAGCGCCACCTTCAGCATGATGTCGCGGTTACGATCGATAGAAATCAGATGGTAGAAAACGGAAAAATCCGCGGCAGGTAACCCTTCGCGGTGTGTGCGCAGACGTTCGTCCATGCCGTGTAAGTCAAACAGCATGACGTAAGGTTTCGGCAGTTTCTTTAAGAAATCGCCAACTTCCAGTAATTGTTCACGCTTGATCCACACAACGGGAACCCCGGTGCGAGTCGCCTGAACAGTAAAGGCATCCGGCCCAAAACGGTTGCGCAGTTCGCCAATCACCGGATCATCAAGATGATCGCGGGTCTGCCAGGCGGGTTCTTGCGCGGTTAAGTCGGTCATATTGTTCACCATTGCAAATGGTCCGTGGTGACTGTCGGCGCAGTAAGCTTCGCGAAATAGATTTAGGAATAAGCGAAGAAAAATCCCTTTGCCGACAGGCGCAAATTAAATCTCGTCAGGTGTACGCAGGTTGGTTACGGCAATGCGTTCACCGCGCTTGCGTTCGCGCTCTGATTGCATATTGGCGCGATAAACGCCTTGATCGCCAACCACCCAGGAGAGCGGACGACGTTCTTTACCGATAGATTCCTGCAACAGCATCAGTGCCTGCATGTACGCTTCAGGACGCGGCGGGCAGCCCGGGATATACACATCAACCGGGATGAATTTATCGACGCCCTGCACAACGGAATAAATATCGTACATACCGCCGGAGTTGGCACAGGCACCCATTGAGATAACCCATTTTGGTTCCAGCATCTGGTCATAAAGACGCTGAATAACCGGTGCCATTTTTGTAAAGCAGGTTCCTGCCACCACCATCAGGTCAGCCTGACGCGGCGAAGCACGCAATACTTCTGCGCCAAAACGCGCCACGTCATGCACCGCGGTAAACGAAGTCACCATCTCAACGTAACAGCAGGAAAGACCGAAGTTATACGGCCAAATTGAGTTTTTACGACCCCAGTTAACCATGTCATTGAGCTTGCCCATAAACACGTTTTTGTTAACTTCTTGCTCCAGAGGGTCGGTTACGATCTCCTGCTTTTGCAGGGGGTAACGGTCGTTCTCACCGTTGGGATCTATGCGGGTGAGCGTATAATCCATCTTAATGCCTCGCGGTTAGCGTTGACGATTAGCGATACTGTTCGTTTCCGGGTTCATACGCTCGCGGCGTGAACGCGCGGGCGTCCAGTCCAGCGCGCCAATACGCACCAGATAAACCAGACCTGCCAGTAACACAAAAATAAAAATTGCAGCTTCCACAAAGCCTACCCAGCCGCTTTCGCGGATAGAGGTTGACCATGCGAACAGATACAGCGCTTCAACGTCGAAGATAACGAAGAACATGGCCACCAGATAAAACTTGGCGGACAGGCGTAAGCGGGCGGAGCCGACCGAGTCGATACCGGATTCAAACGGCACGTTTTTCGACCTCGCGCGTGCGCGACCGCCTAAAAACCAACCGCCTACCAGCATCAGGCAACACAGGCCAATGGCAACGATAAGAAAGATAGCGAATGCCCAGTGATGAGCGATGACTTCAGTGGATGTTGACATACTCATTGCTTACTCATCAAAAGTAGCGCCAGATTCACTGCTCTTCACGGCAGATGGACGCCACATCGATTCATGGGGAGGAATAAAAAAAACCTTACAACTACTGTAATAACAATTTTATACAGTGAATTGATGTGGTCTTTTACCCCTTTCTATAACCTTTTGTCAACTTTAACAAAAGTTTCTTCACATTAATTTACATAATACCAACAACCCTTGCATTTAATGCTCTTCATCCCAGATCATTGACGACTCCAGGAAAATTAGATGTTGTTGAATCGTGTCCGTTGTGAAGCAATGGAAAAAATACGGGCCTATTTTGACAGGAATTTGTGTCGATTCCTCCCCCTAAAAGAGAGTATTTTCTTGATCTGTGACACGCTTTTGTTAATCCATAACAAAAACACAGCAACAAGTTCACGTATTTTTTAACATTATTGTAGCAGGAGATTTTTATTAGGCGATTTTTGTTCGCGCGTATAGAGAATGGAGGTCGATTGAAAAATGAACACATTTGTTCAAAATCAGGAAAAGTCGTCATCATTTATTGTAAAAAAAAGCCACTGACGTTCAAAAAAACATCAGTGGCTTGTTTTTACAAATGTGGTTACCTGGTACCAGGCAATTATTCGTAATCGCCTTCAATTAACAGAGAATCATCCCCTTCATGGGCTCCTGTCGCGCTGAACTGCCATGGATTCTGATAACTCTCCATAGCCTGATATATCACCTGGGCCAGTTCATTACCGCTGGACGGATCATAGCAGAGCAAATATTCGGTATCTGGCAGTGGTGGTAAACCGTCCACAGCACTCAAGACGCGCAGGTCCGGACTCATCATTTCAACCGGCCTGGCCGTTACACCCAATCCCGCTTTCACGGCAGCACGGACCGCCGGCAACGTGGAGGCGACATAAGCCAGACGCCATGGAATATCTGCTTTATTGAGTGTTGCCAGAACCATATCGCGGAACGGACTAGGATCATCCAGCAACACCAGAGGGATCGGCTCGCCTTTTTGCAATACGTATTCCGCAGCGCAATACCAGTGCGTTGGAGAAGTTCTCAGATTCAACGCCTTAAAGGTATCAGGACGATTTGTGGTAACCATTAAATCCACTTCCTGGGACTTCAGCATATCTGCCATATAAGCATTACGCTTAACGCGGACATCCAGCGCAAGTTTCGGATAAACCGAACTCACGCGATTAAGCAGGAAAGGTAAGATCGTATCAGCAGATTCATCTGAAGCGCCGATTGTTAACACGCCCTGAAGATTACTGAACATCAATGATGAGCAAGCTTCATCATTAAAACGCAGGATCTTCCTGGCATAGCCAAGAAGCTGAATGCCATGTTCAGTTAACAGTTTGTTACGACCATGCCGAGCGAACAGTTCTTTCCCAACGAGTTGTTCAAGACGTTGCATTTGCTGACTAACAGCGGACTGAGTACGACACACGGCGGCAGCTGCGGCAGCAAAAGTGTTCAGATCGGCAACAGCAACAAATGTTCTCAGCAGATCGAGGTCGAGGTTAATTATCGGACGATTTGCACTTATCATATATTATCACTTACTGGCGGCTCATACTGAGCTGGTTAATGCTGTGCACACACAAACAAGCAATTCCATTTGTAATGTGCCTCCCTGGCAGTTTCATCCGGAAGTCTGGATGAAAGTTAAAATGCATATGAGTTGCACTAATAAGAACGACTCACATTGTTCCGTTATAATGCCTGAAGTAGTTCACAGAATATATCTTCAGGAATCGCATATCTATTAAGTTACTCACTCTTTTCTATTTATGACATGCGAGTGTTTGTGTAAATGTAAATGTTGATCCTTGTTCCACTACTAGCAAAGCGGCGCCACCCCAGCGTGAACACGCATAAGCGGCGATGATTTGTCTGCATCAAAAGTGGGGGTTCCGTCATTTAAGCGAGCATTTTACCCTAAAACCCATTTATTTATAAGGGCCATTGCGAATTATCTGATGCAAAGTTATGTTATGTTAGGCAAAGTAATCTTCTATTATTAATAAGCACAACAAAACCTTTTTGAATATTAAATAATAATTAATTAGCACACCCTGCATTCATTAATTACGCTTAACAATAGTTTCGCACGTCATCACCTATACGACACTTCGGCAATCACTACTCTGTTAATGTTTCACTTATAATGAAAATATCATGAATATGTTATGTTCGTGATTTCTTAAATCAAAGGAAATTCGCACATTTATCTACCAGACAAAAAACTATGCATTAGATTAATACTTAGAATAAATCACTACAAAACACAAATCACTAAGCATATGCATCTCAATATTTAACGATTATTAAGTTATTAACAGCACATTCCCTTCTTTTACTCTCGCAAAATCTTGTTCTGCAGAACTTCAAAACACCGCCTCGGGGGAGTACATTGTTCTAAGCTGACTTCCACGGCAGGGAGTGGCGATAACAGCAAAAAAGGTCAAGATTCATGTCACCCATTGAAAAATCCAGCAAGTTAGAGAATGTCTGTTATGACATCCGTGGTCCGGTGCTGAAAGAAGCAAAACGCCTGGAAGAAGAAGGTAACAAGGTATTGAAACTGAACATCGGCAACCCAGCCCCGTTCGGTTTTGACGCTCCTGATGAGATCCTGGTTGACGTGATACGCAACCTCCCGACCGCTCAGGGCTATTGTGATTCAAAAGGCCTCTACTCTGCGCGTAAAGCCATCATGCAGCACTATCAGGCGCGAGGCATGCGTGATGTTACCGTGGAAGATATTTACATCGGCAATGGTGTATCGGAGCTTATCGTTCAGGCAATGCAGGCCTTGCTGAACAGCGGGGATGAAATGTTGGTTCCTGCACCTGATTACCCACTATGGACCGCGGCGGTTTCGCTCTCCAGCGGTAAAGCGGTGCACTACCTTTGTGACGAGTCCTCTGACTGGTTTCCGGACCTCGATGATATTCGCGCTAAAATTACGCCTCGTACGCGCGGTATCGTTATTATCAACCCGAACAACCCTACCGGCGCGGTTTATTCCAAAGAGCTTTTAATGGAAATTGTGGAGATTGCGCGTCAGCATAATCTCATTATCTTCGCCGATGAAATTTACGACAAAATTCTCTACGACGACGCCGAGCATCACTCGATCGCGGCGATGGCGCCTGACCTGCTGACCATTACCTTTAACGGTCTGTCGAAAACGTATCGCGTGGCAGGCTTCCGTCAGGGCTGGATGGTGCTGAACGGGCCGAAAAAACACGCCAAAGGCTACATCGAAGGTCTGGAGATGCTGGCCTCAATGCGACTTTGCGCCAACGTTCCCGCACAACACGCGATTCAGACTGCATTGGGTGGCTATCAGAGTATCAGTGAATTTATCTTACCAGGCGGGCGTCTTTACGAGCAGCGTAATCGCGCATGGGAATTGATTAACGACATTCCAGGCGTTTCCTGCGTGAAGCCACGCGGCGCGCTGTACATGTTCCCAAAAATCGACGCCAAACGTTTTAATATTCACGACGACCAGAAGATGGTGCTGGACTTCCTGTTACAGGAAAAAGTTCTGCTGGTTCAGGGAACGGCTTTTAACTGGCCGTGGCCGGATCACTTCCGCATAGTTACGCTGCCGCGCGTTGATGATATCGAACTGTCATTAAGTAAATTCGCTCGTTTCCTTTCTGGCTATCATCAGCTGTAATCTTAAATTCACTGCCGGAGATTGCATCCGGCAGTGTTATCCCCCCACAATGATCTCATGAAGTCATCACACGCAAGGTCGTTATGAAGCAGAGCCATTTTTTTGCCCATCTCTCCCGTCTGAAACTCATTAACCGCTGGCCGTTAATGCGCAATGTACGGACAGAAAATGTGTCTGAGCACAGTTTGCAGGTGGCGATGGTCGCCCATGCGCTGGCTGCCATTAAAAACCGTAAGTTTGGCGGAAATGTCAACGCTGAACGCATCGCTCTGCTGGCGATGTACCACGATGCCTCTGAAGTACTCACCGGCGATCTCCCTACCCCAGTGAAATATTTCAACTCGCAAATCGCTCAGGAATACAAAGCCATTGAAAAAATCGCCCAACAAAAGCTGGTCGATATGGTTCCGGAGGAGTTGCGGGATATTTTCGCGCCATTAATCGATGAAAATGCGTATAGCGATGAAGAAAAGTCGCTGGTGAAACAGGCTGATGCACTTTGTGCCTATCTGAAATGTCTGGAAGAGCTCGCAGCCGGAAATAATGAATTTTTGCTGGCAAAAACGCGGCTGGAAGCGACGCTTGAAGCGCGCCGCAGCCAGGAGATGGACTACTTCATTGAAGTCTTTGTTCCCAGCTTCCAACTATCGCTCGATGAGATTAGCCAGGATTCGCCGCTGTAAGCAGACAGATACCAGCCGACGCAGCCTGATAAGACGCGCCAGCGTCGCATCGGGCTCTCGTTAAAACGGAAACAGCATCGGAATCATCACCACGCAAACCGCCATCACAATAACGGTGAACGGTACTCCCAGCTTCACAAAATCACTAAAGCTGTAATTTCCCGGCCCTAAAACCAACGTGTTAACCGGTGAGGAAACTGGCGTCATAAAGGCGGCGGATGCTGCCATCGCCACCACCATGGCAAATGGATACGGCGAGACGCCCATTGTTTTAGCCGCGGCCAGCGCAATCGGCGCCATCAACACAGCCGTTGCCGTATTCGAAATAAACAAACCAATCACCGCCGACAAGACAAACAAACAGCCAAGCATCATATGCGGCCCGTAACCGCCGCCGATGTCCATTAACCCTTTCACCGCCAGCGCGACACCGCCTGTTTTCTGTAGCGCTACCGCGAACGGCATCATCCCAACGATCAAAATAATGCTCGGCCAGTGAATGGATTTATAGGCGCTTTCAGCATCGATACAGCGGAATTTCCCCATCAGCAGGCAGGCAATGATAGCCGCGATGGGATTAGGGATTTCATCAGTCAGCATTAACGCCACCATCAACACCAGACAGAAAATGGCATGGGGTGCCTGACTGTGCGCAGGCGATGCTTCACTCACTTCTTCCGGTAAGTTCAGCGCCACGAAGTCGCGGCCCTGTTTTGCCAACATACCGATAAGCTTCCAGTTACCGACGACCAGAATGATATCGCCCAGCAGCAGAGGCTCATCCGCCAGCGAACCTTCTAGCGCCACGCCGTTGCGTTTCAGGCCCACCACATTCAGTCCGTAGCGCGTACGAAAGCCAATTTCGCGCACCGATTTACCAATCAACTCAGACTCAGGAATTAATGAAATCTCCGCCATGCCAACATCAAGGGCTTGATCGGAAAAATACTCGCCGCGCAGCACCATCGGTTCCAGCAATTGTTCACTACAAAATTGTCGGAGATCGACATCAGCCGCAGACATATCAATAAGCAAAACGTCACGCGCCCGGAATTCAGAAACCCCGTTCACGTTCACAATAACGCGACGAAAACGCCGCCAGCGTTCAACACCGATGACGTTAGCGCCATAACGTTCACGTAATTTGAGATCGTCCAGCCGCTGGCCAATCATCGGCGAACCGGGACGAATGGCCAGGCGACGCGCGCGCCCGGTAAGTCGGTATTCACGGATAAGATCGCGGAAGGTACGACGCGTCCAGCCTTCGCGCGGCGGGGTCTGGGCATCCCCTTTCAGCATGAAACGCATCACTAACATATACAAGATGCCCAGCACCAGTACGACCAGGCCGATGGGGGTTACGCTAAAGAAACTAAAACCATGATAGCCTTCACGCAGCAATTCACTGTTAATCACCAGGTTAGGTGGCGTTGCCACCAGCGTCATCATGCCGCTGATCAGCCCGGCAAAACTTAACGGCATCATCAGGCGCGACGGCGACGTTTGCATGCGCATAGCGACGCTTAACACCACAGGGATAAAGATAGCGACGACGCCCGTTGAACTCATAAACGCGCCAAGGCCCGCAACGGTCAGCATCAACAAAACCAACATTTTGATTTCACTGTTGCCTGCCACTTTAACCAGCCATGTCCCCATTACAGTGGCGACACCCGTGCGGACTAAACCATCGCCAATAATAAACAAGGCGGCGATCAGTACCACGTTAGGATCGGAAAAACCGGAAAACACTTCAGGGACGGTCAGCGTACCGCTTAATGCAAACGCAACAATGACAAACAAAGCGACCGCATCCATACGCACTCTGCCAGTCGCAAACAAGACGATGGCAACCGCCAGTAATGAAAGAACCCAGATCAATTCACCGTTCACAACGTATCCTTGTTAATTGAGGGGGATGGCCTGATTCTGCCACAAAAAAGCCCCGTCGGGACGGGGCTAAATCATGATCTGGCGTTTCACGCAATAATAACGTCACCATTTGGCTGTTTGATCACAGTAATTTGTTCCAGACTATGGAGGACCAAATCTACCTCATTCAGACGCGGCGTCTCAGTCGGCGCATTGACTGCGATAACCTTGCAACCCGCCGCCAGGCCAGAAAGCACACCAGCGGGCGCATCCTCTACCACCACGCATTCCTGCGGCGCAAGGCCCAACAGTTGTGCACCTAACAGATATGCATCCGGCTCTGGTTTTCCACGTTTAACCCGCTCTGCGGTAACAAACACTTCCGGCGCGGGAAGTCCGGCGACTTTGTGACGTGCTCGCGCAACAGGCATGGAACCAGAAGTGACAATGGCCCACGGAATCCCCGCTTTATTCAAATGATTGAGTAAAGCTATCGCCCCTGGGAGTGCGGTAATACCTTCGGTTTCCGTGGCCTCGATTTGTTCCAGACGGGTAAACTCGGCGGCAATTTCCGTCTCCGATTTGCCCATCATGAAATGGCGCAGAGACGTAATCGCCTGTTTACCATGAATAAACGCCAGCACATCTTCCGGTGCTAGCCCATGACGTCTGGCCCAGTTGCTCCACGCCCGCTCTACCGCGGGCAGAGAATCCACCAGCGTTCCATCCAGATCAAACAGAAAACCTTTACACCGCACGCGGGCCTCCTCAGGCGTTGATGATTTGGTTAATTTCGTTAGCGCTCAGGTGATACTGACGCGGGCAGGCATGCCAGACATTCAACATGCGCAGATATTTCTCCCACATTGGCGTCTGGGCATTAAAACCGTGAGTTCCGGCATCAAAATGGGTGTAACGCCCTTCAACGTTAACCATAAAGCGGACATAACCGAGATAACGTGCTTCGGTGGCGGCGTCAAAGCCGAGGAAGGTGACACGACGTTCATCGATGGATTGCTGGTCCTGTAAATTAGACCAGGAAACATGCAGCGCGTGATACATCTCCATAATGTCGATGATAGTGCGGCAGGTTTCTTCTTTCAGCTCGCCAAACTCGCGATCCAGTTCACGCATTTGTAAACCATAACCACGCTCAATGATTGTTTGCAGGCGACGGTAACGTTCAGCATTTGCCGGATCGAGCATAGTCATCATTTTGTACTGGTTAGACAAAATAAGACGTTGCGCGTTGGTCATTTCCATTGTTGACTCCTGTATCACTCTACTACGGTGAAAAAAAAGAAGGCCGATGTCTGCCTTCTTTTATATGCGTAATCAGGGGTCAATTACAAATCATCAAGGAAAGTTTTATCCAGTTGTTTGAAGGCGCGCTTAAGCGTGTCAGCTAATGCCTGGTAATCTGGCTTGCCTTCAACAGGTGCCAGCACCTGTCCAGACTCCTGCAATTTACCGCGAACTTCATAAAACCAGTTGAGGATTGCAGGTGGTAATGGCGTTACAGAACGCTTGCCCAGCCACCACAGTCCCTGCATGGGTAAGCTTAGGGCGAACAACGCAGTGGCGACTGCCGGACCAAGCTGACCGCCCAGCGCAATCTGCCAGCAGAGAGTAAACACGGCGATCGGCGGCATAAAGCGGATCGCATAGCGCGTCATCTTAATGACACGATTCTCAACAAAGACCGGGGCAAGGCGTTTTTCCAGCGGCCACGTCTTTGAGTAATGCTGTCCCCGGCGAAACAAGCTAAAAAAATTAACAGAACGATTATCCGGCGTTGACATGCTTCACCTCAACTTCACATATAAAGATTCAAAAATTTGTGCAAATTCACAACTCAGCGGGACAACGTTCAAAACATTTTGTCTTCCATACCCACAATCAGGTATCCTTTAGCAGCCTGAAATGGCCGAGTAGTACATATTCATTGAGTCGTCAAATTCATAAACATTATGCCATTGGCTGAAAATTACGCAAAATGGCATAGACTCAAGATATTTCTTCCATCATGCAAAAAAAATTTGCAGTGCATGATGTTAATCATAAATGTCGGTGTCATCATGCGCTACGCTCTATGGCTCCCTGACGTTTTTTTAGCCACGTATCAATTATAGGTACTTCCATGTCGAGTAAGTTAGTACTGGTTCTGAACTGCGGTAGTTCTTCACTGAAATTTGCAATCATCGATGCAGCGAATGGTGAAGAGTACCTTTCTGGTTTAGCCGAATGTTTCCACCTGCCCGAAGCACGTATCAAATGGAAAATGGACGGCAATAAACAAGAAGCGGCTTTAGGTGCAGGCGCCGCTCACAGCGAAGCGCTCAACTTTATCGTTAATACTATTCTGGCACAAAAACCAGAACTGTCTGCGCAGCTGACCGCTATCGGTCACCGTATCGTACACGGCGGTGAGAAGTATACCAGCTCCGTAGTGATCGACGAGTCTGTTATTCAGGGTATCAAAGATGCAGCTTCTTTTGCACCGCTGCACAACCCGGCTCACCTGATCGGTATCGAAGAAGCACTGAAATCTTTCCCGCAGTTGAAAGATAAAAACGTTGCTGTATTTGACACGGCGTTCCACCAGACTATGCCGGAAGAGTCTTACCTCTACGCCCTGCCGTACAACCTGTACAAAGAGCACGGCATCCGTCGTTATGGCGCGCACGGCACCAGCCACTTCTATGTAACTCAGGAAGCGGCAAAAATGCTGAACAAACCGGTAGAAGAACTGAACATCATCACCTGCCACCTGGGCAACGGTGGTTCCGTTTCTGCTATCCGTAACGGCAAATGCGTTGATACCTCTATGGGTCTGACTCCGCTGGAAGGCCTGGTAATGGGTACTCGTTCTGGTGACATCGATCCGGCGATCATTTTCCACCTGCACGACACCCTCGGCATGAGCGTTGATGCCATCAACAAACTGCTGACCAAAGAGTCTGGCCTGCTGGGTCTGACCGAAGTGACCAGCGACTGCCGCTATGTTGAAGATAACTACGCGACGAAAGAAGACGCGAAGCGCGCAATGGACGTTTACTGCCACCGCCTGGCGAAATACATCGGTGCATACACCGCGCTGATGGATGGTCGTCTGGACGCTGTTGTATTCACCGGTGGTATCGGTGAAAACGCAGCGATGGTTCGTGAACTGTCTCTGGGCAAACTGGGCGTGCTGGGCTTTGAAGTTGATCGCGAACGCAACCTGGCTGCACGTTTCGGCAAATCTGGTTTCATCAACAAAGAAGGTACCCGTCCTGCGGTGGTTATCCCAACCAACGAAGAACTGGTCATCGCGCAAGACGCGAGCCGCCTGACTGCCTGATTTCACACCGCCAGCCCAGCTGGCGGTGCTGTTTTGTAACCCGCCAACCGGCGGTAACGAAAGAGGATAAACCGTGTCCCGTATTATTATGCTGATCCCTACCGGAACCAGCGTCGGTCTGACCAGCGTCAGCCTCGGCGTGATCCGTGCAATGGAACGCAAAGGCGTTCGTCTGAGCGTTTTCAAACCTATTGCTCAGCCGCGTACCGGTGGCGATGCGCCCGATCAGACAACGACTATCGTGCGTGCGAGCTCTTCCACCACGACAGCCGCCGAACCGCTGAAAATGAGCTACGTTGAAGGTCTGCTTTCCAGCAATAAAAAAGATGTGCTGATGGAAGAGATCGTCGCGAACTACCACGCTAACACCAAAGACGCTGAAGTGGTTCTGGTTGAAGGTCTGGTACCGACACGTAAACACCAGTTTGCCCAGTCTCTGAACTACGAAATCGCCAAAACGCTGAACGCGGAAATCGTCTTCGTTATGTCTCAGGGTACTGACACCCCGGAACAGCTGAAAGAGCGTATCGAACTGACTCGTAACAGCTTCGGTGGTGCCAAAAACACCAACATCACTGGCGTTATCGTTAACAAACTGAACGCACCGGTTGATGAACAGGGTCGTACTCGCCCGGATCTGTCCGAGATTTTCGACGACTCTTCCAAAGCTAAAATCAACAATGTTGATCCAGCGAAGCTGCAAGAATCCAGCCCGCTGCCGGTTCTCGGCGCTGTGCCGTGGAGCTTTGATCTGATCGCGACTCGTGCTATCGATATGGCACGCCACCTGAATGCCACCATCATCAACGAAGGCGACATCAACACTCGCCGCGTGAAATCTGTAACTTTCTGTGCACGCAGCATTCCGCACATGCTGGAGCACTTCCGTGCAGGTTCTCTGCTGGTAACTTCCGCAGACCGTCCTGACGTACTGGTTGCCGCTTGCCTTGCTGCAATGAACGGCGTAGAAATCGGCGCCCTGCTGCTGACTGGCGGCTATGAAATGGACGCGCGCATTTCTAAACTGTGCGAACGCGCTTTCGCTACCGGCCTGCCGGTATTCATGGTGAACACCAACACCTGGCAGACTTCTCTGAGCCTGCAGAGCTTCAACCTGGAAGTTCCGGTTGACGATCACGAGCGCATTGAGAAAGTTCAGGAATACGTTGCTAACTACATCAACGCTGACTGGATTGACTCTCTGACTGCCACTTCCGAGCGCAGCCGTCGTCTGTCTCCGCCTGCGTTCCGTTATCAGCTGACCGAACTGGCGCGCAAAGCGGGCAAACGTATCGTTCTGCCGGAAGGCGACGAACCGCGTACCGTTAAAGCAGCCGCCATCTGTGCTGAACGTGGTATCGCAACTTGCGTACTGTTGGGTAACCCGGCAGAGATCAACCGAGTTGCAGCGTCTCAAGGCGTAGAACTGGGCGCAGGCATTGAAATCGTTGATCCGGAAGTGGTTCGCGAAAAATATGTTGCTCGTCTGGTCGAACTGCGTAAGAACAAAGGCATGACCGAAACCGTTGCCCGCGAACAGCTGGAAGACAACGTGGTTCTCGGTACCCTGATGCTGGAACAGGATGAAGTTGATGGTCTGGTTTCTGGTGCTGTTCACACTACCGCAAACACCATCCGTCCGCCGCTGCAGCTGATCAAAACTGCACCGGGTAGCTCTCTGGTATCTTCCGTGTTCTTCATGCTGCTGCCGGAACAGGTTTACGTTTACGGTGACTGTGCGATCAACCCGGATCCGACCGCAGAACAGCTGGCTGAAATCGCCATCCAGTCCGCGGATTCCGCCGCAGCCTTCGGTATCGAACCGCGTGTGGCTATGCTCTCCTACTCCACCGGTACTTCTGGTGCAGGTAGCGACGTAGAGAAAGTTCGCGAAGCAACTCGTCTGGCGCAGGAAAAACGTCCTGACCTGATGATCGACGGCCCGCTGCAGTACGACGCTGCGGTAATGGCTGACGTTGCGAAATCTAAAGCGCCGAACTCTCCGGTTGCAGGTCGCGCTACCGTGTTCATCTTCCCGGATCTGAACACCGGTAACACCACCTACAAAGCGGTACAGCGTTCTGCCGACCTGATCTCCATCGGGCCGATGCTGCAGGGTATGCGCAAGCCGGTTAACGATCTGTCCCGTGGCGCACTGGTTGACGATATCGTCTACACCATCGCGCTGACTGCGATTCAGTCTGCACAGCAGCAGTAATCTCGTCATAATCCGCAGCCTTACTGCTGCGGATATCAGAACCGGAAATAGCCACTATTTCCGGTTTTTTATTCTCTTAATTTGCATTACTCCTTTCTGATTATCTTGCTTAACTGCGCTGCATCAATGAATTGCTTCATCTCACTTTGCATACTTACCACTTTGTCTTGTGCAAGGGAAAATTTGCGCTATGTCAGCAATCACTGAATCCAAACCAACCAGAAGATGGGCAATGCCCGATACTCTGGTGATTATCTTTTTTGTTGCTATTTTAACCAGTCTCGCCACCTGGGTTGTTCCGGTGGGAATGTTTGACAGTCAGGAAGTGCAATATCAGGTTGATGGTCAGACAAAAACACGCAAGGTTGTAGACCCTCACTCATTTCGCATTCTGACCAACGAGGCGGGCGAACCAGAGTATCACCGTGTACAACTGTTCTCGACGGGCGATGAACGCCCCGGCCTGATGAACTTCCCGTTTGAAGGGCTAACCTCTGGTTCGAAATATGGGACCGCCGTTGGCATCATCATGTTTATGCTGGTGATTGGCGGCGCGTTTGGCATCGTGATGCGTACAGGAACTATTGATAACGGCATCCTGGCGCTTATCCGCCACACACGAGGGAATGAAATTCTTTTCATTCCGGCGTTATTTATTCTCTTTTCACTCGGCGGTGCGGTATTTGGCATGGGGGAAGAGGCAGTCGCCTTTGCCATCATCATCGCGCCACTCATGGTACGGCTGGGTTATGACAGTATCACCACCGTCCTGGTAACCTATATCGCTACGCAAATCGGTTTTGCCAGCTCGTGGATGAACCCGTTCTGCGTGGTCGTCGCCCAGGGGATCGCTGGTGTTCCGGTGCTTTCTGGCTCCGGTTTGCGCATCGTGGTATGGGTAATCTCTACTCTGATTGGCCTGGTCTTCACCATGGTGTACGCCTCACGGGTGAAAAAGAATCCTCTGTTGTCACGCGTTCATGAGTCCGATCGTTTTTTCCGCGAAAAACAGGCGGATGTCGAACAGCGCCCATTTACCTTTGGTGACTGGCTGGTATTAATTGTTTTAACCGCCGTCATGATCTGGGTGATTTGGGGCGTTATTGTCAATGCCTGGTTTATTCCTGAAATTGCCAGCCAGTTCTTCGCTATGGGTCTGGTAATTGGCATCATCGGCGTTGTCTTCCGTCTGAATGGTATGACGGTAAACACCATGGCTTCATCATTTACCGAAGGCGCGCGAATGATGATAGCCCCCGCCCTGCTGGTTGGTTTCGCCAAAGGGATTTTGCTGCTGGTAGGTAACGGCGAAGCCGGTGATGCCAGCGTACTGAATACCATCCTCAACAGCATTGCCAATGCCATTAGCGGCCTTGATAACGCAGTCGCGGCGTGGTTTATGCTGCTCTTCCAGGCGGTATTCAATTTCTTCGTGACATCCGGTTCTGGTCAGGCAGCGTTAACCATGCCGTTACTGGCACCGCTTGGCGATCTGGTCGGCGTTAACCGTCAGGTTACCGTGCTGGCCTTCCAGTTTGGCGATGGCTTCAGTCATATCATTTACCCGACCTCGGCTTCGTTAATGGCCACGCTCGGTGTTTGCCGGGTGGACTTCCGTAACTGGATAAAAGTGGGGGCAACACTGCTTGGGCTGCTGTTTATTATGTCCAGCGTGGTGGTGATAGGCGCCCAGTTGATGGGCTACCATTAAAAACGTTAAGAGCCGCGATTGCGGCTCTTAGATTGATGACAACGGAAAAATTGCCTGATGCGCTACGCTTATCATGCCTACATGGCCCATGCAATATATTGAATTTGCAATATTTTGTAGGCCGGATAAGGCATTTACGCCGCATCCGGCATAAACAAAGCGCACTTTGTCTACAACCTGAGAGCCGCAACTGCGGCTCTTTTTTCATTCTGCCGTTTCAGTCTCTACGGCTTCATTGTTGGCATTGCGCTTCATCCACAACGCCAAAGCTTTTAGCGAGTCTGGTGTGAACTCATCGCAACGAGCGGTGATTTCTTCTGGCGTCAGCCAGCAGACCTCGCTGACTTCATCTTCCTGAAGGGCGAAAGGGCCGTGAGAAACACAGCTGAACAACGCGCCCCAGACACGGCAATTTTTATCTTCGAAATAGAACTGCCCGTGCTCGGCAAAGGGGACACCGGCAATGCCCAACTCTTCTTCCGCTTCGCGACGTGCGGATTCCAGCAGTTGTTCATCAGCCTGGACCACACCACCAGCAGTAGCATCTAACATGCCGGGTAAAAAGTCTTTTGTCTCGGTACGACGCTGGACCAGAATTTTGCCCATACCATCATGCACGACGATGTAAGTTGCACGATGACGCAGACACTGTGCCCGCATTTGTTCCCGGCTGGCTTGTGCAATGACTTCGTTATCTTCATTGACAATATCCACCCATTCAGTACTTGCCAAACGACGCTGTTCCATTATCAGGAAACCTTCTTTTTCTGGCGCTCTTACGGCGCATTTTGAGTTGTTGGGTAAATTACGGATTAATCGCGACCTGCGCAATGATACTTTGATCATTGAGTGCGATTACGCTTAGTACGTCATCTTCGAGCATGCCGTAGCTCGCCAGATTGCCGCCTTTCGGAATGCTAACCGAACCGGGGTTGAAGTGGAAAATCTCCCCCCGCTGCTCCGCCACCGGCAGATGGGTATGACCATACACCAGCACGTCGTTCTGGTTTAACGCCGGCAGATTATCCGGGCCAAACAGATGCCCATGTGTCAGAAACAGGCGCTGTTTTTCCAGCAACACCTGTTGCCATGGCGCGGTCATTGGGAAATGCAGCAGCATTTGGTCCACTTCACTGTCGCAGTTGCCACGTACAGCGATGACTTTATGCGCCACTTCATTCAAGCGTTCCGCCACCTTTGCCGGCGCATAGCCCTCCGGTAAAGCATTGCGTGGGCCGTGATTCAACACGTCGCCAAGAATCACCAGCCACTGCGCGCCGCTTTGGGCAAACAACTCCAGTACACGTTCCGTCGCCGGTAACGACCCATGAATGTCCGATGCAAACATCAGTTTCATCACTCACTCCTCGTCGAAAAAACGTAAGCTATGATACTGGATTCTGTCGCTGCTATCAGCCAGATTGCTTTGCTGAAAGTGCAATAAAACGCTGAACTGAAGCACGCTGCCACTGGAATGCCGCATAATCCACCATACGCTCCGGCACCTCATCGCCGTGCAGCACCAGACGATTAATCATTAGCGCTAAATCAGTGTCGGCAATGCACCACTCGCCAAACAAATTAGGCTGGTTATGCGTCAGTAAATGTTCTGCCATTGCGAACAATTTCTGCGCGCTGGCTTTTCCCTCCGCCGTTAGCGGTGCTTTTTTTGCGCCAGCAAAAACGACATCCGTCGAACGCTCTTCACGCAGAGGCATCAGGTCGCTCCGCAGCCATGCCTGAATCTGCCGTGCACGCGCCCGGTTTTGCAGATCCAATGGATAAATGCGTTCCCAGGTCGGCGGCGCAAAACGGTCTTCCAGATATTCCGCTATGGCAGAGGATTCACTCAACTCAAAATCATCAATCTGTAACAAAGGCACGCGGCGTGTCTGCCCGTAACCTTGCCACGTCGGCTGTAAATGTTCACCGCTGTCAAGGTCGATAGTCTTTATATGAAAAGGTAGTCCTTTCTCCTGCAACGCCACCCAGGCAGATAACACGTAGGGGGAGAAAAAATGGGCATCTGACCAAAGCGTGATAGCGGGTTTACTCATTATATCCTCGGCGATAAAGGGACTTGCTCTCAAACTATAGAGCCTTTTTGCCACGGTTACTTGATGAAAACTCACGCAAGCCTCCCGGGTTTCTATACTTGAGATGTTCAGATTATTAGACAACCGGAGCTGCAATGATCGATCTCTATTATGCCCCTACCCCAAATGGCCACAAAATTACGCTGTTTCTCGAAGAGGCTGGCCTGGATTATCGTTTAATTAAGGTTGACTTGGGGAAAGGCTGTCAGTTTCGCCCGGAGTTTTTGCGCATTTCGCCGAACAATAAAATTCCGGCAATTGTTGATCATTCACCGACTGATGGCGGCGAACCGTTAAGCCTCTTTGAGTCAGGTGCAATATTGTTGTATCTGGCAGAGAAAACGGGACTATTTTTAAGTCACGACCCGCGTGAGCGCGCCACCACCTTACAATGGTTATTCTGGCAGGTTGGCGGCCTGGGGCCAATGCTCGGACAGAATCATCATTTTAATCATGCTGCGCCACAGACTATTCCTTACGCTATTGAACGTTATCAGGTTGAAACCCAGCGTCTGTATCAGGTACTCAATAAGCGCCTGGAAAACGCCCCCTGGCTTGGCGGCGAAGATTACAGCATTGCGGATATTGCCTGTTGGCCGTGGGTAAATGCATATGCTCGTCAGCGGATTGACCTTGCTATGTACCCGGCAGCGAAGAACTGGCATGAGCGGATCCGTTCGCGCCCAGCCACCGGACAATCACTATTAAAGGCCCAATTGAATGATGAGATCTCAGATAGTTAACTGAGAAAGGTTCTCGTGTATTATTCCAGTCTAAGTAAAACAACAGGGAACCTGCAATGTCACAACCTGCCGCTATTATTCGTATAAAGAACCTTCGTTTACGTACATTTATCGGAATTAAGGACGAAGAGATTAACAACCGTCAGGATATCGTTATCAATGTCACGATCCACTACCCCGCCGATAAAGCGCGTACCAGTGAAGATATTAATGACGCGCTGAACTATCGCACCGTCACCAAAAACATCATTCAACACGTAGAGAATAACCGTTTCTCTTTGCTGGAAAAATTAACTCAGGATGTGCTCGATATCGCACGAGAACATCACTGGGTAACCTATGCTGAAGTGGAGATCGATAAACTGCACGCGCTGCGCTACGCCGATTCGGTATCAATGACCTTGAGCTGGCAGCGTTAACCGCCATATCGGGAGGCTGCATGAATATAGTGATCACCGGAGGGACTGGATTAATTGGTCGCCATTTAATCCCGCGTTTGCTGGAGTTGGGCCATCAGGTCACTGTGGTGACGCGTAACACGCAGAAAGCCAGTTCAATCCTCGGCCCTCAAGTGACACTATGGCAAGGGCTCGCCGATCAAAGCAACCTCAACGGCGTTGATGCGGTAATCAACCTGGCTGGCGAACCGATTGCCGACAAACGCTGGACTCGCGAGCAAAAAGACCGACTGTGCCAAAGTCGCTGGAATATTACGCAAAAACTGGTGGATTTAATTAACGCCAGCAACACGCCGCCGTCGGTCCTTATTTCCGGTTCGGCGACGGGATATTACGGTGATTTAGGTGAAGTTGTAGTTACCGAAGAAGAGCCTCCGCATAACGAATTTACCCATAAACTCTGCGCTCGTTGGGAAGAAATTGCCTGTCGGGCGCAAAGCGACAAAACGCGTGTGTGCCTGCTGCGTACCGGTGTGGTGCTGGCACCAGATGGCGGAATTCTCGGCAAAATGCTGCCGCCGTTTCGCCTCGGTTTAGGTGGCCCAATTGGCTCTGGTCGGCAGTATCTGGCCTGGATTCATATCGATGATATGGTCAACGGGATTCTCTGGCTGCTGGATAACGATCTGCGCGGACCGTTTAATATGGTTGCCCCCTATCCGGTACGCAACGAACAATTTGCCCACGCGCTCGGTCATGCACTGCATCGCCCGGCAATTATGCGCGTCCCCGCCACCGCTATTCGGCTGTTAATGGGCGAATCTTCAGTTCTGGTATTAGGCGGGCAACGTGCGCTGCCAAAAAGGCTGGAAGAAGCGGGATTCGCTTTTCGCTGGTACGATTTAGACGAGGCGCTGGCAGACGTTATTCACTGATGTGTTTTACCGCGAACATCCGCCAGTTAGTTCCTGGTAATTCAGAATTAGTGGCTTTTCGCCAAAAGGTCGTCTGGCGAAAGTCGGGTCAACATCAGGATGACTTCGCGGTCAAATCCTTTTTCCAGCATCTCCTGAGCAATTCGCAGGGCTTCTTCGTGTTTGCCCTGCATTGCGCCTTCTTCACGTAATCTGTCAGCAATGGTCATCAGTTTCTCCTTTTCTTGTGGTGCACGTTCCGCTATCTCACCAATAAATGCGCGGAAGCGCTGGGCATCCCCCGTTTGTAATACGTAATTAAACAGGGCTTTTAGCTGCCTGTCATTAGTGTTGCCTGTAATAAGCAGAGAAACTATTTGATCGACTAATCCCAACAGATCGCGCTGGCGAATATGTTTCTGCATTAACTCCAGCAACGCCATTTTGCGGTGTTGCATAATCTCGTCATCCGGCACTACGGTAATATCCACCAGCGGAAAAGCCGATGAATAAATTTGGCGGGCAATAGCAGGTTCTGCAAATTCATCAAGCCAACATAGAGAATAAGGATAAGGACTTCTGCAACCATGATAAAACAGCATCGGGATCACTAACGGAAGCTCTTTATAGCCTGCATCAAGATGGTTTTGCATTGCCGCGATAGAATAGCGCATCATGCGAAAAGCCATTAATTCTTCCGCCTTACTTTGGTGTTCAATAACGACATAAATATATCCCATCCCCTCATCAGTTTTCACTGACCACAAGATGTCGGAATAATATTGCCGCAGGTTTTCATCAATAAAACTGTTTGGTTCCAGTTTTAACGTCGATAAATCACAAAGTTTACGTAGAGGCGCAGGAAGGTGAATATCAATAAAATCCCGTGCGGTGTCCGGATGACGTAAAAAGGATTTAAATACCGCATCATGCGGTGTGGAAGTTGTCGATATGGTCATGGCGTTCCGTCACCCCTCAAATTTAAGATGACGAGACAATAACCACCCTTTATAAGCAATGCAGCAGGCAGTTTTTATATCTGGACAGTGAATTCAGAACTATTTTAAGTGGACTGCAATATATACATGTCAATGGAAGCCAACTCGCAAATTAGCCTTGAAAATACTCCGGCAGCATTAGCCACCGGAGAGGCAATTATTTCAGCGATCCCTTAAGGAACTGTTGCAAACGAGGACTTTGCGGGTTGCCAAATAATTGTTCTGGCGCACCCTCTTCTTCGATTTTCCCCTGATGGAGGAAAATAACATGTGTGGAGACATGGCGAGCAAATTCCATTTCGTGGGTTACCACCACCATCGTTTTGCCCTCTTCCGCCAGCTGCTGCATAATGCGCAGCACTTCGCCCACCAGCTCCGGATCAAGGGCCGATGTAGGTTCATCAAACAGCAGAACTTCTGGTTCCATTGCCAGCGCCCTTGCGATGGAAACACGCTGTTGCTGACCGCCGGACAGATGCACCGGATATTTCCCCTGCGCACGTTCGTCTATGCCGACTTTCGCCAGATATTTCACCGCCCGCTCGCGCGCTTCATGCTTGCTCAGGCCCAGCACCTGAATGGGCGCTTCCATGACGTTTTCCAGCACCGTCATGTGGCTCCAGAGATTGAAGTGCTGGAACACCATCGTCAGGCGCGTGCGCAGTAAACGCAGCTGATTTTTATCGGCGACTTTCAGTTGGCCGTCTTTATCCCGCACCAGATTGATAGTCTGGCCGTTAACCACGATCGTGCCTTCACTCGGTTTTTCGAGGAAGTTAATGCAACGCAGAAAGGTACTTTTCCCCGATCCCGACGATCCGATGATGCTGATCACATCCCCGGCGTTCGCTTGCAGTGACACCCCTTTCAGCACTTCATGTTCGCCGTAGCGTTTGTGCAAATCGATAACGTTTAATTTATTCTCGGACATCGTATTCTCAGTGCGTTGAAGAAGGTTTCACATGCTGCAACCAGCGTTTTTCCGCTCTGCGAAAGAGGCTGATCAGGACATAAGAGATGATTAAATAGAGTACCGCAGCAATGCCAAAGGCGGTAAAAGGTTGATACGTCGCGGCGTTGATATCACGGGCAATTTTCAGCAGATCCGGCACCGTGGCAGTAAACGCCAGCGCAGTAGAGTGCAACATCAGGATCACTTCGTTGCTGTAGGCCGGTAAAGCAATACGCAGCGCCGACGGTAAAATAATGCAGCGATACATTTTAAAGGTCGAGAAACCATAGGCCCTGGCAGCTTCAATTTCCCCGTGCGGCACCGAGCGGATCGCTCCGGCAAAAATCTCGGTGGTGTAAGCACAAGTGTTAAGCGTCAGCGCCAGCACGGTACAGTTCAGGCCACTGCGGAAAAAGGTGTTAAGGAACTCGGTCCCTTTAACAATCTCCAGCGTGTACATGCCGGAATAGAACACCAGCAACTGCACATACAGCGGCGTACCGCGAAAAATATAGGTAAATAACCAGATTGGAAACTGGATGTATTTATTACTTGAGACGCGACCAATCGCCAGAAACAGCGCCAGAATTCCGCCTATCACTACTGACAAAATCAGCAACCAAAGGGTAATCGCCACGCCGGTAAAGCGATAACCGTCGGTCCACAACAGCGGTTTCCAGTATTCATGTAAGATTTCGATCACAGGTCAGCCCTCTTCACACCCACGGAGTAGCGGCGCTCAAGGAACAGCAGCACACCATTGGAAACGGTGGTGAAAACCAGATAAATCACGCCACAGACGATGGCGAAATAGAACGGTTCCCATGTACTTTTGCCTGCCAATTGGGTGGCTTTCACCACATCTTCCAGGCCGAGTAACGAAACCAGAGCGGTAGATTTGAGGATCACCTGCCAGTTGTTGCCAATGCCCGGCAGAGCGTAACGCATCATCGCCGGAAACATAATCCGCCGAAATACTTGCCCGCGAGTAAAACCGAACGCCGTAGCCGCCTCTATTTGTCCTTTCGGCACCGCCATAAACGCGCCACGGAACGTTTCGGTGAAGTAAGCACCGTAAATAAAACCCAGGGTGATAATACCGGCAACCATCGGGTCGATATCAATCTGTCCGACGCCCATCGCTTCCGTCACCGCGTTTAGCGCAATCTGCAAACCGTAAAATATCAGCAGCATCAACACCAAGTCCGGCACGCCGCGAATCAGCGTGGTGTACCCTTCGAAAATCAGCCCCGAAAGCCGATTTTGCGAGAGCTTACCGCCAGCGCCAATTAAACCGATGATTACAGCGAGCACTACAGAGCTGATAGCCAGCTCCAGCGTGACGAGCGCCCCCTGTAAAATAACACCTGAAAACCCATACAACATGCAGCCTGTCCTGTCGTGTGTGGTGAATTTCCTGCCTCTTGTCTCCCTCCGGTTACCCAAAGGGAGCGGGCTTTCTTTCACCGATGGTGATTAACCACCATAAACATCAAAATCGAAGTACTTTTTCGCTAATTTCTCGTAAGTACCGTCAGCGCGCATTTCGGCAAAGGCTTTGTTCAGTGCCTCGCGCAGTTCGTTATCTTCTTTACGCAGGCCCATGCCGGTGCCTACGCCAAACAGTTTTTCATCTTTAACAGACGGGCCACCGAATTTGTAATCTTTACCGACTGGCTGTTTGAGGAAACCTTCGCTGGCGGCAACTTCGTCCTGGAACGCGGCATCAATACGCCCGGCGGTCAGGTCAGAATAAATGTTGTCCTGCCCCTGATAAGAGACGATTTCAATGCCTTTTGGCGCCCAGTGCTCGTTACCAAATGTCTCCTGGGTCGTGCCCTGCAATACGCCCACCCGCTTGCCTTTCAGCGATTCTACTGTCGGCTGAATGTCGGAATTTTTCGCCACAACCAGGCGAGAATCGGCGGCGTACAATTTGTCGGTGAAGGCTATTTCCTGCTGACGTTTTTCGGTGATGGAAAGCGATGACATGATGGCGTCAATCTTCTTCGCTTTTAATGACGGAATTAACGCATCCAGCGGGTTTTCGACAAATGTACATTGCGTATTGATGCGTTTGCACAGTTCCTTCGCCAGGTCGATATCAAAGCCAACCAATTCACCTTGTGAATTTTTTGATTCAAACGGTGCATAAGTCGGGTCAGTACCGATGCGAATATTTTGCGGAATAGCAGCAAAAGCAGCAGTCGCGCTGGAGAAGGCCAGAACCAAGGAGAGCGATAGCACCAGTTTTTTCATAATGTCCTCAACTGACAGTCTTTTAATAGGGAATATTTACAGGTTTGTTACACTTATCGTGCCATAAAATTGACCAACAAGGCAAAATATCCTGGCCCGTTAATCGTATTATTTTTCATTAAAATTGCTTAAGTATGCATTTCAATGCACCACGATAGTGCAACAAACCTATAATGCACCATGATAATGACGCTATCAGGTGCAGCTTCCCTGCGACGTATCAGTCACCGTAGACATTAAAATCGAAGTACTTTTTCGCCATCTTGTCGTAAGTACCATCCTGGCGCAGTTCGCCAAGCGCCTTATTAAACGCAGCCGTCAGTTCAGCATCATCTTTACGTAGCCCGACACCGGTGCCGTCACCGAAGTATTTTTTGTCTTTCACTGAAGGGCCAGCAAAGGCGAACTCTTTACCGGCAGGTTGCTTAAGGAATCCTTCACTGGCGGCGACTTCATCTTGTAACGCAGCATCCAGACGCCCCGCAGCAAGATCGGAATAGACTAAATCCTGGTTGGCATAAGCCACAACATCAATACCTTTACTGCGCCAGGTATCGTTAGCGTAGGCTTCCTGGGTGGAGCCTTGCAGCACTCCGACATGTTTACCTTTCAGTGAATCCAGCGTTGGCTGAATAGGTGAACCTTTAGCGGCAATCAGACGGGAATCCGCGGCGTACAACTTGTCAGAGAAAGCAATCTCCTGCTGACGTTTATCGGTAATGGAGAGCGACGAAATAATAGCGTCGATTTTTTTCGCTTTCAGTGAGGGGATCAGCGCATCAAAGTCACTGGCAACCCAGGTACATTTCACCTGCATCCGTTTGCACATCTCGTTACCGAGATCGATATCAAAGCCAACAAAGTCACCTTTGGCATCTTTCGATGAGAACGGTGCATAGGTGGTATCCGTTCCGATACGTACCGTCTCCGGCAGCGCCGCGTAGCTGGAAGCTGCTGCGGAGATACCGACTAACAAAGACAGAGCGAGAATCGACTTCTTCATACATAACCCTCAAGTGAAATGGCTTTTTTATATTGTGTATTGTGTTGTGTGTTTGCAGGCTCGTTCATGCAGGTCTTATGCCATCTTGCCGACAGCAGCAACATTCAACGTAAAATATGTTAATAAGACGTTGCATTATTGTCCTGAAATTGAAGATAGCAGGTATGGCGGTTGAATCGCAGCGTTTCGATTCAATGGAAGGAACAAAATGTCGAGGATTTGATCGCGGTTGCAAAATTGCCCTGAAACAGGGCAACAGCAGAGTTATGCGCCCTGCCAGCGGGCAAAGAGATCTTCGGGAAGGGTTATCGCAAACTGGTCAAGAACACGGTTAACCGTCTGATTTATCACATCATCAAGGGATTGCGGGCGATGATAAAACGCCGGAACGGGAGGCATAATCACCGCACCGATTTCAGCCGCCTGAGTCATTAAACGCAGGTGGCCTAAGTGCAATGGTGTTTCACGCACGCAGAGCACCAACGGGCGACGCTCTTTCAGCACCACATCTGCCGCGCGGGTCAACAGGCCATCGGTATAGCTATGGACAATGCCGGAAAGGGTTTTGATTGAACAGGGTAAAATCACCATGCCCAGCGTCTGGAAAGAACCAGAAGAGATGCTGGCAGCAATATCGCGCGCATCATGAGTTACATCGGCTAACGCCTGCACTTCGCGCAGGGAAAAATCCGTTTCTAGGGATAAGGTCTGGCGCGCCGCCTGGCTCATAACCAGATGCGTTTCGATGTCTGTGACATCGCGCAGAACCTGTAATAAGCGCACGCCATAAATCGCGCCGCTGGCACCACTGATGCCTACAATGAGTCGTTTCATAGAGAGTTGCCCTGTCAGACTTGCAGGCAGACTTTGCAGGATTTCGGCGGGAGTTGCAAGTCAGGGTGCCAGACTGGCACCCTGAGTGAAGGCATCATCCTTCGTTATGCATTTCCAGGTTTTCCACTTCGTTCTGACGTTGCAATGCTTTGGCGTCGTCATTACGTAAAGTATCGAGAAAATCGAGGTAGCCCTGATCAACATCTTTGGTGACGTAGACGCCGTTGAACACCGAGCATTCAAACTGCTGGATATCCGGATTTTCAGCGCGAACGGCTTCGATCAGATCGTTGAGATCCTGGAAAATCAAACCGTCGGCACCGATGATCTGGCGAATTTCATCCACTTCACGGCCGTGAGCGATCAGTTCCGTGGCACTCGGCATATCAATACCATAAACGTTCGGGAAGCGAATTTCCGGTGCCGCAGAGGCGAGGTACACTTTCTTCGCTCCGGCTTCGCGTGCCATCTCGATAATTTGTTCAGAGGTGGTGCCGCGCACGATGGAGTCATCAACCAGCAGGACGTTTTTATCGCGGAACTCAGCGCGGTTGGCGTTCAATTTACGGCGCACAGATTTACGACGCAGTTGCTGACCCGGCATGATGAAGGTACGACCAACATAGCGATTTTTAACAAAGCCCTGGCGGTACGGTTTGCCCAGAATTCGGGCTATTTCCAGCGCGATATCGCAAGAAGTTTCCGGGATCGGGATCACCACGTCAATATCCAGATCTTCCCATTCACGGGCAATTTTCTCGCCCAGTTTCGTGCCCATATTCACACGCGCGCTGTAAACGGAAATTTTGTCGATGAACGAGTCAGGACGGGCAAAGTAAACATACTCAAACAGGCACGGATTGCTGACCGGATTGTCAGCACACTGACGGGTAAACAACTGCCCTTCTTCAGTGATGTAAATCGCTTCGCCTGGGGCGACGTCACGCAGGAACTCAAAGCCCAGCGTATCGAGCGCAACGCTTTCGGAAGCGACCATATATTCTGTGCGATTCTCGTCGATATCACGTTTCCCCAACACCAGCGGACGAATCCCGTTAGGATCGCGGAAGGCGACCATACCGTGGCCGATAATCATCGCCACGCAGGCATACGCGCCGCGAATTTGGCGGTTAGTCGCGGCAATGGCGGAGAAAATGTTGTCGGCTTCCAGCGGGTAGTGGCGGAAGTTGTCCAGCTCGCTGGCGAAGATATTAAGCAGAATTTCCGAGTCAGAAGTGGTGTTGATGTGGCGGCGTTTTTCTTCAAACAGTTTTTTACGCAACTCGTGAGCGTTGGTCAGATTGCCGTTGTGGGCAAGCGTAATACCATACGGAGAGTTAACGTAAAACGGCTGCGCTTCAGAGGCACTGGAGCTGCCAGCCGTAGGGTAACGCACATGACCAATGCCCATATTGCCCTGCAAACGCTGCATATGGCGAGCTTCAAATACATCGCTCACCAGCCCGTTCGCTTTACGCAAACGGAAGCAGTTATTGGCATCTATGGTGATGATGCCGGCGGCATCCTGACCGCGATGCTGAAGCACCGTTAAGGCATCATAAATCGACTGGTTAACCGGCATAACACCGGCGATACCGACAATACCGCACATACGTCTTTTTCCTCGTTAAGCCACATCTCAGAGCACTTACGCCCTGGGCAAGAAACTTGACGAGCTTTGCAGATAATCAAAAAACCATCTGATGATAAAACTGAACTGCGGGATCAATTGTGATTTGCTCCAGTCTTCGCTTTTCGACACCCCAGTAAAGGAGTCGAGAAAGAAAAGAATAGCGGCGACAATCAGCACACCGCGCAACGCACCGAAACAGACGCCCAGCACCCGATCGGTGCCTGACAACCCCGTTTTCTCCACCAGCTGGCCTATCACGAAGTTCACGATAGCACCAACGATCAGGGTAGCGATAAACAGTACCGCGATGGCAATCCCATTTCGAACCAGTTCGTCTTCAAAGCCCGTAAACCAGACTGACAGGTAAGTGTAGTAATGACTGGCAACAAAGAAAGCACAACCCCATGTCACCAGCGATAACGCTTCACGAACAAAGCCGCGGATCAGGCTAACCAGAGAGGAAAAAGCAATCACCGCGATTATGGCGTAATCAATCCAGACCATATGTGTCCCACGATTTTACGCCCTGTCATCCTGTTCGGGGCGCATTCTAACAGAAAAAGAAAACGTTTGCGTAGGGATTTCCTTCCCGCGCATCAATAAAAATGGCGCTGAAAAAATATTCAACGCCATCGACTTTTTATGCCTTTGCGGCATCGGGCAATCATTGTCGGATGCGGCGTGAACGCCTTATCCGACCTACGGTTCTGCTCCAGCACAGGCCTGATAAGACATGCTGGCGTCGCATCAGGTAAAACCGTATTAATTCGGCGTGTAGCCCATCACCACGCCGCTCAAACCAGAGATCTGCTTCAGTTCGCCAAGCGATCCTTTCAGCTTATCTTTTGAGGCATCTGGCCCCACGAGAATACGGGTGATTTTACCCTGCACTGGCGTTGACGGCGAAGTATAAACCCGATATCCCGCGCCACGCAGCTTACCGACAATCTCATTCACTTTATCGGCATTTTTCAGCGCGCCCAGTTGCACAACATAGGCTTTACCCGTCGGCGCTGCCTTTTCTTCAACAACCGGCTTCGGTTCTGGCTTCGGCGGGGGCGGCACTTCAACCTTCGGCTTAGGCGGATCCACCGGTTTCGGTTTCGGTGGAGCGACCGGTGCAGGCTCCGGTTCAAACACGGTATTATTGGCCGCAATGGTTGTCGGGTCGAGCGAAGGCGCTGCGGCATCACCTGCCCGCACCTCTTCTGCCGCGCCTTCTGGCGGCTGTGTCGGCAACGCCTGAGTGGCGGCTGGCATCATATCTGGCTCGTCACGATCGCCCGCTTTCGGCACCAGCGGGATCGCTGCAAACTCATCCTGATAATGTTTTTTCTGCCCATCAAGCAATCCTGGAAGCACAATAACTCCCAGAGCTACCAGCACAATAGTGCCAACTAACCGATTCTGAAACTTACTCGCCACCGCTTCTCCTCGCGTCAATCACTTCCATGACATGTGCGACCGTATGGAACGAACCACACACCAGCACGGTATCTTCCGGTTTAGCGTCCGCCATTGCGGCTTCCCATGCCTGCGCAACGCTATCGAATGGTTTGCCGTTCCCCAGATGCTCAAGCAGTTGTGCTGCCGTGGCACCACGCGGCCCTTCCAGTGGCGCACAATACCAGTCATCAACCACGCTTTTCAACCAGGCCAGTGTTCCGGCAATATCTTTATCATGTAGCATACCGATAACCGCCAACACGCGCCCGTTTTTCGGTAACGCTTTCATGCGTCCGGTAAGATATTCCGCCGCATGAGGATTATGGGCGACATCAAAAATAACGCGTGGCGTCTCGCTCACAATCTGGAAACGTCCAGGCAAAATTGCGCTGGCGATACCGTCGCGAATTGCCTTTTCACTGACTTCCAGGCCGCTGGCACGCAGTGCCGCCAGCGCCGTTGCGGCATTCGGTTGCGGGACAAGTGGCAACGGTAATCCCGCCAGCGTGCCGTGAGCATCGGTAAATGACCAGTCATGGTCAGTGACGGAATAATTCCACTCAACGCCACAACGTTGCAACAGTGCGCCTTTCTCCTGTGCTACATCGGCAATGGTGTAAGGCATTTCCGGTTCACCGACGATTGCCGGTTTTTCGCTGCGGAAGATCCCCGCTTTCTCACGACCAATGCTTTCACGATCTGGCCCCAGCCAGTCGGTATGATCCAGCGCAATACTGGTCACCACGGCAACATCAGCATCGACAATGTTAGTAGCATCCAGACGACCGCCCAGACCTACTTCCAGAATCACCACATCGAGTTGCGCCTCTTTGAACAACCACAATGCCGACAGCGTACCGTATTCAAAATAAGTCAGAGAAATATCGCCGCGCTCGGCCTCAATCTCGGCAAAAGAAGCCGTATGGGCCGACTCCGCCAGTTCTTTGCCCTGTATACGAACGCGCTCGGTATAACGCACCAGATGCGGCGAACTGTAGACCCCCACCCTGTACCCTGCCGCCATCAGAATCGACTCCAGCGTACGGCAGGTCGTGCCTTTGCCATTAGTTCCCGCAACGGTAAACACAAACGGTGCAGGTTTAAGGACGCCAAGACGCGCCGCAACCTGGCTGACGCGATCAAGGCCGAGATCGATAGTTTTACTGTGCAGGTTTTCCAGATAAGAAAGCCACGAAGCCAGAGGCGACGCGGCTTGAGGAGTGCGTTTGATAATCATGGTATCCGCTGATTCGTTACGGGGAGAATAAATAGCAAAAGGGCAGAGCCAGTGGCCCTGCCCTTATCAGTTATCAGGCCTCTGGTTCCTGATCCGGCACCGGTGGCACCACTTCGCCTTCACGCGGCGCATCAGGATTAGGCGCTGGCAGATTCATCAGCTTCGCCAGAATGCTCGCCAGTTTCAGGCGCATTTCCGGTCGACGGACGATCATATCGATGGCGCCTTTCTCGATCAGGAATTCACTGCGCTGGAATCCTGGCGGCAGTTTTTCGCGAACGGTCTGTTCGATAACGCGCGGACCGGCAAAGCCGATTAACGCTTTCGGTTCAGCAATATTGAGATCGCCCAGCATCGCGAAGCTTGCAGAAACACCGCCCATAGTCGGGTCGGTCAGTACAGAAATGTACGGTAACCCGCGCTCCTGCATTTTCGCCAGTGCTGCAGAGGTTTTCGCCATCTGCATCAGCGACATTAACGCTTCCTGCATACGTGCGCCACCAGAAGCGGAGAAGCAGATCAGCGGGCAGTTATCTTCCAGCGCTTGCTCAACGGCACGCACGAAACGAGCGCCAACCACTGAACCCATTGAACCGCCCATAAAGGCGAATTCGAATGCCGCAGCGACAACCGGCATACCATACAGAGTGCCTTTCATCACCACCAGCGCGTCTTTTTCGCCGGTTTCTTTCTGCGCAGAGGCCAGACGGTCTTTATACTTTTTGGAGTCACGGAACTTCAGCACATCTTTCGGCTCAAGCTCGCTACCCAGCTCCACAAGGCTGCCTTCATCTAACAAGCTATGCAGGCGGTTACGCGCCGACATACGCATGTGATGGTCACACTTCGGACAGACCTCAAGATTACGTTCCAGTTCAGCGCGGTATAAAACCTGACCGCAGCTATCACACTTAGTCCACACACCTTCAGGAATGCTCGCCTTGCGGGTGGGAGTAATGTTGCTTTTAATTCGTTCAATCCAGCTCATTAGGGACCTTTCTGTCTGAACCTGGTTCGATGCCAGTTTTATCTTTGGGGACGCATAATGCCATTTTTGCCCCCAACAGACCATGAATGTTGCACATTAAAACATAACAGCCCGAAACTTTGGATAAAAAAGTGGTCGAACCGCGGAGTTACTTTTTATTTTGCAGCGCGTTTGTGACGAATAAATTCGAAAACCCCAGGCAATATTGAAACAAAAATAATGCCAACAATCATCAGTTTAAGGTTACTCTGAATGAAGGGGAGCGTGCCGAAGAAATAACCTGCGTAGGTAAAAATCAGTACCCACAACAGTGCACCAATCACGTTAAAAGCGGCGAAATGACGATACGACATGTGACCCATTCCCGCAACGAACGGCGCGAACGTTCTGACGATCGGTACAAAACGGGCGAGAATAATTGTTTTGCCGCCATGTCTCTCGTAAAACTGATGAGTCTTATCAAGATAACTACGACGAAAAATTTTCGAATCCGGATTACTGAACAGTTTGTCACCAAATAACCGCCCAATGGTGTAGTTGACCGCATCACCCACAATTGCAGCAATCAACATCAGTACCACCATCATATGGACGTTGAGATCATTAGTCTCCAGAGATGCCAACGCGCCAGCGACAAACAGCAACGAATCACCAGGCAGGAATGGCGTTACCACAAGCCCGGTTTCACAGAACAGAATCAAAAACAGAATGGCATAAACCCAGACGCCGTACTCTGCGACCAGTTCCGCCAGATGCACATCAATATGCAAAATAAAATCGATGAGGAAATAAATCAGGTCCATAATTGCCTATGCCTTGTACTCTTCATTTCTCAGGCTGTAACTGCATTGGCTACAGCCTGAAATTTTTAGAGCATTATTCTCATTAGTCCGCCAGAAACAGCGGGCCCATTGGCGGTTTTGGAAGATCAAATCGGTCAGGGTAATCTACCGCAACCAGATACAGCCCTTCCGCTTTCGCCGTTGCTGCCGCCAGCGTTCTGTCCTTTGCCGCTAACAGCTCTGCTATCCAACTCTCTGGCTGGTTGTGGGCGCCTACTTCCATCAGGCTACCGACAATATTCCTCACCATATGATGTACAAAGGCATTCGCTTTGATATCTACCACCACATAAGGACCATGTCGCGTGACGTTAATATGCATAACGTTGCGCCACGGCGTTCGGGACTGGCACTGCACCGCGCGAAATGAGGTGAAATCATTCTCGCCCAACAAGCATTGCGCAGCCCGATGCATCCGTTCGGCATCCAGCGGTTCGTAAAAATGGGTTACCCCTTTACTTAGTACCGCCGGGCGCAGCCGATGATTGTAGATGATGTAGCGATAACGGCGAGCCGTGGCGCTAAATCGGGCATGAAAATCATCAGGTACAGCTTTAACCCAACGCACAGCGATGTCACCAGGTAAATTCGCATTTACGCCTAATGTCCACGCCGCGTCTTTGCGCTGCGCGGTGGTTTCGAAATGCACTACCTGCCCGGTGCCGTGTACGCCTGCGTCAGTACGCCCGGCGCAGAAGACGGTGATGGGCTCGTTCGCCACCTGGGAGAGCGCCTTTTCCAGTTTCTCCTGCACACTGCGGACTTCGTTCTGCCGTTGCCAGCCGTAATACCTACTGCCGTCGTACTCAATGCCCAGCGCAATTTTATAAACTGGCGGTTGTTGCTGGTCGGACATTAGTACAGATACTCCTGCACCAGTTTCTCGGCGATTTTCACTGCCATCAGTGCGCCGCCAAAACGGACGTTATCGGCCACCGACCAGAACTGGATTTGCTCTGGAATACCGTAATCATTGCGCACGCAGCCCACAGAAAGATGCGGCGTACCGGAAGCGTCACCCACCTGCGTAGGGAATTCGTTCTCTTCGGAAAGCACAATATCTTCGCCCTGGGTAAAGGCATCACGCGCTTCTTCTGCCGCCAGCGGACGCAGAGCTTCAAAGTTGACCATCTGAGCGTGACCGTAAAATACCGGTGCCTGCACGACGCTTGCCGAAATCATCAGCCCTTCGTCCTGCATGATTTTGCGCACTTCATCGACGATACGACGTTCTTCACGCACGCTACCTTCCCTGTCCGGCAGTAACGGCAGCATGTTGAACGCCAGCTGACGTCCGAAGAAATCTTCTTCGTCAATCGGAATGCCGTTGAGCAATTTCGCACTCTGCCCCGCTAACGCATCGACCGCTTTTTTGCCCTGGGCGGAGGCTGAAATCAGGCTGGTAACGCTAATACGCGACAATCCGCCCTGATCGATTAACGGTTTCAGAGAGGCCAGCAGCTGGCTGGTCAGGCTGTCCGGTACGGCAATGACATTACGGTTACGGTAATCAGCAAGTACAAACGGGTTTACTTCCGGCACCACCAGCGGTACGTCGGGTTCGAGAGCAAACAATCCGCTGCTGTCGATAACCAGGCAGCCTGAGTTGGTTGCTTCTTCAACCCAGGTCGCGGTCGCTTCTTTGCCTGCGACAAAAAACGCCAGTTGCGCCTGCGTCCAGTCAAATTCGGCAGCATCCTGCACGGTGATTGTCTTACCACCAAAGCGCAGATGTTCGCCTGCGCTTTCGTTACGTGCCAGTGCATAAATTTCCCCAACCGGGAACTGACGTTCAGCCAGCGTTTCAATCAGGGCTTCGCCCACAGCGCCAGTTGCGCCCAGGACGGCAATGTTCCAGCCTTCAGACATGGTGGTTTACTCCAGAAAATGCAAAGCTCCCTGCCTATGTTACAGCAGAGAGCATGAAGAAGAGATTAACGAGCCGGATGATGAACGGCGTTAAAACCCAGTTTACACAGTAATGATGCCGCACTGGCGTCATTACAAATCACATACAGAGACGACCATTCACGGCGCTCAAGGTAATTTTTGCGCAGTTTATCGAACTCACCCGGTATTCCGGCGACTTTACGCAACGGCGCATCGTCGCGGCGCACATCATACACCAAATGCACCAGCCTTTTTAGCGTCGGCTGATCGAGCGGACCATGCAGCGTGATACGGCCAAACTCCGGCGCGGGCAGTAAAGTATCCAACGCCACGTGCTGTTCATGACCAATAAACTTGCTGTAGGCTTCAAACACTTGCGTTGTGCCACGCGCTTTACCTTCGAGGGTGTAGCCCGCGATATGCGGCGTGCCGATATCCACTTTTTGCAGCAGCTCGACGTTGAGTTCTGGCTCGCCTTCCCAGACATCCAGCACTACGCTTAACTTCTGACCTTCATTCAGGCAGGTCAGCAGTGCGGTATTATCGACAACGGCACCACGGCAGGCGTTAATCAGAATCGCCCCCGGCTTCAGGCTGCGAATCAGTTTTTCATCCGCCAGATGCCGCGTTTTGTACGGACCATCTTTAAAGAGTGGAGTATGGAAAGTCAGAATGTCTGCTTGCGCGACCAGTTCATCAAGAGGGCGGAAATCCCCCTCATCCCCACGATCGGCGCGTGGTGGATCGCAAAGTAATGTTTTGATCCCCCACGCTTCCAGCCGTGCCTGTAAACGTCGCCCGACGTTGCCGACGCCCACGATCCCCACGGTACGCTCGTGCAGTGAAAATCCATCGCGTTCGGCGAGCATCAGCAGTGACGAGAAAACATATTCCACTACCGCAATCGCATTGCAGCCAGGTGCAGCAGAAAAACCAATTCCCGCCTGCTTTAACCACGCTTCATCGACATGGTCCGTCCCCGCGGTCGCGGTGCCAATAAATTTTACTGGTTTTCCTGCCAGTAAAGATTCATTCACTTTCGTGACCGAACGCACCATCAAAGCATCTGCATCATCCAGTTCAGCAACTGGAATTGGACGCCCCGGAACCGCTTTCACCTCCCCCAGACGACTAAATAATTCGCGGGCATAAGGCATATTTTCATCAACAAGGATTTTCACGTTTGTGGTACCTGTATGAGAACGAGAGTTAACCGGACAAGTGTGCCATAATCTCGCGGCCAGGCATACTTGCGATGATTTCAGGTATAAGGATACGTAATGATACAACCAATTTCCGCCCCTCCTGGGCAACCACCGGGTCAGGGGGATAAACTGTCGTCTGGCGCAGGCAATCAGCCTTTATCCAGCTTGCAACGTACAGTGCTGGAAAGTTTGATAACCAAAGTGACTTCGCTGACGCAACAGCAGAGCGCGGAATTGTGGGCCGGTATAAAGCACGACATCGGTCTGCCAAGCGATTCACCGTTACTTTCACGCAATTTCCCCGCCGCAGAACAAAACCTTGCACAACGTTTACTGGCCGCGCAAGAAAGCCATTCTGTCCGCCAGCTTTTGGCGCAATTGAGCGAGTACTTACGGCTGGGGAATAATCGTCAGGCGGTCACAGATTACATTCGTCATAACTTTGGTCAGACGCCGCTGAATCAACTCTCACCGGAGCAATTAAAAACCGTCCTGACGCTGTTACAGGAAGGGAAGATGGTTATCCCGCAGCCGCAACAGCGCCAGGCGACCGACCGCCCTTTGCTACCGGCAGAACACAATACGCTTAAGCAACTGGTGACTAAACTCGCGGCGGCAACAGGAGAACCCAGCAAGCAGATTTGGCAATCTATGCTGGAACTTTCTGGGGTAAAAAATGGAGAGTTGATCCCGGCCAAAATGTTTACCCACCTGGTTACCTGGTTGCAGGCACGCCAGGTGTTAAGTCAGCAAAATACACCGACACTGGAGTCGCTTCAGATGGCGCTAAAACAGCCACTGGATGCCAGCGAGTTGACAGTATTATCGAGCTATGTTGAGCAAAAATATGGCCTTTCTCAGCATTCAGCCCTGACTTCCGCACAGGCCGAGGATATCCTCAACCAGCTTTATCAACGGCGGGTGAATGGGATTGAACCGCGAGATATTCAACCGTTGCTCAATCCCTTTACGCCATTCATTAACACGATGCAAGAAATGGCCATGCGCCCCAGCCTGTGGATATTGCTGACCGCCATCATCGTGATATTGGTCTGGTTATTGAGTTAACCACGACGAAATGACAGTATCGTCACGATAATCCCCAGCACCGCCGATATCGCCCCGGCAAGGAATACCGACGAGTAGCCAAATGTGGTCGCCAGGACACCTGCCAGTGGCCCGGAAACACCGAGGGCGATATCCTGAAACGCCGCATAACCGCCGAGCGCAGTACCGCGAACCTGAGACGGAACGCGCTTAACCACTTCCACACCAAGCGCCGGGAAGATAAGTGAACACCCTGCCCCGGTTAACGCCGCACCGGCTAACGCCACCCACGCGCCAGGTGCTTGCCAGAGCAGCAACAAACCTACCGTTTCGACAAGCAAAGAGACAATCGCCACTTTCACGCCGCCAAAACGGTCTGGCATCCAGCCGAACATGACGCGCATCACGACAAATGCGCCGCCAAATGCGGTGAGTGTAAAACCTGCCATCGCCCATCCTTTGCTGGCAAAGTAGAGCGATACAAAGGTTCCGATAACCGCAAAGCCAACGCCCTGAAGCGCCAGACCAAGACCCGGTTTCCAGATAAGTCCGACAACGCTCCACAGTGATGGACGTTCTCCCGCCATTGCCGGTACTTTGCGTACTGTGCCGTTACAAGCCCACGCCAGCAGGGGCAATGCCATTGTCGTAAGCGCCAGTGCGGCAAAACCGTAATGGCTATGAATCAACAAGCCAAGCGGTGCGCCCACCGCCAGTGCGCCATAAATCGCCATTCCGTTCCACGACATCACTTTGCCTGAGTGTTTTGGCCCGACAATGCCCAATCCCCAGGTCAAAGCGCCCGTCAGTAACTGGCTTTCGCCAAAACCAAGAATCAAACGCCCGACGACCAGCAGGGCAAATTTAATTGGTGCGGAGACAGGCAAAAGCGCCGCCAGCAGCAGCGCGCCGCCAGCCAGACCGCAGGCGAACATACCCTGAAGCGCCGAACGTTTTGCGCCATATTGATCGGCCAGTCGTCCGGCGTAGCCACGCGTCAGCACCGTGGCCAGAAACTGAATGCCGACGGCAATCCCGACCATGGTGTTGCCATAGCCCAGTTCATGATGAACAAACAGCGGGATAACCGGCAACGGCAGCCCTACGGTCATGTAAGTTAGAAAAACCGCAAAAGCGATGCGGAAGAGCGAAAAATTGGCAGAAGATCGTGTTTCTGTTTGGCTTACAGCAGTCATGCATTACTCCAGAATGCAGCGCAAGGCGAGGAGTCTCCCCGTCTCATCTCTCTGGTTTTCAGGGTTACGGTGCGTTGGCAGGATTTAACGCGTACGTCTTTTCAGAAGGAAATCGACAAAATGGGAAGTTTGCCTGGAACAGGCGGCGATTGTCAATGATGTGAAAAAGGGAACCATCGGGTTCCCTTTTGCGTTAGTGCCGGATGCGACATTGTCGCGTATCGTCGGATGCGACGCTGGCGCGTCTTATCCGACCTACTCCGAATTAATCTTTCAGCTTACGCATTACCAGCGTGGCGTTGGTGCCGCCGAAGCCGAAGCTGTTAGACATCACGGTGGTCAGTTCGCGATCGGTCGTTTCGGTCACGATGTTCAGACCCGCAGCCTGCTCGTCCAGCTCTTCAATGTTGATGCTCGGGGCGATAAAGCCGTGTTCCAGCATCAGCAGAGAGTAGATAGCTTCCTGTACGCCAGCAGCGCCCAGAGAGTGACCGGTCATTGCTTTGGTTGCAGAAATCGCCGGGCTCTTATCGCCGAACACTTCACGGATAGCCGCCAGCTCTTTCACGTCGCCAACCGGAGTCGAAGTACCGTGGGAGTTCAGGTAGTCGATTGGGGTATCAACACCGTGCATCGCCATCTTCATGCAGCGCACTGCGCCTTCGCCAGACGGAGCAACCATGTCTGCGCCATCAGACGTTGCGCCGTAGCCAACGATTTCAGCGTAGATATGAGCACCACGAGCCAACGCGTGTTCCAGTTCTTCGACCACCACCATACCGCCGCCGCCAGCGATAACGAAACCGTCACGGTGAGCGTCATAAGTACGGGAGGCTTTTTCCGGGGTGTCGTTGTATTTGGTAGACAGCGCGCCCATTGCGTCGAATTCGCAGGCCATTTCCCAGCACAGCTCTTCGCCGCCGCCGGCAAACACGATGTCTTGTTTGCCCAGTTGGATCTGCTCTACTGCGTTACCGATACAGTGTGCGGAAGTCGCACACGCGGAGCTGATGGAGTAGTTAACGCCGTGGATTTTGAACGGCGTGGCGAGGCAGGCAGAAACGCCAGATGCCATCGCTTTAGTGACCACATACGGGCCAACCGCTTTCAGGCCACGCGGGCCGCGCATTGCGTCAGCGCCGAACACCTGGAAACGCGGAGAGCCGCCGCCGGAACCTGCAATCAGGCCAACGCGCGGGTTATTCTGGTAAGCTTCCGGGGAGAGGCCAGCATCTGCAATTGCCTGCTCCATAGAAAGGAATGCATAAATGGATGCGTCGCTCATAAAGCGCACAACTTTACGGTCAATGAGGCCAGTGGTATCCAGTTTTACGTTGCCCCAAACGTGGCTACGCATGCCGGAATCCTTCAGCTCCTGAGAGAAAGTGATCCCTGAGCGTCCTTCACGCAGAGATGCCAGGACTTCCTGCTGGTTATTACCGATGCTGGAAACAATGCCCAGGCCAGTAATCACTGCACGTTTCATTCAATACCTCTGTAAGTCGCACATAGAGTAAGTTTCGAATGCACAATAGCGTACACTTGTACGCCGAACAAGTCCGATCAGCCAATTAATAGAGAAATTTGCGCAGCCTGGCACACATCGCTAAGATCGAGCCACCGCCTGTAAGACGAGTAACTTACGTGAAACACTACTCCATACAACCTGCCAACCTTGAATTTAATGCTGAGGGTACACCTGTTTCCCGAGATTTTGACGATGTCTATTTTTCCAACGATAACGGACTGGAAGAGACGCGTTATGTTTTTCTTGGGGGTAACCAATTAGAGGCACGCTTTCCTGAGCATCCGCATCCTCTGTTTGTGGTAGCAGAGAGCGGCTTCGGCACCGGATTAAACTTCCTGACGCTTTGGCAGGCATTTGATCAGTTTCGCGAAGTGCATCCACAGGCGCAGTTAAAGCGCCTCCACTTTATAAGTTTTGAGAAATTTCCCCTCACCCGTGCGGATTTAGCGCTAGCGCACCAACACTGGCCGGAACTTGCGCCGTGGGCGGAACAGCTTCAGGCGCAGTGGCCTTTGCCCCTGCCCGGTTGCCATCGTTTATTGCTCGATGAAGGCCGCGTAACGCTGGATTTATGGTTTGGCGATATAAACGAACTGACCAGCCAACTGGACGATTCGCTAAATCAAAAAGTAGATGCCTGGTTTCTGGACGGCTTTGCGCCAGCGAAAAACCCGGATATGTGGACGCAAAATCTGTTTAACGCCATGGCACGACTGGCGCGTCCGGGCGGCACGCTGGCGACATTTACTTCTGCCGGTTTTGTCCGCCGCGGTTTGCAGGAAGCCGGATTCACCATGCAAAAACGTAAGGGCTTTGGGCGCAAACGGGAAATGCTTTGTGGGGTGATGGAACAGACATTACCACTCCCCTGCTCCACGCCGTGGTTTAATCGTACGGGCAGCAGCAAACGGGAAGCAGCGATTATCGGCGGCGGTATTGCCAGCGCGTTGTTATCGCTGGCGCTATTACGTCGCGGCTGGCAGGTAACGCTTTATTGTGCGGATGAGGCCCCCGCGCTGGGTGCTTCCGGCAATCGCCAGGGGGCGCTGTATCCGCTTTTAAGCAAACACGATGGGGCGTTGAACCGCTTTTTCTCTAATGCGTTTACTTTTGCTCGTCGGCTTTACGACCAATTACCCGTTAAATTTGATCATGACTGGTGCGGCGTAACGCAGTTAGGCTGGGATGAGAAAAGCCAGCATAAAATCGCACAGATGCTGTCGATGGATTTACCCGCAGAGTTGGCTGTAGCCGTTGAGGCAAATGCGGTTGAACAAATTACGGGCGTTGCGACAAATTGCAGCGGTATTACTTATCCGCAAGGTGGCTGGCTGTGTCCGGCGGAACTGACCCGTAATGTGCTGGTACTGGCGGAACAGCAAGGTTTGCAGATTCGTTATCAACATCAGTTACAGGATTTATCCCGTAAGGATGACGGTTGGTTGTTGAATTTTGCAGGTGATCAGCACGCGACGCATAACGTGGTGGTACTGGCGAACGGGCATCAAATCAGCCGTTTCAGCCAAACGTCGTCTCTGCCAGTGTATTCAGTTGCTGGTCAGGTCAGCCACATTCCGACAACGCAGGAACTGGCAAAACTGAAGCAGGTGCTGTGCTATGACGGTTATCTCACGCCACAAAATCCGGCGAATCAACACCATTGTATTGGTGCCAGTTATCATCGCGGCAGCGAAGAGACGGCGTACAGTGAGGACGATCAGCAGCAGAATCGCCAGCGGTTGATTGATTGTTTCCCGCAGGCACAATGGGCGAAAGCGGTTGATGTCAGTGATAAAGAGGCGCGCTGCGGTGTGCGTTGTGCCACTCGCGATCATCTGCCAATGGTAGGCAACGTGCCTAATTATGACGCTACACTCGTGGAATATGCGTCGCTGACGGAGCAGAAAGAGGAGGCGGTAAGCGCGCCGATTTATGACGATCTCTTTATGCTTGCTGCTTTGGGTTCGCGTGGTTTGTGTTCTGCCCCGCTGTGTGCCGAGATTCTGGCGGCACAGATGAGTGAAGAACCGATTCCGATGGATGCCAGTACGCTGGCGGCGTTAAATCCGAATAGGTTATGGGTGCGGAAGTTGTTGAAAGGTAAAGCGGTTAAGGCGGGGTAATCTGCTTTGGCATTGTTTGTCGGATGCGGCGTGAACACCTTATCCGACCTCGTCTGACTTGTAGGCCTGATAAGACGCAATAAGCGTCGCATCAGGCATGGTGCTCCAGACGCCGCAACTTACTGCTGTGACGCCTGCTGAAACAGGTGTTCCCACATATCGGTTACCAGCGCCTGGTCCCGCGGCGACAACTCACCGGCACCAATAGCTTTTTCCAGACTCTGGCTAACCGTCGTATGCACCGCCTGAGCGGAGTGGTCATCACCACTTTCCAGTTCTGCGATGGCTAATGTCAGGTGGCCACGCAAATACCCACTGGCAAATAACTCATCATCACTGGCATGGTCAACCATACCGTCGATTAATGCCAGAATGCGTGATTCAAACTCCGCGATCATCTTCTTTCCTCATTGTAAAACGTGGCGCCGGCTTCAGTTGAGCGCTTCCGGCCACGGGAATTGTTCCGCCGTAAGTTCCGGCGTGTGATAATAATTTTGTAATGCTTTAATTAAGCGTGCCGGACGTTCTGGAATACCGTTAGCCAGATAATCCATCAACTGCGCATGTACTCGCCGTTGAAACACCACACGATCCGGTTCGAAATCCCCTTCCAGATTGTCGCAACTGACGTTAAACGGATATCCCGCCGCCACGCAGAACAACCAGTCGAGCGCCTGCGGCTTCACTTCAACATCTTCAAACTGGCTTTGCGTTTGGGCATCGCGACCGTCCGGGCAATACCAGTAACCGAAATCAACCAGTTCACGGCGCGCTTTCCCGGCAATACACCAGTGCGAAATCTCATGAATTGCGCTGGCATAAAAGCCATGAGCGAAGACGATTCGGTTATACGGTACTTCCGCATCAGCAGGAAGATAGATCGGTTCGTCGTCGCCTTTAATCAGACGGGTATTAAATTCATCGGCAAAGCAGCTATTAAAAATTTCAATTAACTGCTCATAGTGGTGTGTACTGTTCATTAGTTCATCCCCAACCAGTGGAGGATCTCCTGTCCGTGGCTATCATAAAGTAATTTGGCACTCATCACCGCCGAGACGATAACGATCATCGGGCGGATCAGCTTTTGTCCTTTGCTCAACACCAGTCGTGAACCCATGCGCGCGCCGAGGAACTGCCCCACCAGCATCACAAAGCCCGTCGCCCAAATCACTTTGCCGCCGAGAATAAACAGCAGTAAACCGCCGATATTTGACGTTGCGTTGAGTAATTTTGCGTGAGCCGTGGCTTTGGCGAGGTTGAATCCGCACAGCGTAACGAAAGCCAGCGCGTAAAACGATCCGGCTGCCGGGCCAAAGAATCCGTCATAAAAACCGACGCAGCCACCGGCAATTAACGCGAAGGGCAAACCGTACATCCGGCGCTGGCGATCTTCTTCACCCAGCTTTGGCATCAGCAAGAAATAGAGGCCGATGCAAATCACGAGGATGGGCAATATCTGCCGTAATATATCGGCCTGAACATATTGCACCAGCAGTGCGCCACTCATTGAGCCGACAAAGGTCATGGCGATATTGAGTTTTTGATCGCTTAAACTAACCACTTTGCGGCGAATAAAGTAGATAGTGGCGGAAATAGAGCCACCGCAGGCTTGCAGTTTATTGGTTGCCAGCGCGTTAGCGGGAGACATCCCCGCCGCCATCAATGCCGGAATAGTGAGTAACCCACCGCCACCGGCAATCGAGTCGATAAATCCCGCCAGCATGGCGACAAAAAAGAGAACTCCCAGCAGCAGCGGGGAAACCATAAACAGGCTATTAAACGTTTCCATTAGATCACGTGCTCATCCAGTAGCGCCTGGCAGGAAGGCGGCAACGGAGGCGGTGTCTTCTTCTCAGGCTTTGTTGTTCCCGGTTTTGGAGGTTCAAACCAGCTTTGCAGTTCTGCCCCGCAACCATCGCCTGGTGGCGGTAAAGGTTGATCTTCACACTCCAGACTATCGGCAGGACAACGTAATCGTACATGCATATGCGCGCGATGCTGGAACCAGGGTCGCACTTTGCGCAACCAGTCGCGATCGGTGCCGGCATCAAGGCAAAGTTGTTGTTTAATCGCCGGATTAACAAAAATGCGCGTGACGTCTTTGTCCTGGGCGGCAAGTTTGATCAAGCTGAAAATTTCCGGCTTCCACAGCGTCGGGACAACGTGTTTACCGTCGCGGGAAACCAAATCTAATGCTTGCGGGCGCAAGAGCTGCGCAGAGGTCCAGCGTGTTTTTGGCAGTTGCAGGAAGATATCGACATCCAGTCCGGTCTGGTGGCTGGCGTGACCGCCGTTGAAACGCCCACCAGCAGGCATCCCCATATCGCCAATCAACACCGTCCCCATGCCCAGATTGCTCACCTGACTACTCAGACGTTGGATAAACATCACCAGGTCCGGGTGACCGAAGTAGCGACGCTGATCGGTACGCATGACCTGATAATGTTCGGACTGTATCGGCAGCGTGTCAGCGCCGACGATACAACCATTGGAGAAACTACCTATCGATTGTGCGCTACCCGGCACAGGTTGGGTTATTTTTTGCCACGGCGTCGCTGCCTGGCTGACGCTACTGGCAAGCAGGGCCAGCAGCGCAATCGCAGTTTTGTTCATTTTTTACCAGCGTGGAATATCAGTCTTCACATCGGCATTTTGCGCCCGCTGCCGTAACAGGTGATCCATTAAAACGATCGCCAGCATCGCTTCAGCGATCGGCACCGCGCGGATCCCGACACAAGGATCGTGACGACCTTTGGTGATCATCTCAACTTCTTCGCCAAAGCGGTTAATGGTGCGCCCCGGCACGGTAATGCTGGAGGTCGGTTTTAGCGCCATATGGGCAATGATTTGCTGCCCGCTGCTAATCCCGCCGAGAATGCCGCCCGCATGGTTGCTCTGGAAACCTTCTTTGGTGATTTCGTCGCGGTTCTGGCTGCCGCGCAGCGCCACCACGTCAAAACCATCGCCAATTTCCACACCTTTCACCGCGTTAATGCTCATCAGCGCGTGGGCGATGTCGGCATCCAGGCGGTCAAAGACCGGCTCTCCAAGTCCGGCAGGGACGCCACTGGCAACAACGGTGACTTTCGCGCCAATGGAGTCGCCCTCTTTTTTCAGCGCGCGCATCAGTTCATCCAGCACGTCGATTTTGTCAGGGTCCGGGCAGAAGAACGGATTTTGCTCGACCTGCGACCAGTCTTTGATTTCCAGCGGAATGTCGCCCATTTGGGTCAGGCAGCCGCGAATTTCGACACCGAATTTCTCGGCAAGATATTTTTTGGCAATCGCCCCTGCCGCAACGCGCATGGCGGTTTCACGGGCGGAAGAGCGTCCACCGCCGCGATAGTCGCGCAAACCGTATTTTTGTTCGTAGGTGTAATCGGCATGGCCTGGACGGAAAACGTCCTTAATTGCGCTGTAATCCTGAGAACGCTGGTCGGTGTTTTCTATGAGTAGGCCAATGCTGGTGCCGGTGGTCACACCTTCAAAAACACCGGAGAGAATTTTGACCTGATCCGGCTCGCGGCGCTGGGTGGTATAGCGCGATGTCCCCGGGCGGCGGCGGTCAAGATCGTGTTGCAGATCCGCTTCCGTCAGCGGAATGCCTGGCGGAACACCATCGACGATGCAACCGAGCGCCAGCCCGTGCGATTCGCCGAAGGTGGTTACGCGAAAGAGTTGTCCAATTGTGTTTCCAGCCATCACGGCTCCGTTATTGTTGTGTTTGCGTGTTTATTTAATCTTTATAAATCGCGAAATGTTCACGTGCGGCAATAAGCTGCGCTTTGGTGAGCATAAACACACCGTCGCCGCCGTTATCAAACTCCAGCCAGGTGAACGGAACATCCGGATATTGTTCCATAAGATGTACCATGCTGTTGCCGACTTCACAAATCAGCACACCATCATCAGCAAGATAATCTGCCGCGTTACCGAGAATGCGGCGGGTCAGTTTCAGGCCGTCGGTACCAGACGCCAGGCCCAGTTCCGGCTCGTGACGGTATTCATTTGGCAGGTCGGACATATCTTCCGCATCGACATACGGCGGGTTGGTGACGATCAGGTCGTACTGCACTTTCGGTAAATCACGGAACAGATCGGAACGAATCGGGATGACATTGTGGATCAGACCGTGTTCTTCGATGTTCTGTTCGGCAACCGCCAGCGCGTCTGGAGAGATGTCCACCGCGTCGACTTCCGCTTCCGGGAAAGCATAAGCGCAAGCAATAGCGATGCAGCCGCTCCCGGTACACATATCTAAAATGTGCTGCGGTTGCTTGCTGATGAGTCCGGCAAATTTATTGTTGATCAGTTCACCAATCGGCGAGCGCGGCACCAGCACGCGTTCATCGACGTAAAATTCATGGCCGCAGAACCACGCTTTGTTGGTCAGATAAGCCACCGGAATGCGTTCGTTGACGCGGCGGATCACGCGCTCAACAATGCGGTGTTTTTCGCTGGAGGTCAGACGCGCATTGCGCATATCTTCCGGAATATCCAGCGGCAGGTAGAGCGAAGGCAACACCAGCTGTACGGCTTCATCCCACGGGTTATCGGTGCCGTGACCGTACCAGATATTTGCCGCGCTGAAGCGGCTAACCGACCAGCGCAACATGTCCTGAATGGTTTGCAGCTCATTTACTGCTTCATCAACGAAAATTTTATCCACGTATTCCTCCAGGGCATGATCGCAATAATTTCGGCGGCTAGTTTGCCATGAAGATGACGATAAATCAGCATTCACGCGCGGTGAGTGAGGAAAAATACGTTTAAAACGATCGATTGCGCGACGAGTCGGGTAAACTGTAGGGAAATTAGAAATAGAGACACATCAATGAAAAAGAAAACAACACTTAGCGAGGAGGACCAGGCTCTGTTTCGCCAGTTGATGGCGGGGACTCGCAAGATAAAGCAAGATACGATTGTCCATCGACCACAGCGTAAAAAAGTCAGCGAAGTGCCGGTGAAACGGTTAATTCAGGAGCAGGCCGATGCCAGCCATTATTTTTCCGATGAGTTTCAGCCGTTATTGAATACCGAAGGTCCGGTCAAATATGTTCGCCCGGATGTAAGCCATTTTGAGGCGAAGAAACTGCGGCGCGGTGATTATTCGCCGGAGTTGTTTCTTGATTTGCACGGTCTGACGCAGCTACAAGCCAAACAGGAACTGGGCGCGTTGATTGCCGCCTGCCGCCGTGAACATGTGTTTTGCGCCTGTGTGATGCATGGGCATGGTAAGCATATTTTGAAGCAACAAACACCACTGTGGCTGGCGCAACATCCGCATGTGATGGCGTTTCACCAGGCCCCCAAAGAGTACGGTGGTGATGCGGCGTTATTGGTGTTGATTGAGGTGGAAGAGTGGCTGCCGCCTGAGTTGCCCTGAACGCAAAACCGGATACGGCATAAACGCCGTATCCGGTTTGGTCGCTACAACATATTCAGCACATACTGGAATCGGCAAGTGGAATCTATTGGCTGCGGTGTAGTAGTATCGACACGCACCACAATATCATGTAGTTGTTTGTCGGTTATCGCATGTCGGTTTGGTATGGTTGTCACTTTGCTATCTGTACAACCATATGACGTAAAAGTGATCATTTGCGAAATAAAACGACAATATGCGCCACGCTCGTTAAATTGGCTACCATCACACAACTTGCCATCCTTCATCAAAAAGGTAGGGAGTGTATTTTCGATTACCCCTCCCGTGGATTTCAATGATAACAGCTTGCTATGCACTACCGAATTTGGACTCCATGAAACATCATAAGGGTCTAAAGGAACTGGCGGACAGGTGGAGTTAAACGCTGAAGGCCCCAGGTAAACAGTACCAGTCGCTCTTGCTTGTGTTTTGATATTACTGGTCACTATCCAGGGACAGCTACCGGGATCGCCTTCAACGATAATATCCATGATAACCTTACTACAACTAAAACCTCCCGATGTCGGCAACCCTGGGCAATTCGATGAGTCAATATAATCCCCACTTTTCACATTAATTTCTGGTGCTGTCCCTGGCCCATTCCAGGATATATTGGGAATATCTCCGGTATAAAGAGTATAACCATCCCGGTGATATGTTCCCTGATAGACGCCAGATAAAGTTTGGACATTAAGTTCATACCAGATTGCGGTATTACCGTTACCGGCATACCCCATCAACGTGTGCATATCACGAAATATTGTTGATGCCATCGCGGTGGGTACCATTAGTATCAACACTAGTAAGCAAAAAACATGGCGTAATTTTTTCATTTTAAAGGTACTCAAACGTTGCGGTTAGCTGGGCGGTAAAATTGCCAGGAGTCACATCACGACCGCTTTTTGCCTGTAACCAGGCCCGGAAATTAAGACTATTGCTGCCGTTATTAAGTACAAAGGTCGCTCCAGTAGAACTGTTGATGGCAACAGGTGTGCCGTCGTTTTTTTCCATTCCTATACCAACTCCCTGCGCACCCGATGACGCATCCAGCGCCAGAATACCCGGCTGTTCGCTATCTTCCGTGCCGGTCAAGGTTACCTTTACGTTGTATGACGTTGGTCCCTTACAGTCTTTCAGTTGAAAAACCACCGGCACACGGGCCGACTGCCCGGCGACCACTAAATCTTGTGCACTCACCGTAGGAAACTGTACTTCCGCCAGCAATCCTTGTGTCTCTACCGGTGTACAGGTTTTATTCAATAAATTACCGTAAAAATGCAGGTTGTCAGCCGCCTGCACCGGCGCTACACAGAGCAGCATTAAGCTCCCCAGCAGCGTTGCGAGAACATATTCTTGTGTTTTCATTGGTAATCCACCTGTAGCGTGGCATACGCGGAAAATGCTCCGTCTCCCAACACCGCGCCGCTGGCTTTCACCGGTACCGCCTTGAGCATTGGGGGGCTGGCAGGATCAATACTCAGAGGTTTATCCAGCTCAAACGGACTGCCATTTTGTTGCATTTCAATGCCCAGGTCGGTAACGCTGGTCTGGACTGCCGACGTATTGTAATTGGTGGGAGTCCCCTTCCAGGTCAGAGTCATCTCCCAAACCGCATCACGAACTCCAGAATCACAGGTGATCTCATAGGGTACAGTCTGACGAAAGTTAACACCGTCAATGTCATTAATAAGGATGTCGCCAAAATCCACTTCAATGGTTTTCCCGCCGCTAATGGTACAAACTGGCGGTGATACCAAAGTTCCGTGAAAAGTAATGTCTGGTGTCGCCGCCTGTACCACGCAACAGCAACCACAAATCACAAAAAAACCGAGTCGTTTCATTGGTAATCCACCACCATCGTCATACTGGCGTTAAATTCCGACGCCGCGAATGATACACCGCTCTCTTTTACTGGCACCGCTTTCAGTTTCGGTTGGCTGTTGATGTTGAAAGGCGTCCAGTTGTTTTCGCCAATCGGAAACAGCGAATTATCAGACGCACTTTCAATTCGAATCCCAAATCCAGAAATTCCTGTACTCAACACTGTTTCGCCATTAATCGTGGTAGTCGTTCCCTTAAACTGCATTTGCAGGTCGTCACTTAGACTTCCCTTACAGTCCAATTTGTACTCAGCATTCATGCGATAGTTGGTGCCATTGATCTTTTTGATGATCACATCACCAAACTCCACAGCACTACCCGTTACTGAACAAGGTGGCGGAGCATCGACCAGCACCCGCAATATCAGATCAACGGATTTCGATTCTCCGCCTGCCGCAGGATGGCTCACCACACCAAAAACCAGCAGTAATTTAACCAGAAACATCTTTCTCATCGGATTCTCCTGGAATCAGCCTTTGCTGCTTAGTTCTTCATCCACCAGGCAGGCACTACCGCTACAGCGGAAAAAGAGCGGCATACGCGCACCATAGTCGTTGACATAGGTCAGCACTGGTGTGCTATCCATTTTCACGTTTAACGGGGCGTTGGTTTTGGGCGGCATGACTAACGGCGAGAAACCTGCCGCTGGATTGCCATTTTTCTGCGTACTGGCGTTGCTGATGATGACGTAATACGCCGTTGGGTTATTGACGGTAAATTCCTGGCCGCTGCGTGTTAGGGTCACTTTATACTGCCAAGGAGTTTGTGTGCTGCTTTTTTCCAGTACCTTAGGACGCCAGAAAAGTTTGATACGTGTCTGCAGAGCAATTTGCAGCGTGTTAGCTTTATTCGATTTAGGCGGGATCTCGCGAACGTTAAAGTAGAACATCGTTTCGCGATCGGCAGGCAATTTGTGGATATCTGGCAATCCCTGAATTTTCACCTGACCGTTCATCATCGCATCAATACGCTGTACAGGAGGTAAAACAGCTAATGGTGAACTCACCTTGTTACCCTTTTCATCTTCAATCCAGCTTTGCGCCAGGTAAGGAAGTTTAGGATCGTTATTACGTAGGGTAACACTAATAGATTTGTCACTTTCGTTAAAAATCAAACGGGTACGATCGGGCGTCACTGAAGCCTGCGCGTAAAAACTTGCAGCCGCCGCCATCAACGTCAATGCAGTGACGATCTTTTTTGAAGAGATATGTTTAGACATGGATCATTCCTTAATCACGTTATTAATTCGATGAAACAGACATTGGTGGTTCCATTGGTGTCACCTGTTGTGTCTGCTCCTGAATGACGGGCTGAATATCATGTGATATTGCGGGAGCACTTCCCCCAATTTGCTGGCATGGCAACAGCAAGCCATTGAAGAGATCATCCGGTAGCGGGTCCGGCAGACTGATATCGCAGTGGGATTCTCCCTCCCAGGATACCGTCATGCGTTCACCCGGTTTAACGCCCGCCAGATAGACATTCCCTTCATCATCAACCAGACCAACTTGCTGTTTATTAACATTTTTCACTTCCGCACCAAATGGCGGATGACTACCATCCTGCAATCGCAATACCGCCATTGCTTTCTGCCCACTGATCACCGCAAATTTACGATAACCAATGGCACCTTCCGTTAGCGTTGCCTGGACCACCGACTGGGTGGCCTCAGCATTTTCTGGCAGGTTATTCAAATCGATATAAGCCTGATTACGGTAGTAGTCGTTAACATCGGCCACCACGGCTTTACCAAACATGTTGGTATAAACAGCAGCACCGTTGCCTTCTACTGGCACATTGGCAACACCATCGGCATCAATCAGCAAACGCGTACCGCCCATGTTCTGCGTGCGATGCAGCGCGCCGCCGTGGGCAGTCAGCGTTGCACCGCCCTGTAAAGAGATACCCGCGGAAGTGTATTGCCCTTCATGATAGTTGGCGCTCAGATCAACTTTTGCCATAGTGCCATCGTGGCTGTAATAACCATCTACACTGGCGTGGTTTTCACTGGTCCCTGTGCTCACCGTATAGTGGCTGGCGTCATCTATTCGATGGTACAAGCTCGCCTGGCTGCTGTCGGCACCACTGCCATAGTTGCCGTTGTAACTAATGGTGCTGCTGTCACCCCACGGCAGGCTTAAGGAAAGATAAATACCTTTATCGGCATTGTTATCGTATTCATAGCGATAACCGGTCAGAGAAACGCTCATGTTTCTGATACTTCCCATATTGAAATAATGAGAAAGCATCATGTTGTAGTTGGTTTGATCTTCGCTGTCCCAGTAGGTGTGGTGGGAATAGTTGAGATAGACCGAAACACGCGCATCCCTGAAGTTCTGGTTGTAAGTGACCGTATACATCTCTTTGTCGTTACCCGTGCGCGCCCGATCGGCGTTGTTAGCATCCAGGTATTCGCTCATGGTCATGTAGTTTTTTTCAGAGAAGCGATATCCGGCAAAGGTCACACGGCTGTTGAGTTCATCAAAATCTTTGGCATAACTGACACGATAAGAGTTACCATCCAGCGTTTTGTTGCCGTATACGCTGTTGTCGTCAAAACGAGTACGGGAGTGGGTAACGTCAAACGCTAACGCGCCAAACAGTGCCAAATCGCGTCCAAGTCCAATTGCCGCTGACTGGTAGTTTTCATCCGCTAACGCACCGCCATAGAGCGACCAGCCATTGGCAATCCCCCATGATGCCTCGCCTCCCGAGAAGAAACTCCCTTCGACATGATGATCCCAGTTTTGCGGACGGCCCATCGCCACTTTATATCGCACCTGGCCTGGTCGGGTCAGAAACGGCATGGAAGCCGTGCTGACGTCATATTCCTGCACCTGACCATTTTGTTCTTCAATACGGACATGCAGAGTACCAGATACCGAATCACCAATATCCTGAATACGGAACGGGCCTGCGGGGACCTGGGTTTCATAAAGGACGCGCCCCATTTGCGTTATCGTAACTTTCGCGGTGGTATGTGCTACACCGGAAATATCCGGAGCGTAGCCGCGAAGGTTTGGCGGCAACATTTGATCGTCGGTGCTGATGCTACCGCCAATGTAGCTAAAGCCATCAAAAATATCGGAGTTGAGGTAATCTTCGCCCAAAGAAAGTTTGGCTTTTAATGACGGCAAGGCGCGCCAGGCGTAGTAACGGCTCCACTCCCAGTTTTTTTGCGTGCCGCTATCGTTAGCATCACCATCATCGTTACTGCGGGTATGCCGATAGTCGCTCTGCCAGTCGGCACGCAGGCGCCACGGGCCAACGTTAACGCCAACCGTACCATTACCACTAATATCGTTAGTATCATCCCCACCCTCTTCATGCCGGGTCTGGGCGTTGATACTGTAATCGGCAATAAGACCGGGAATACCTTCATCCCAACGTGAAGGTGGATCCCATTCACTGTCGGTATATTCAAGATAAGCCTGTGGCAAAGAAATCACGAGAACTGACTGGCTTAAATCGCCAGTCATTTCCATGCCATTTAACGGTTCAGTATTCAAACACTGACCATCACGAATCCATTGCAAATTTTTCGTGATATCTTCTTTAAAGCCTAACTGAGCAACCAGTTCAGGCGGTAAGCAGGCATACGATTTATCAGGATTGTTTTCGACTGCGTACCAGTAGATATCGTATTCATCAGGTAAGGATTGGTTATTTACATGAACCTGTAAATTATATTTACCCGGCTCAACATAACCTTTTTGGGAAAAACGACCCAAATCAATTTTGGTATTCCCTTTTAACTCGAGAAATCGGGCATCAAACTGAATGGTATCATCTGCCAGGGCATAAAATGGACTTCCGGAAATTGCCAGAGCAATCCACCACGAAAGCCCCCGTAAACGGAGAAAAGAATGTTCGGGCATTTACGTATCCATCCGTAATTATTATAATTTAATTATCTTTCATTTAAAAACCCCATAACTTTGCAGTTATGGGGGAGTCACATTAAAGATACGTAATCTGGAATGTTGTTAGCGTTTCAAACGGAGCCGGAGTTGGTGTTACCGCAGCAGTTTCACCGACTAACCAGGCTTTAAATTTCAGCGTTTGTTTCTGTTTGCCTTTACCCGTTGAACTGTCCATTGCGATGGCCTGATCGATACCTTTGCCCAGGTCATAGCCTTTACCACGCTGGTCGCCAATCACCAGACTTACGTTTGGAACTTCGGTGCCATTATCCAGGTTAGACAGGGAGTAATTATTTGGATTACCGGAATATGGATTACCGGTAAATGTCGTGGTCATCGTTGTTTCAGTATTGAAATTGCAATCCTGTAAACGAATCTGGAAATCCTTTGGTGTGGTAGTTTTGCCACCCGTTAAAGAACCGGTACCGATGCTCCCCATATCCACTTCCAGCTTATGGTCATCAGGAACAATTGAGCACGGAGAGTCTTCAATTATACCGAAAAATCTCACTGTACCGTTGTTCCCTGCGGCTACGACCGATGCTGAAGTCAGCGCCCCCATAAGCATTGCTGTGGCGACGGCTGCTTTTACAAACTTACTCATTATTTGTCCTTAAATCATAAATGATTAAAATGTCAGCCAACTGACATATTAATACTGAATATAATAACTTTCAGTGTAATTTGCAGTGGCTTATAACCCACCATTGAATAGGATTTCTGAGGTCTCGTGAGATGATATTCTTTGGCGTGGCGAGCATGTTGATATTATAGAGCGCGTGACACAATTTAAATTTACTAACAACAATATTTAGAAATATTTAAATGATTAACAAAACAAATAATATTTTGAGAACTTTCCTGGAATTACGTGGCAAATGACTAAAATATGGTATAAACACATCATGGAGTGAATGATTAAAGAGCAAAAAACAACCAACAACAAATAACACGATTGTATTTTTATTTTTTGCCGATACAATATTAAAACACTAAAATTAATATAAAATCAAGACCAAAAAATATCTCTTTTCTACTCTCTTATTCTGCGTTCACAGTGGTTAACTCTGGAAATAAAATACAAGAAAAGGTAATGAATATTTCTAGATGTAACTTTATGCAAATCGGCGATTAAACGCTAAAAAGATGCCATCTGCATCGTTATTGGGAGAATTTCAATAAGGTATGAACAATTCAGGCCCGATAGCTTGCGCCATCGGGCACTTTACGATCACATCAGATTGCTTTTGCCATTTTCAAATTACACGGACTCATCTGCCAGTTGAATGTGCCGTTTCCGCTTTCATCAAGCGTTACGCTGGCAATGGCCGAAGTGGTAAACATAGGCGGCGTTTCGCCCGGACATAACTCGGCAACCAGATACCCGACTAACGGTAAGTGGGAGATAACCAGTACCGAAGCGACACCTTCGTTGGTCAGCGCCTGTAAATATGCACTGACCAGCCCTACATCGCCGCAGGGCGTCAACTCCGGCAGAACTTCCACGTTGGAAGGCAGGTTCATACAATCCCCTACTTCCTCCAGTGTTTGCTCGGCTCGCAGGAACGGGCTCACCAGAACACGTTCGACTTCCACTTTTTGACCTTTCAACCAGTTCGCCATCAGGCGAGATTCGTCACAACCGTTAGTGGTCAGAGGACGAACCGAATCACTGGCGGCATCGAGGGCTGCGTCGCCGTGACGCATGATAAAAACTTGCATATTGCACCGCTTTTGTTAACCAGATTCACCCGCCCCGTTCATCTGAAACCAGAGAAACAAGGCGGTGGCCGGCATTGTGCCTTATCCATTCACCGAATGAAACGCTGTTTTTTACCTCAATGGCGCAAGTATAGTCAATATGCGTTTACATTTTGACCAACACTCCGCCATTCAGCGCGGATTCATATAGCTTTGACCCTTTTATTGAGGGTCAGTTGCACTTGTTTTCCAAAAACTTTCCCCGCGCTCGCTCATCTCTAATAGACGCTCGCAAGGGGTAAAACGAGAACCATACTGCGTGGCCAGTCGTTGCATTGTTGCAACGACTTCCCCCGCGCCGAGAGCATCGATATATCGGAACGGGCCACCAAGAAACGGAGGGAAGCCTATTCCAAATACCGCGCCAATATCCCCGTCACGCACACTTCGGATAACCTGCTCGTCCAGACAACGTACTGCTTCATTCAGCATCAACATCACACACCGTTCAGCAACCTGCGGTGCGGAGAGTCGCCCCTGCCCTTGTACACCAATTAGCGGGTAAATGGCGGGATCGACCTGTTTTTTGCTTTTACGCCCTTTTTGGCCATAAAGATAGAAACCTCGGCCATTTTTTCTGCCTTTGCGATCATCATTCAAAATTGAAGAAACAACATTTGCAGGCGCGCTAAAACGTTCTCCATAAGTTGCTTCCAGTACAGGAATAATTTTAGTCCCGGTATCAATTCCTACCTCATCCAAAAGTTGGATTGGTCCCACCGGAAAACCAAATTTCACCAGCGCGGCATCAATATGCTCAACACGTTCGCCTTCGGTCAACATGCGGATAGCTTCATTAATATACGGCGCCAGGATGCGATTGACATAAAACCCAGCTTTATCCTTTACCACAATCGGCGTTTTGCCCTGTTTTTTCGCCAGTTTTACCGTGGTGGTGATGGTTTTCGCCGATGTCCCCGCATGAGGAATGATTTCCACCAGCGGCATTTTTTCCACCGGGCTGAAGAAATGCAGGCCGATAACTTGCTCTGGTCGCGTGGCGTGCGCGGCAATATCGCTAATCGGTAAAGAGGACGTGTTCGATGCAAAAATGGTATGAGAAGCGCAGTTTTGCTCAACTTCTGCCACCATCTGCTGTTTTAATTCGAGATTTTCAAACACCGCTTCAATAATCAGATCTCGATGGGCAAAGCCACGGTAATCCGTCGTCCCCGAAATTAAAGCCAGTTGCTTGTCGCGTTCGCTGGCTTTGAGATGACGACGGCGCACTTTACCCTCCAGCTGCTCCCAACTGTATTTCAGCGCATGATTTATGCCCTGGGCATTGATATCTTTAATTCTTACCGGCAGACCCGCTTTACAGGCAGTAACGTAGGCAATTCCACCGCCCATCAACCCGCCGCCTAAAATCCCCACGCTGTTTAATGGCGCAAGAGGAGCATCACTGCCGGGATCTTTCTTCACTTCAGTACTGGCAAAAAAGATATTGCGCAGCGCCTGCGATTGCGGCGTCATCGCCAGTTCACCAAACGCCCGAGCTTCGGCGTCATAGCCACTGCTGGTCCCCTGCGCTAAACCGGTTTCAATAACGTCAAGAATGCGTTTTGTCGCTGGATAGTTACCCTGAGTTTTTTGCTCTGTTTTCTTGCCTACCATTTTGAACAACAATGCACGACCTAACGGCCCCGCCAGAATACGCTCGCGTACAGGTAGAGGGCGGGAAGATGGACGATCCTGCTTTGCCAGCTCAACAGCGGCTTCCAGCAAAATGGAGTGCGGAACGACGTCATCCACCAGCCCCAACTTTAATGCCTGTTTCGCCCGAAGTTGTTTTCCGGTGAGGATCATCTCTAATGCTGTGCTGACACCTGTCAGGCGTGGCAAACGCTGAGTTCCGCCTGAACCTGGCAATAATCCAAGCTGAACCTCCGGCAAACCGAGCACAGTTTTAGGATCGTCAGTACAGACACGGCCATGACATGCCAGCACCAGCTCCAGCCCGCCCCCCAGGCAAGCGCCGTGAATAGCGGCAATAACCGGAACAGGCAGGGCATGAATCTCCGCCATCAACTGTTGGCCCTGCCGTGCCAATGCTTCCGCTTCTTGCGCCGTTTTGCAGTTGCCGATCATGTTGATGTCTGCGCCAGCAATGAAGTTGTCTGGTTTAGCGGAGACAAACACCACGCCGCGCAACTCTTTGTTTTCACGGAGTTGCTTAATAATGGCGCGCACCTGCGAGGCAAATTCCGCCTTCAGGGTATTCATTTTCTCGCCGGGAACATCAATGGTGATAACGGCAATGTTGTCCAGACGGACATTGAGGGTAAACGCTGATACCATTTCCATTATTCCGCCTCCACAACCATTGCCGCGCCAAGCCCACCTGCGGCACAGGCAGTCACCAAACCAAACCCACCGCCGCGACGCCGCAGCTCATGTAAGGTCTGGGTAATCATCCGTGCGCCGGTAGCCGCAAAGGGATGACCATAAGCAATCGAGCCGCCAAGCACGTTAAATTTGCTATCGTCAACTTCGCCAGTGGCATGTGCACGCCCCAGTACGTCGCGGGCAAAACGTTCGCTGCCAAGCAACTGAATATTGGCCAGCGTCTGGGCGGCAAACGCTTCGTGCATATCAATCAACGTCAGATCGGCCATTGTCAAGCCAGCACGTTCCAGCGCCAGCGGTGTTGACCAGGCCGGACCGAGCAGCATGTCCTGCCAGACATCTATAGCGGTAAATGCGTAGCTGCGCAGATATCCCAGCGGCACCAGCCCTAATTCTTTCGCCCGGGATTCAGTCATCAGGATCACCGCTGCCGCGCCATCGGTCAGCGGCGTACTGTTTGCCGCCGTTACCGTCCCGTGTTTGCGATCAAACGCCGGGCGCAGCTTTGCGTAGTCGGCAAGCGTGGAATTGCCGCGAATATTATTATCTTCCGCAAGAGGCTGTTTATAAGGCGGGATATAAGCGGTCATGACTTCTTCTTTTAATTTACCTTCTGACCACGCCTGGGCGGCACGTTGATGCGAACGGTGGGCCAACGCATCTTGCTGTTCACGGGTGATGCCGTACGTTTTTGCCATTTGTTCGGCGGTGTCGCCCATCCGTAATCCAGTGGAGTATTCCGCCACTGCCGGAGGCACCGGCATTAAGTCACGCAAACGTAAGCGAGAAAAAAGTTTCAGGCGCTGGCTCATGGTTCGTGCTTTGTTGACATCAACCAGCACGCGCGCCAGTTTTTTACTGACGCCAATTGGCAATACGGAAGAGGAATCTGCCCCACCGGCAATCCCCGCTCGAATAGTTCCCGCCATCAGGCTTTCTGCGACGTTTGCAACCGCCTGGAAACTGGTAGCGCAAGCGCGGCTGACGCTGTAAGCATCGGTATGCACATTCATTCCAGTGCCGAGAACAATTTCACGCGCAATGTTGGGCGCTTCCGGCATTTGCACAACCTGACCGAAGACCAGTTGCTCAATCACTTCTGCGGGAATTTCGCTGCGTGCCAGCAATTCGCCTACGACCATCTTCCCCAAATCAACAGCAGGAATGCCATGAAAAGCCGTCGCCTGGCGGGCAAAAGGCGTACGTAACCCGCTAACGATGGCGATACGATCGCCCTGACGGGAAATCAGCGGTAAAACCTGACCCATAACACTCCCCTGTAAAAATAAGATATAAAGTGGTCTGACCTGATCATAGTATTAACCATTTTTTTACATTTAGCCAAGCGGAGAAAAGGGAAAGTGGGAGCTATGACACAGTGAAGACAGGAGAAAGAAAAGAAAACGCCCCTACTTGTTGCTGGCAGGGGCGTACGTACCCGAGAGGAATTAACGCAGACCCAGCTGGAAGATCAGTGTTTCAGCTTCGCAGGCAAAAGTGAAATCGATATCCAGGCGCACACCGTCAGACTCTTCAGTGAAAGTCGGGGTGATTTTGCATGGTTCGGATTCCACGCTACGGGCTTTTTCAGTCAGCGCCGCCAGCGTTTGTTCTGCTTCTGCGCGGTTTGCAAACACACGGCTGTAAGACGCGGTGCAGTCGGAGTTGTCCATAATGGTGCCAACATCCATACAGCAGCAAACCGGGGTTTCATCAGCACTACATTTACTCATCGTTGATTTCCTCTGTATGTGCACCTAAGGTGCCAGATAAACGTTGCGGATATTTTACGCTTCTGAAAAGTGCCACTCCAGTTGTTAATTCTGCAAAATCGGATAAGTGACCGAAATCACACTTAAAAATGATCTAAAACAAAATTCACCCAAATCTATGAGTGCGCTACCTCCAAATTTTGCCAGCTGGATCGCGTTTCTTAGATCATATTTGAAAAAACATAGAAACATACTTGCAACATTCCATCTGGTCCGACCTATACTCTCGCCACTGGTCTGATTTCTAAGATGTACATCAGACCCTACACTTCGCGCTCCTGTTACAGCACGTAACATAGTTTGTATAAAAATAAATTATTGAGGTTATGGTCATGAGCCAGAAAACCCTGTTTACAAAGTCTGCTATCGCAGTCGCAGTGGCACTTATCTCCACCCAGGCCTGGTCGGCAGGCTTTCAGTTAAACGAATTTTCTTCCTCAGGCCTGGGCCGGGCTTATTCAGGGGAAGGCGCAATTGCCGATGATGCCGGTAACGTCAGCCGTAACCCCGCGTTGATTACCATGTTTGACCGCCCAACTTTTTCAGCGGGCGCGGTTTATATTGATCCGGATGTAAATATCAGCGGAACGTCTCCGTCTGGTCGTAGCCTGGACGCGGATAATATCGCGCCTACGGCATGGGTTCCGAACGCTCACTTTGTTGCGCCAATTAACGATCAATTTGGTTGGGGAGCTTCCATTACCTCTAACTATGGCCTGGCGACAGAGTTTAACGATACTTATGCAGGCGGTTCTGTCGGTGGTACAACCGACCTCGAGACCATCAACATGAACTTAAGCGGCGCCTATCGCTTAAATAACGCATGGAGTTTTGGTCTCGGTCTGAATGCCGTCTATGCCCGTGCGAAAATTGAACGCTTCGCAGGCGATCTGGGGCAGCTGGTTGCAGGTCAGATTATGCAATCTCCCGCCGGGGCGACTCTACAAGGACAGCAACTGGCGGGCATGGCTAATAGTATCCCAAGCGACGAGAAAATTGCCCATCTGAATGGTAACAAATGGGGCTTTGGCTGGAATGCCGGCATCCTGTATGAACTGGATAAAAATAATCGCTACGCGTTGACCTACCGTTCTGAAGTTAAAATTGACTTCAAAGGTAACTACAGTAGCGATCTGCCAATTGCTATTAACAACTACAATTTCGGTCTGCCAACGGCTACGGGCGGAGCTACGCAGTCAGGTTATCTGACGCTAAATCTGCCTGAAATGTGGGAAGTGTCTGGTTATAACCGTGTCGCGCCGCAGTGGGCGATTCACTATAGTCTGGCTTACACCAGCTGGAGTCAATTCCAGGAGTTGAAAGCTACGTCCACCAGTGGTGATACGCTGTTCCAGAAGCATGAAGGCTTTAAAGATGCTTACCGCATCGCACTGGGTACCACTTATTACTACGATGATAACTGGACCTTCCGTACCGGTATCGCCTTCGATGATAGCCCCGTTCCGGCACAGAACCGTTCGATTTCCATTCCGGATCAGGACCGTTTCTGGCTGAGCGCAGGTACGACATATGCATTTAATAAAGATGCATCTGTCGATGTTGGTGTCTCTTATATGCACGGTCAGAGCGTGAAGATCAACGAAGGCCCGTATCAGTTCGAGTCTGAAGGTAAAGCCTGGCTGTTCGGTACTAACTTTAACTACGCGTTCTAATAACACGTTAGTTTAATAAGAAAAAAGGTGAGTTTTCCAACTCACCTTTTTTATTGGCTTCTTATTCAGAATCGATATCTTTTAAATCATCCTGAATCGCTTGCGCATTCGGGTTTTCCTGCGGTTTGAGTTCTCCGCCATTGGCGATGAAATCATGACGCTGGAAGTACGCCTCGCGCACCATGACGTAAGGATCGGACGACTGACGAAGCAGGCCATCAGAATCCAGCAGTTGCGCACGCGTTTCGATACCTTCAAGTGTCCATTTTCCTACCGACATCGGCCAGGTCAACCACGAAAGCACTGGATAGAGGCCATCAGCCATATCACCGCCGTCATCACGCAGCGTGAAGCTACCGTAGAACGGTAACTGAACATAAGGCCCATACCCCACGCCATAGTGACCGAGCGTGCTACCAAAACGGTGAGGTTCCGTTCGTTGCAGTTTCGGATTCGCCATCCCAGCAACATCAATAAAACCGCCCATCCCCAAAATAGTGTTCAGGAAAAAGCGGGTAAAGTGGACCATCCCCTGATAAGGGTCGCCCTGCAGGAAGTAGTTAACCATCACTGCAGGTTCTTCAAGGTTGCCAGTAAAGTTGCTTAACCCATTACGTGCCGGTTGCGGAACATAATCACGCCACACGACAGCCACCGGTCGAACCACATACGGGTCTAACACATTGAAGTTAAAATTGTACATGGTGCGGTTGAACCCTTCTAACGGGTCAGAACGCCCTTGCTGATCTGTTCCGGAACTCGCACACCCCACCAGAAGCGTAGTTCCCAGAGCAAGCGCCGACAGGCGAAGCTTCATAAATGTCTCCCTGTTTTTTTTATGGCTTATGCAGTTTGCCATCCATGACGGAACGATACCGTATCCGCCTGTTTAGGTGTGGGCGATTGTAACAGCACGTCAAATGATGTCCATACGCCCTGTTTTGCTGATTTGATCATAGCCTGGTAATCACCGCCCTGTAGGCTACTTGATTCTATAGAAACAGAAAAAGGCAAACGTTGCCTTTTATTCATTTTCAGAGTAACTCCCGCCAGTTGCGAGCAAAAAAGCCGCTACGCTTTAGCTATACGTGCTAATCAAGAGAACTCACCATGGATAACGATAAAATTGATAAACACAGCGACGAAATTGAAGTCGAGAGTGAAGAAAAAGAGCGCGGAAAAAAAATTGAAATAGATGAAGATCGGCTCCCTTCCCGGGCAATGGCTATCCACGAACATATTCGTCAGGACGGCGAAAAAGAGCTGGAACGCGACGCAATGGCGCTACTGTGGTCAGCTATTGCAGCAGGTCTGTCGATGGGTGCATCGCTACTGGCAAAAGGGATATTTCATGTCGAACTGGAAGGCGTGCCAGGGAGTTTCTTGCTGGAGAATCTCGGTTATACCTTTGGTTTTATTATCGTTATTATGGCGCGCCAGCAATTATTTACTGAGAACACCGTGACAGCGGTACTACCCGTAATGCAAAAACCGACAATGGGCAATGTCGGTTTATTGCTACGACTTTGGGGCGTTGTTCTGTTAGGTAATATTCTGGGAACGGGTATTGCGGCGTGGGCTTTTGAGTATATGCCTATCTTTGATGAAGAAACCCGTGATGCGTTTGTCAAAATCGGCATGGATGTGATGAAGAACTCGCCCAGCGAGATGTTTGCCAATGCGATCATTTCCGGCTGGCTAATAGCTACTATGGTATGGATGTTTCCGGCGGCGGGTGCGGCAAAAATAGTAGTGATTATTTTGATGACCTGGCTTATCGCCCTGGGAGACACCACTCATATCGTTGTCGGTTCCGTAGAGATCCTCTATCTGGTATTTAACGGCACACTACACTGGAGCGATTTTGTCTGGCCATTTGCGCTTCCCACTCTGGCGGGAAACATCTGTGGCGGCACCTTTATCTTCGCGTTGATGAGTCATGCGCAAATTCGCAACGACATGAGCAATAAGCGAAAAGAAGAAGCACGTCAGAAAGCAGAACGTGCGGAAAACATTAAGAAAAATGATAAAAATCCGGCATGAGTGGCGAGCGTTTAAGCAATCGAGCGGCAGTGTACTTACCCCGCAGTCCATTAGCGGGTATACTCATGCCGCGCTGTCCTCTTAGTTAAATGGATATAACGAGCCCCTCCTAAGGGCTAATTGCAGGTTCGATTCCTGCAGGGGACACCATTTATCAGTTCGCTCCAATCCGTACCAGTCCGCAAAATCCCCTGAATATCAAGCCTCCCGTAGATTCACAGTTTGTAATGGTTCGCTTCAGATCGTTGACAGCCGCACTCCATGACGGGTAAAAAGTGGATAAAATAATTTTACCCACCAGATTTTTACCCGTGCTCACCGTTAAGCAGATTGAAGCAGCAAAGCCGAAAGAAAAACCATACCGCCTTCTCGATGGTAATGGCCTGTACCTTTATGTTCCTGTATCCGGGAAAAAGGTATGGCAGCTTCGCTACAAGATTGACGGTAAGGAGAAAATCCTGACTGTCGGAAAATATCCGCTTATGACTTTGCAAGAGGCAAGGGATAAGGCATGGACCGCGAGGAAAGATATCTCGGTTGGCATAGATCCGGTAAAGGCGAAAAAGGCTTCGTATAACAACAATTCCTTTAGTGCGATTTACAAGGAATGGTACGAGCATAAGAGGCAAGTATGGTCAGTCGGCTATGCGACTGAACTTGCCAAAATGTTTGACGACGACATTTTACCTATCATCGGCGGTCTTGAAATTCAGGATATTGAGCCGATGCAACTTCTTGAAGTAATCCGCAGATTTGAAGATCGCGGTGCAATGGAGAGAGCCAACCTTACTATATCTCGAATAGCACAAAGCCTTGCAATCCAGTGCAAAGCTTTGTGTGTCTCAGTTTTGTCTTACGCTTAAACGTATCTTTTTATTTAGAATTATTTGATGCATTTAATTTTAGATTTTCTTTTCAAAATTAAGCCGCATGGAATCTCAATATATTTATAGCTTAAGTATGAAGACAGAAGAATAAGTACTATAATTGGTACAACCATCAATAATTTATCTAACATATAGATATCACATAGCTTATTTATTATACATATAATGATCACATGCGAAAGATATGTCGAGTATGACCAATCTCCAAGTTTAGATGCAATTCTTGATATAGTGCTATTGCCAATATTGTTTTCAAGACATAAAGCGGAAACAATTAAAGCAGCGCAAGGGATTCCAATTTGGAGAAGTCTTTTTGATTCACTGCTAAAAAATATACTTATCAGTGATAATACGGATATTGTTAGTGCAGTTTTAACACCGATATTTCTGAATAGCCCATTATTATAACATATAGCTATTACCCCCCCCATAACAAACTCAAACAACAGTTCATCATTATAGAAAAGAAATACAGTAGACTCATTATTGCCAAGCCATGAAAACAAATTCATTACAACAAGAGGAATTAGAATACAGCAAATTTTTTTGTTGTTTTCAGGGAATAACAGAGAAATAAATACGCACGTATAAAATAGCATTTCAAAATTAAGAGTCCACCCAACCGTTAGGGTTGGAATATACCAACCTATCTGTTGATTCATTACCGGAATAAAAGCAAGGCTTTTTAATACATTATTTAATCCAATCTCAGCAAACGGAATAACTCCGTGAAAATTGTATGATATTACCACTACCAGCAATGTGTAGAACCAATATGCAGGAATAATTCTTACCATCCTATTGAGAGCAAATGACGTAGGTGTAATATTATTTTTCGATATTGACTTATAAATAATAAAGCCACTTATGATAAAAAACATATCGACACCATTGCCAGCCTTAAGTGCAATAGTGTGCATCAATTTGGATGATGCAGACCATTGAAACATGACTTGAGAAATATGATGATAAACAACTGCCCAAGCAGCAAGTGCTCTTAAGATTTGTATTGACTTAATCACGGATAAATCCTAATGTTTTTTCATGCATTTTATACTATACCGATCGAAAGTCCAGTTCTCTTTTCCCATATCATACTATTCGCAATATACGGTGTAAAAATATGATAAACATCAACTTCCTTATTAATGTGTTAATAAACCATTTTTGTTAAATGTTTTCTATGCCCAATAAGAATCAATACTATAAGTTATAGAACCTTTTATTGTGGCATCAACATTGACATCGCTTTTATGTACAGGATCACAATCAGGGTTGTTAAATTTGTAAAAATCAATGTAATCATTTCCGCGATCGATGGCTCGCCGTAAACACTTGCCACCCAGTTGTCAAACCAAAAGTTATGGAAATAACGCCAGATACTTGGTTTGCGGCTTTGTGCGGTAGGTTTTTCATTCTCATTTAACCTGATTGTTCTGCGAATACGTTCAGTCTTATAATAAACTCTATAGTAACCAAACTTCCATTTTGATGATATTTAACATCCCTAGCTAAAAGTCAAATACCATTTGTCGAATCACCAAATGTTATCGTAATCTCACCATCAATAGAGCGTCGTTCTCTTAATGACTCTAGTTGCAAGGCATTCTGAACAGATGTAATTCATGCTGCATAGATATTAGCCGAAGTGTTATATACAATAGTTGACCCTGCCAATAGTTAACCCTGCAGCGTCATCTGTACAGCCAATTAGCGGCATTCCCGTGCCAAATTTACCGCCATTTATGACAATATGATTACCTGGGCCATGTATGTAGAAGTTCCATGAATATGATTTCCCCCACGAAAGCATTGGATTATTAAAAGTTACGTAATTATTATCTTTAACAGAAACAATCTGATCCCCCCCCATCTTTTGGTATGCATATATACCCAATAAACATCAAGATGTGGGTGTGAACACCCGAAAGTGATCATTAATTCTGGATGTCAGCCGCTATATCCGGCAGCGTCTGGTTAAAAAAGACAGATATTGCGTCCCTGAACACTCGCGTACTGCTGAAGTAGCGATTATTCCGCGCATGTTCGTTCATTAATTTCCACATTCTTTCTATCGGATTCAGGTTTGGACTGTAAGGGGGAAGGTAATGCAGCCTGATATTTACCACTTCCGCCCAGTCTTTCACTAACTGTGAACGGTGATAACCTGCTCCATCCAGAATAACGTGGATTTTCTGGTTATAATCAGGATAAACCTTTCGTATATCATTGAAAAAACGGTATACATTATATTCATTAATGGTTTTATATTCGCAGATTAGCGGTGACGTCAGTGCTTTCAGATTTAGCGCCCCATGATATTCAGGCGTGTGCGGCTGCCTGTTGTTTTTACTGCTTTTTTCTGGCCTTTGCGTATCCAGCCATAGCTGATTTTAGTGGCCTGAGTCGGATGGACTCCATCAATAAAAAGAATCGGTTCATCACCCACAGTTGTTTTCAGTTCCACATAATATTCAATGAATTGCCTTTGTTTCTCTTCACAGAATTTATGGGGAACGCCTGACGGTTTTTGTAGGTGAAACCATTACAATGCAGCCACTTATTCATCCCCGGAATGCTGAAAATGATGTTCCATGTCCGGGTGACAAACGCAATAACATCGCGGGTACGGTGAAATAAATTATCGGATAACTGACTGATAAAAAGGGCCATTTGTTCAGCTCTGAGTTTGCGGCCTGAGCCGCCGTTTTCGGCCTTCAGTTTCCCTTTATTCAGGAATTCACTGATATGGTGATCAATCGTTGTCTAATGTAGGCGTAAAGCCTGAGCAATCATGGCAGAACTCCAGCCTTCGGAGGCCAGAAGAATAGCTTAAATACGAGCTCTGACTCGCCCGTCACGGCTGGAATCATGAAGGCGTTCAAGTTCAGCTTTTTGTTGCTCAGTGATGAATATTTTCATGTTGGACAGCATGATCTCCGATTGCTGAAAAATCAATCAGTTCCAATGATCACGGGTATAAAATCGTTAATTGTATTATCGTTACCTGACTGCAAATGCATTCCTACCCCCATTCCAATATCAGTTGCAGATGGTAACTCATAGGCACAACTGGTCATGGTGGGGCCATTACAGTTATTGATATAGTAGGCCGTTCTGACAGTACCATCACTTGTACAACAAACCATGTTCGAATACTGACCGTTCTCTATCCGGAAAGCTCCTGGCAAGACTTAAGCATCGTTTACCCGTCCAGAGTTGAAGTGGTCAACAAAAACTGGCCACCGAGTTAGAGTTTTTCCAGTATCGATTTTCCGATTCGTTTGGGGGTAACCCACCGTTATATTCGTGCGGTCTTAGTGCGCTGTAATATCCAACGATATAGTCCGTTATGGCGTGAGCAGCCTCGCTGAAGCTTACGTAACCCACCACCGGTATCCACTCGTTCTTCAGACTCCTGAAGAAGCGTTCCATTGGGCTGTTATCCCAGCAGTTTCCGCGCCGGCTCATACTCTGCCTGAACTGGTATCGCCACAGTAACTGCCGAAACTGCCTGCTCGTATAATGACTGCCCTGGACGCCCTTCTAAGAGTCAAGCCGTTATCGGGATGCTGTTGATCTGCCTGTTTTGATTACGCAGTAATGTATAAACTTCGCGTGAGATATAGCGCTTCAGGCAGCGTATTGCTTCCATTTTTGTATGCCCTTCCGCTACTCGTCTGGCGACATATTCCTTCGTTTTATCGTCAGTTCGCAAACGTCCGATGGCAATGATGTGAAGTGCACTATTTGCAGCACGATCTCCACCCCGGTTAAGTCGGTAACGATTCGTTTTTCCTGAAGATACGGGAACAGGGCTGACACCACACAGTGCCGCAAAACCTGATTCTGATCTTAATCGTTGGGGATTGTCTCCTGCCGTGATCAGCAACTGCGAAGCGCTTTCGTATCCAATAGCATTACGTTTAATCAGTTCAGGCGCCAGCTCATCGACAGTTGCCGCAATCATGACATCCAAATCAGCGATTTCGTCATGTAACTCGAGATAGCGTCGGGCAAGGGACTTTAATGAAATACGATAAACGTTGGTAACATTGCGGTATTCACTGGCATCAGGCCGCCAGGATCCCAGAGTCCTGATGAGCTGCATGCGCGTCATATTTCTGAGCTGTTCACGTAATTCATCCGGGGCAGAGATAATATTGGAATGGATAATCTGGAGAGCGACTCTGCGGGCTGATATTGCTGTTTTTCGGCAAGTTTTTAATACCCGCAGAGACTCAATCATGCCATTGCGCGTTTTGGGTGTGACGGTTCTTATTCCGGAGAATGCGGCGTGAGCGGCACATTCAGCATCAATCGTGTCACTTTTACCCCGTTTGCGTCGCTCCATCCGATCTGGCGCAGTCACCTCAAGAACTTCTAACCCGGCATTCTGTAAATAGCGAAGCAGACCTGATCCATAGGTGCCTGTACACTCAGCTTTAATACCCCAAACGAAGTCATCCATGCCAGCATCTGCCGGTAACCTTGCCGTGTTGTGGAGAAAAACCGGGTCCCCAGAACTTTATTGTTCTGATCTACGACAGCGGCAACGTGCAGATCTTTATGTGTATCCACGCCACCCACAACAGCGGCTTCCGTAACTTTACCTGCCATGACAGAGCTCCTGTGAGGAAACAGAGTTGAATCTCCAGACAGATAACCCGGACAGGACAGTAACGAGACAAGCCGTCAGGCCCTTCTTGAGTCACGCGCATCGGTGAGGAGATGCCTCGCATGAAGGCGCTTCCGGCAACCGACAGGTCCAGGGCAGGACACAAAAGGTCGATCGCTGTGTGAGTCAGGATGCGGGAAGGTCTTCACTGCATCAGTAATCACACCAATCTGGTTAAACAGCAAACAGAGTGATGATAAAAACTGATACCGGCATTATTACTATCGCTGTGGAACATCACCCCGCCGGGCTTACCACGGGTTTCCCATGCCATTTCCAGCGCTTTCATGGTGAGCCTGCTGTCCGGCGAGAACGACATGGCCCAGCCCACTGGTTTTCTTGCGAACAGGCCTAGAACAACGGCGAGGTACGCCCAGCGCTTACCCGTCCAGATATAGGTCACATCACCGCACCTGATTTGGCTCGGTTACGGCGAACTGCCGTTCAAGGTAGTTAGGGATAGCAACATGTTCATGACCACCACGTTTATATCGGTGAGTCGGCTGCTGGCAACTGACCAATCCCAACTCTTTCATGAACCTGCCAGCAAGCCAGCGTCCCATCTGGTAGCCTCTCCGGGTTGCCATTGTGGCGATGCTTCTTGCTCCGGCCGAACCGTGGCTGATGCCATGTAGCTCAAGTACCTAACTGCGTAATACAGCCCGTCTGCCGTCTGGTTTTTCAGGACGGTTTTTCCAGTATCTGTAGCCAGAGTGTGACCACAGGATAATGCGCTCTGAGTTTCCCGATTATCGAGAACTGTTCAGGGAGTCTGACATCAAGAGCGCGGTAGCCTTTTTTAATATTTCGTTTTCCATTTCAATTCGTTGTAGCTTTTTCTTTAGCTCACGTATTTCGATTTGTTTCGGAGTTATCGGGAAGTCTGTTTGTGTTTTTCCCTGACGCTCATCACGCAGTTGTTTGCCCCATCTTGTCATCGTGGAAAGGCCAACATCAATAGTTTGGCGGCATCTGCCACTGTGTAGTTCTGGTCAACAATCAGTTGAGCGGATTCGCGTTTGAATTCAGGACTAGATTTTCGGCTTTTCATTTGTGCACCTGTATTGTTCTGAGGTGAGCATATCACCTCTGTTCAGATGAACAAATTAAATAAACCACTAAAATTCACAATAGACTTTCATTCATCTAACGAATTAAGTATTATCCCAATATTAAGGATAATCTAAAAATATAGCCGCAGTTAAATTTTTGTACACCCAAACTTACCAATATTAATACTTATCAACGTTAATACTTATAAACATTAATACTTATAAACATTAATACTTACCAACATTAATACTTCTAGTTTTAACGTATTTTCGGAGGTTTCGATTATGGGGAGTAAAAATATTGCAATCGCAGGAGGCGGTTTTTTTGGTTTGTATCTGGCAGAACAACTTGCATTGAAGGGTTGTAAAGTTACAGTTTATGAGAAAAGTCAAGAACTCATGTCCCGAGCATCCTATGTTAATCAGGCTCGAGTGCACAATGGCTATCATTATCCACGCAGCATCTTGACTGCGTTACGCTCTCGTATCTCTTTCCCCCGTTTTGTTACTGAATTTCGCGACTGCATTGAAGATGATTTTGCCAAATATTACCTTGTTGCAGGTGCGTTAAGTAAAATAACAGGTGCACAATTTAGCCGATTTTGTCAACGTATAGGTGCTGAATGTGAAGATGCTCCTCCGTCAGTGAAACGTTTGATTAATCCTGTACTTATCGATGCGGTGTTTACTACCCGTGAGTATGCATTTGATTCCCATAAGCTGCGTAATATAATGCTACAACGGCTTTCAGCGGCAAAAGTTGCTATTGTAACGGACGCGGTTGTTGAAAAAGTTAGCAAATCTGGTGAGGGGTTAGAGGTAATCACAACAATATCTGGACAACCAGATATTAGCTATGTTGATCATCTTTTCAATTGTACTTATTCAAGAATTAATTATCTCTTGAATGGTTCTGAGCTTACATTAATTCCCCTTCGTCATGAAATGACGGAAATGTGCCTTGTAACTGTTCCAGATGAGCTAAAAAAAATGGGGTTAACACTAATGTGTGGTCCATTTTTTTCTGTTATGCCATTCCCACCAGCTCAACTACATTCCTTCAGCCATGTTCGATACACACCCCATTACCAATGGAATGACAGACCAAATGAACCTTACGAGGATGCATATAGAAAGTATGAACTGAATGAACGGCATTCAGCCTGGGGGCATATGATAAGAGATGCCACGCGTTATATCCCTTGTTTGAGTGAATGCCAATATCAAAGCTCTATCTGGGAAGTAAAAACAATCCTTCCACGAAGTGATAGCGATGATTCTCGCCCAATTTTATTTCGCCCGAATTATATATTGAAGGGGCTTCACTGCGTGATGGGTGGGAAAATTGACAATATTTATGATGCTCTACATGAAATAGAACGCGTGATCGAGTTGAGTTGATAAAAATGAAAAGTGAATCTTTTGTATCAGTCGTTATTGTCATTCCAGACCACTTGAATGATATCTATACTCCTTTATCTAAACTTGCCTCACTTCTGGATACGCTATACAGTGATTACGAATTAGTCGTTATAGCACCGGGGTTAGACAGTACAAGTGCACAGGTAGAAGATCGTGTGTTGAAGGATATTCCTTGTGTACGAATAATCCAGCTATCCACTCCCGTATTTCATGATGTTGCGTTAGCGGCTGGATTAGAAAGTGCTATTGGTGATTTTGTTGTTTTATGGAATCCACTGGCCGATCCGGTAGAAGTCGTACCTCAAAGTGTTAACAAATGTCGTGAAGGTGCCGATGTCGTAATTGGTGTCTCGAATAGCGTTCGTTCACTACGTTATCGGATACTTCGTCGACTCATGAATGTTGCATTGCGCACCATAGATTATGAGATTCCTTCTAACTCAACGGGGTTACGTTGTTTAAGCCGTCGCGCTGTAAATGCCGTTACTCGAATCGGTCGATTTCACCACCAATTCTATCTTCGTATTCACAAAACCGGCTATCCAGCCGAAGCCCTCATCTACAACCCTCTGAAACAATCAGAGGGCGCCGGGGTAGTAAAATCATTACATCGATTGATGCACTTGGTAATATTTAACTCCACGAAGCCGCTACGTTGGATGTCTATTCTCGGTTTCGGCGGAAGTCTTGCAGGTTTTCTATTTGCTTGTTATAGCGTGTTGATCCATCTGTTCAGTGGGCTTGTTGTTGAAGGCTGGACAACGTCTATATTAGTTGTAACTTCATTATTTATAATTCAGTTCGTCATGATGGCTTTTTTTGGCGAGTATTTGGGACGCCTGCTAGATGAAAGCAACTCACAGGCAGAGTATGCAGTGGTTTATGAACGAACAAGTGAAGTCATGGTTAATACCGATAGGTTTAATGTTATGCACACTTCTCTGCCACTAGAGTCTAATTATGTACAAACTGGTCGTGATGGTTTAACACCACAGGCTATGGGGGAAGAATGGACGCATTGATTGGATATACCGGTTTTGTCGGTACAACTTTATTAAGACAACGTCGATTCGATGCACTATATCGCTCAACCAACATCGACGAAATTGTTGGAAAAACATTTGATACTGTAGTTTGTGCCGCTGCCCCTGCACAAAAATGGCTTGCAAATAAAGCCCCTGCCGACGACATAAAAAAAATCAATGACCTAATTGAAAAATTAAAAACCATATCTTGTCAAAAATTTATTTTGATTAGTACTGTGGATGTTTTTAAAGATCCAGTTAATGTTGATGAGACTACATCAATCGAAACAGAAGGATTACATGCTTATGGTGCACATAGATATTATTTAGAACAATTTGTTAGCAAACAATTCCATGACAATCTAATTATACGATTACCTGGCCTCGTTGGGCCAGGTCTCAAAAAAAACATTATCTATGATTTTTTGCATAAAAATAATATTTTACAAATTGAAAGTCGTAGTGTTTTTCAATTTTACCCGATGATCAACTTGTGGTATGACATTAACATTGCGCTACAACATAAATTATCACTGGTACATTTGACTGCGGCACCAATAAGCGTCGCTGATATAGCACAACATAGTTTTGGCTTCGAGTTTTGCAATCACATTCAGGATAAACCTGGATATTACGATATGAAAAGTTGCCATAGCCACCTATTTACTAACGATCATGACTATCAGTATAACCGTCGTGAATCATTGATGGCAATACGCGCTTATGCACAATCTGAAATAGGTAGTAATTAAAATGAGACTTTCACTCTCAGGTTTGGCCTGGAATATAACCAATGATGATTCTATCTGTCACCTACTACATTCCAGACAGATTGATGCAATAGATATTGTCCCTGGGAAATACTTCCCCAATCCGTTAGATGCTAGTGAACGCGAAATATTTGCCGTTCGTAATTACTGGCATGACAATGGAATTTCATTAGTTGGTATGCAATCATTATTATTTGGAACCCAAGGGTTAAATCTTTTTTCAACCAACGAAGTACAAAAAAAAATGTTGGTTCACTTACAGGCTATCAGTCGTATTGCTGCTGGTTTAGGAATTCCAGCATTAGTGTTTGGATCACCTAAAAACCGCGACCGAAAGGGATTATCTGATAGTATCACTCTTGAAACTGCAATAAATTTCTTTAATCATCTTGGTGATATTGCGCGGCAAGAAGGCGTTTATTTTTGCCTTGAACCTAACCCAGTCTGTTACGGGGCAAACTTTATGATTGACAGTGCTGAAACTGCTTTTGTTGTTCGGCAAGTAAATCACCCAGCAATTAAAATGCAGCTGGATACTGGTGCCATCATAATTAACAAAGAAAATATTAATGATATTCTTCAGCAAGACGCTGACATTATAGGTCATATTCATCTCAGTGAACCAGATCTGGCTCCTTTAGGCTGTAGTGGTGCGAACCATACACATATTGCTAATGCTCTCTTTCACGCATTACCGAACTCTATTGCAACAATCGAAATGCTCGATCCCCAAAATAAACATTCGCTTTCCTCTATTGAGGATGCTCTTGTTTTCGCAATTTCTCATTATCGCCAGTAGAAAGGGGGAATAGCATGAAGTGGCTCATTTTAATTCTTGGCATATTTTCTAATGCCTCGGCCAGTGTTCTTATAAAATTAGCAATTACCCCTCCCAGAAGGCTCCCAAGTTTGGCTGAACCTCTTGCCGCGCTTGCAAATTGGCCATTATGGTTAGGGATATTTCTATATGGAATTGCCTTTTTGTTATATGCTGTTGCACTGGCATTTTTACCTTTGAATGTAGCACACCCAATACTGACCTCTGGTGCAATTGCCTGTGTCGCATTATTCTCTGTCATTATTTTCCGCGAACCAGTTTACTGGTCTACCATTACTGGAATTCTGTTGGTGATGAGTGGTGTCGCCCTTATTACCCTTAAAGTTAAGTAAACATTATGACTGAATTCATATCTCAAACACTTCGCGCCAAATGGCAAGTCCCAGCCTACGAAAACCAAATGTGGCTTGGTAAAAAACACAATTATTGCGTCGTTATCCCCGTAATTAACGAAGGCAATCGTATACATAACCTATTAGCAAGAATGGCTGCCATAAATGTATCAACTTATGCGGATATAATTATTGTTGATGGTGGTAGCACCGATGGTTCTCTGAATCCCAATATCCTACAGGAAAAAGGTGTTCGTGGTCTAATACTGAAAACAGCACCGGGTAAGCTAAGCGCACAGCTAAGATGTGCCTATGCTTTTGCTCTTGAGCGAGGTTATGAAGGCATTGTGACTATTGATGGAAATGACAAAGATGATCCTGTAGCTATTCCACAATTTATCACAGCTCTAAAAAATGGTGTACATTTCGTCCAGGCGTCTCGTTTCCTTAATGGTGGTTTAGCAGAAAATACTCCTCTCACCCGAGATATTGCAATACGTTTTATCCATGCGCCTATGCTTAGTTTCTTTTCAGGATTTAAATGGACAGATACTACTCAAGGATTTAGGGGTTATAGTAGTAAAATGCTGCTTGACGAGCGTGTTGCACCGTTCCGAGATATTTTCTCATCTTATGAACTACTGGCATATCTTTCATACCGAGTCCCACAACTTGGTTATCGTTGCTTAGAAATTCCGACCATTCGTCGTTATCCTAAAGGTGAAATACCTACAAAAATAAATGGAATCAAAGGAAATTTTTCCGTATTGATTGTCTTATTTAAAGCGTGTTTTGGATTTTATAATCAGAGAAAAGGAAAATGAGAAATATAAACATCAGCAGTTATATTATTTTAATAATATTTGGCATGATAATTTTGGCTATGCGTTATACAACTCCAATCATCAACCCCTGGCTTTATGCGGAAGATGGCATCTGGGTTGCTAATGCATTGAATCATGGTTGGCTAGAAACCTTCATCAATGCCAGAGAAGATTATTTTGTATTCTTTAATATTTTCTTTTTGTTTGTATCAACATCAATCAGCAGTATTATAAGCGGGAGTCCATTATTACTTCTTCCGCAATCCCTAGCTATAGTATCGTATTTTTTCTATAGCCTAATGGCCGTTATGGCTTTTCATTTAATCATTAAAATATCCAATCCATTATTTTCTATTTTAGCATATTTCATAGCTCTCTTATTGCCTTTAGGTCATTCTCAATCTGAAAATATCGGTCATTTGCTACAAATTGGTTTTTACATGCCAGCTATAGCGAGTTCTCTTATTATACAGAGAGAGCACGTCAATAAAAAAATTGCTAAACTTATTATTGACATGATGATCTGGTTAACTGCCGCAACAAACCCAGTAGTATTTATAATTGTAGGAGTTTATTATTCCTTCAAGTTTTTAAATATTGAAAAAAAATATATTTTAATTAAAGATATGCTACCTTTAGCAATATCCATGGTCATATTAGCTTTATTTATACTTCCTCGAATCAACGGCTCTGGTGGACTTGGTGACGCTGGCTACAATCCTAATAACATTATTGAAATGGTAACGGCTCGACTGCTACTTTATCCATTTGTATTTCCGTGGTATGAAAAATTAAATGATTCAATATCGATAATTCTATCATTTGTATATATTATCTTTTGTACAACTATTATTTACAAAACTAAAGATGTAACAATAAAAAAACATTTACTTACTTTAGCGATCGCACTCTTTATCTGTCTTGTTACGACTGTTTTTGGTAGAATCGGCCTCAGTGATCTCCTGAATAACTATCAAACCACATTTCCCGATAGATATTTTGTAGGAACAAACTTTCTCTCTATCTTATTGTTCATAGCATGTTTATCTCAATGTAATTTCTCAAAACCAATCAGTTATTTATCTTATTTTATTTCCGGAGTGTTATTGTGTATTTATATTGTGAATGCAGACATAATATCAGAAAGTGAAATGGCGAAGAAAAACATTTTTTTAAATGATCATTTTTATTATTCAATATGTCACGCTGAAAAAATTGATAACGCAAATTCAGCCATACAAATCAAACCAGCAAACTGGGTTATGATTGTTCCAACAAACTTAATTAGCGAAATTCACTGCCACTAAAGTATTGCATGATTTATGCCCCGAAGCTGGGGCTTTAATTTTGCTAGTCACTTAATACAAATGACCAGAAACTAGCGATTCTTTTTTAAGCCGATACAGACTCAGAACTTCTTTTTACTTTCCAGATTCAGCTCTTGTATCGTCTTAACTGCTTTGTCCTGATAACGGTCATCTTCCTGTATTTTATATTGAACGGCATCCAGACAGACGATAGAACTTTTCCAGTGGACGTTGTTGCCACTGATTTAACTCAGAAATGGCCTTATTTGTCATGGCGATAATGGTCATAGCGGGCACGCTGAAAGCATATAAATCTTCAATCTCACTACAGAGATCCTGCAGCGTACCCCAGGCACTACAAGAGAATGATAATCCGTTCGATCTTATAGGGGAACGTGGTCTGGCGCCTTTTTCACTAATTGGGAGTCAACCGAGCGATTAGAGTCGCGTGACGTAGTCCATTCGAAACTGCCCGTTGTGGCTTTAATAATCTTTTTACTGGAACCGTTTTTAGACCTGGCTTCCAACTACTGAACCAGACGAGAGCCAAATTCCGCAGTCAATGCAGCTGAGGTTAACTATTTGATTAAATGATCTAAAATGCCGTCCTCATCCGTTAGCTCCGGACTGAAGCACCTAAGGGTTTTATCAAAATCGAAGGGCTGGACATACGTCATTCCTTTCTGATTGCAAGTTACTGAAATGCCCCAGAATTTCTCACACTCTCTTTTTTCGTGTTTGTACACAATTTTACGCAAAGACCTTTTATCGGAAATGACGTAAAAACGGCCACCAACTCAACAATAACGGTCATTTCCAGCCGATTGCTCTAAAGTGGCATTATATATTCACGAAATGGATGGTCACAGGTGAACAATCTCTTCAGTTGGTGCTCTGAACACCTGCCATTAAAATTTTCGCTCCACTACCGCCTTCCATACCCCACCATAAAGCGAATCATCAATCCGCAGGCTGGTGCAAGAAACATAAATATTCCCGTGACCAACTCATTGCCACTGGTTAACCACATCGTGGAGTAATAAATGAGTGTGGCAAGGATGACCATACCGAAAAATGAAGAGACAGCAGAAACTACATTTAATACCTGACCGATATATCCGCTAACGCAGACGATACACAGGGCGAGAAACATCCATAAATAAATCATAGCTCAACCTCCTGCCGTGCTAAAAAACGTGTTACTTCAATTACTCCAATAGTAAGACAATTCTTAACCACTGGCAATTTCAGCAAAATATCAATAAAAACAATATATTATCAACATAACTATAAATCACTGAAAATATTCACTTGAGTGATAAATAATCAGTAGCTGAAAATAATCAGCTGGTGATAAAATAGAAATACCGTATTCATGCTCCTCGTGGTTATGTCCTGACTAGTCTTTACACTCTTTACAGGAACCATTGTCGTACATGATGGCCCAATCAATTGAGTGTACCGCTGTAGACATGGAATCTTCTGCGATACAACAATTCGTATCTACAGAAGGTAACTATGTTTCCACAATGCAAATTTTCCCGCGAGTTCCTGCATCCTCGCTACTGGCTGACGTGGTTTGGTCTTGGCGTACTCTGGCTTTGGGTACAACTTCCTTACCCTGTTCTGTGCTTCCTTGGCACGCGTATCGGCACAATGGCCAGACCGTTCTTGAAACGTCGCGAATCCATCGCCTGCAAAAACCTTGAGCTTTGCTTCCCGCAGCTTTCCTACGAAGAGCGCGAGAAGATGATTACTGACAACTTTCGCTCGCTCGGAATGGCGTTGGTAGAAACTGGAATGGCGTGGTTCTGGCCAGATCGTCGCGTGCGTAAATGGTTTGATGTTGAAGGGCTGGATAACCTGCAACGCGCACAAATGCAAAATCGCGGCGTGATGGTTGTCGGTGTGCACTTTATGTCGCTGGAGTTGGGTGGCCGCGTAATGGGGCTTTGCCAACCGATGATGGCAACTTACCGTCCGCATAATAATCAACTGATGGAATGGGTACAGACCCGTGGTCGCATGCGTTCCAATAAAGCGATGATCGGTAGAAATAATCTGCGCGGCATTGTCAGTGCGCTGAAAAAAGGTGAAGCCGTATGGTTTGCTCCTGACCAGGATTATGGTCGTAAAGGTAGCTCCTTCGCGCCGTTCTTTGCGGTAGAAAATGTTGCTACAACCAATGGCACCTACGTTCTCTCTCGCCTCTCTGGCGCAGCTATGCTAACTGTGACGATGGTACGAAAAACCGATTATAGCGGTTACCGTCTGTTTATTACGCCAGAAATGGAAGGCTATCCGGCTGATGAAATTCAGGCCGCCGCCTATATGAATAAAATTATTGAGAAAGAGATTATGCGCGCACCAGAGCAGTATCTCTGGATCCATCGCCGCTTCAAAACGCGTCCGGTGGGTGAAGCCTCGTTATACGTTTAACAAATAACCCAGGCTTTTTCCCTCCTCAGATAAGCCATAATAACATCATGGTTTTTATGGCTTTTTTCTTAAGATTTTTCCCTTCGCTGAATCGTGAATTATTACTTCCAGAAATCAATCTGTCGCCGATATGCGACACTCGTAAGTTACTAAAAGTAAATAAGAAAATGCCACTTGTTTCGATTTAGTTTTAGGCGTACATTAGCGCCGTCTCGAGCCAATATGCTCAGAATTCTGAGGTGATGCCCGCGGGTGTCAGCTCACTGTAACAGGTGTAATGAAGTCATTCAGGCGTAACAGTAATTACGCGGAGAGATGTAAAGTGAAATATTTCTTTATGGGCATTTCTTTTATGGTCATCGTTTGGGCCGGTACTTTTGCCCTGATGATCTAAAAGTAAACTGCGAAACGAAAAACAGGAGCCATCAGGCTCCTGTTTGCATTTCTGGCGATGGTGTTTATTCCGCGTTTTCGTGAATATGTTTGCTGCTGACGGGCAGTAAGCCGTCAGCGCGGAACATCGCTTTAATTCCACGAATCGCCTGACGAATACGGTCGCGGTTTTCAATCAGCGCAAAGCGTACATGCGTGTCGCCGTAGTCGCCAAAGCCGATGCCGGGTGAGACACAAACCTTCGCTTCGTTAAGCAGCTTCTTGGCAAATTCCAGCGAGCCCATTGCCGCATACGGTTCCGGGATTTTCGCCCAGACATACATCGAGGCTTTCGGCATTTCAACCATCCAGCCCGCTTCATGCAGCCCTTTTACCAGCACATCGCGGCGACGCTTATACTGTTCGGCAATATCACGCACACACTGCTGATCGCCTTCCAGCGCCGCGATGGCGGCAACCTGTAATGGCGTAAAGGTACCGTAATCGTGATAGCTTTTAATACGTGCCAACGCGCTGACCAGTGTTTTATTGCCGACCATAAAGCCGATACGCCAGCCCGCCATATTGTAGCTTTTCGACAGCGTAAAGAACTCGACCGCTACGTCACGTGCGCCCGGCACCTGCATGATTGACGGCGCTTTCCAGCCATCGTAGACGATATCCGCATAGGCCAGGTCATGGACCACCAATACATCGTAGCGTTTCGCCAGCGCCACTACTTTTTCGAAAAACTCCAGTTCCACACATTGCGCGGTTGGGTTTGACGGGAAGCCAAGGATCATCATCTTCGGTTTCGGATAACTTTCACGAATAGCGCGTTCCAGTTCATTGAAGAAATCAACACCTTCCACTAGCGGCACTGAACGTACCTGAGCACCAGCAATCACCGCGCCGTAAATATGAATGGGGTAGCTTGGATTCGGCACCAGCACGGTGTCACCGTGATCCAGCGTCGCCAGCATCAGGTGCGCCAGCCCCTCTTTCGAACCAATGGTGACGATGGCTTCTGATTCCGGGTCGATTTCAACGTCGTAACGTTCCTGATACCAGCGGGAAATCGCGCGACGTAACCGAGGAATACCGCGCGAGGTGGAGTAACCGTGTGTGTCCGGTCGCTGCGCCACAGTACATAATTTTTCGACAATATGCGGCGGGGTCGCGCCGTCCGGGTTGCCCATACTGAAATCGATAATATCTTCGCCGCGCCGACGCGCAGCCATTTTCAGTTCAGCGGTAATATTAAAAACGTAGGGCGGGAGACGATCAATGCGCGTAAAGCGACGTTCAGGGCGTGTGTCAGCCATAATTTCCTCAGATTAACGTTAGCGCCCGGACCGTCCGAGCGACGCTGCCACGATGGTGGCTGTTTTGAAAATAGCCTGATTAATTTCTGTCTGTCCAGCGTTTTGGAAAATTTTTATTAATGCGAAAAAAGAGGAACAAAACCTTAAAAACAGGAAAGTCAGATTCGCCAACAAGAAAATTATCACCCATAACATTAACAATATAATTTCAATAAATTTACCAATTAGCTTGATGCTGACAAGAGATGCATTGCCAGTACACCATTTATCTTTCAATCCCCTTTTAAATTTGTGGTTTTTCCTCAAAAGTAGCGCACTGGTCATCAGCCTTCAGGTTACCTATCATAGAGGTTTAAACCTTATTCAGAGTCACCCGTGCACGAAATATTCAACATGCTGCTGGCGGTCTTCGATCGGGCAGCGCTAATGCTTATCTGCCTGTTTTTCCTCATCCGTATCCGCCTGTTTCGCGAGCTGTTGCACAAATCGGCGCACTCAGCGAAAGAGCTGCTCGCTGTTACCGCCATTTTCTCGATGTTCGCCTTGTTCAGCACCTGGTCCGGCGTACCGGTGGAAGGTTCGCTGGTTAACGTGCGTATTATTGCGGTGATGTCGGGCGGGATTCTGTTTGGCCCATGGGTGGGCATCATTACCGGGGTAATCGCGGGTATTCATCGTTATTTAATTGATATCGGCGGCGTGACGGCTATCCCCTGCTTTATCACCAGTATTCTGGCGGGATGCATCTCTGGTTGGATCAACCTGAAAATCCCCAAAGCGCAGCGTTGGCGCGTCGGTATTCTCGGCGGCATGCTCTGTGAAACGTTGACCATGATTCTGGTGATTGTCTGGGCGCCGACCACTGAGCTGGGGCTGGATATCGTCTCCAAAATCGGTATCCCGATGATCCTCGGCAGTGTCTGTATCGGCTTTATTGTGTTGCTGGTACAAAGTGTTGAGGGCGAAAAAGAGGCCAGCGCCGCGCGCCAGGCCAAGCTGGCGCTGGATATCGCCAATAAAACCCTGCCGCTGTTTCGCCATGTCAATAGCGAATCATTACGTAAAGTTTGCGAAATTATCCGCGATGACATTCACGCTGACGCGGTGGCAATCACCAATACCGATCATGTGCTGGCGTATGTCGGCGTGGGCGAACACAACTATCAGAATGGCGATGACTTCATTAGCCCGACTACCCGCCAGGCGATGAATTACGGGAAAATCATTATTAAAAACAATGATGAAGCCCACCGTACACCAGAGATTCATTCCATGCTGGTGATCCCATTGTGGGAGAAAGGCGTTGTGACCGGAACGCTGAAAATTTACTACTGCCACGCGCACCAGATTACGTCATCATTACAGGAGATGGCGGTCGGTCTGTCGCAAATCATCTCTACCCAACTGGAAGTTTCTCGCGCCGAGCAGCTACGGGAAATGGCAAATAAGGCAGAGCTTCGCGCCCTGCAAAGCAAAATTAATCCCCATTTTCTGTTTAACGCTCTGAACGCGATTTCATCGTCGATTCGTCTGAATCCAGACACTGCTCGCCAGCTAATCTTTAATTTGTCGCGCTATCTGCGCTATAACATTGAATTAAAAGACGATGAGCAAATTGATATCAAAAAAGAGCTGTACCAAATTAAAGACTATATCGCCATTGAGCAGGCCCGCTTTGGCGACAAGCTGACGGTTATCTATGATATTGATGAAGAGGTGAATTGCTGCATTCCCAGCCTGCTGATCCAGCCGTTGGTGGAGAACGCCATTGTCCACGGTATTCAGCCTTGCAAGGGAAAAGGTGTTGTCACCATCAGCGTTGCGGAGTGCGGTAATCGGGTCCGTATTGCGGTAAGAGATACCGGGCATGGCATCGATCCAAAGGTGATTGAGCGGGTCGAAGCGAATGAAATGCCGGGCAATAAAATCGGCCTGCTGAATGTGCATCATCGCGTGAAGTTGTTATATGGCGAGGGGCTGCATATCCGCCGCCTGGAACCAGGAACGGAAATTGCGTTTTACATTCCTAACCAACGCACCCCTGTCGCCTCACAGGCTACGTTATTGCTTTGAGCCGGAGTGATATTGTGAAAGTCATCATTGTTGAAGACGAATTCCTGGCACAACAGGAACTTAGCTGGCTTATTAAAGAGCACAGCCAGATGGAGATTGTCGGCACCTTTGACGACGGTCTGGACGTGTTGAAGTTTTTGCAGCATAACCGCGTCGACGCCATTTTTCTGGATATCAATATTCCGTCGCTGGATGGCGTGCTGCTGGCACAAAACATCAGCCAGTTCGCCCATAAGCCGTTTATTGTGTTCATCACCGCGTGGAAAGAACATGCAGTAGAAGCGTTTGAACTGGAGGCGTTTGACTACATTCTCAAACCGTATCAGGAGTCACGCATTACCGGGATGCTGCAAAAACTGGAAGCAGCCTGGCAACAACAGCAGACCAGCAGTACGCCTGCCGCGACGGTAACGCGTGAGAATGACACCATTAATCTGGTGAAAGATGAGCGAATAATCGTCACGCCAATTAACGATATCTATTACGCCGAAGCGCACGAGAAAATGACCTTTGTCTATACGCGGCGTGAATCCTACGTAATGCCGATGAACATTACCGAGTTTTGCAGCAAACTGCCGTCGTCGCACTTTTTCCGCTGCCATCGCTCGTTTTGCGTCAACCTGAACAAAATCCGCGAGATAGAACCGTGGTTTAATAATACCTATATTCTGCGGCTGAAAGATCTGGATTTTGAAGTGCCAGTCAGCCGCAGCAAAGTTAAAGAATTCCGCCAGTTAATGCATCTGTAATCGGGAACTTTCATGAAAGCAGCAGGCTTGCCCGCCGATCAACAATTTTTCGCCGATCTGTTCAGCGGCCTGGTGCTTAACCCGCAACTGCTTGGGCGCGTCTGGTTTGCCTGCCAGCCCGCCTCGCTGCCGGTAGGCAGTTTGTGTATTGATTTTCCCCGACTGGATATTGTGCTACGCGGCGAATATGGCAATCTGCTGGAAGCAAAGCAGCAGCGTATGCTGGAAGGAGAAATGCTGTTTATTCCGGCGCGCGCGGCTAATTTACCGGTCAACCACAAACCGGTAATGCTGTTAAGCCTGGTGTTTGCGCCGACCTGGCTGGGGTTATCGTTTTACGATAGCCGCACAACGTCGTTGTTGCATCCGGTTCGCCAGACCCAACTTCCCAGCCTGCAACGCGGCGAAGGTGAAGCGATGCTTACCGCCCTCACCCATCTTAGCCGTTCGCCACTGGAGCAGAGTATCATTCAACCGTTGGTGTTAAGTTTGCTGCATCTTTGCCGCAACGTGGTCAACATGCCACCGGGTAATTCGCAACCGCGCAGCGATTTTCTCTACCACAGCATTTGTAACTGGGTTCAGGATAACTACGCTCAGACGCTCACTCGCGAGAGCGTGGCGCAATTTTTTAATATCACGCCCAATCATCTGTCAAAACTGTTTGCGCAGCATGGGACGATGCGTTTTATCGAGTATGTTCGCTGGGTACGAATGGCAAAAGCGAGGATGATTTTGCAGAAATATCATCTGTCGATTCATGAAGTGGCGCAGCGTTGCGGCTTTCCGGATAGCGACTATTTTTGTCGCGTCTTCCGGCGTCAGTTTGGCCTGACGCCGGGAGAGTACAGCGCCCGTTTTCAGGGCTAAGTTTAGAAGGTTATTTCCGTTTCCAGCAGCGTCAGGATGCTTTGCGCATCACTTGCGGCGAAAAGCGACTGGCGGAAGTTTTTATTCACCAGTTTACGCGCCAGCTGCGAGAAGACTTTCACATGATTCATCCCTTCGTTAGCGCCCAGCGTCAGCATGATCACCAGTTCGACTTCGCCCATTTCTGACTGCCAGTCAACCGGTTTCACCAACCGGGCAATGCTGATACTGGAATGGCGGATCCACTGCGATTTGGTGTGCGGGATCGCCACGCCAAAACCAACGCCAGTAGTAACAATCTCTTCCCGCTGCCAGACATCTTCTTCCAGCTCGAACGGATGCTCAGTACGCCCGTTAACGCCGAGGTTACCGCACAGGAACTGAATCGCCTGCTCTTTATTGCTAAAGTCCTGATCAACGAAGATATTCTCCAGCGCCAGCAGTGGGCGAACGTCTTCTTCCGGCGTAAACGTGGTGAGTAACGCTTCAATTTCCTGCGCGCTGCGGCATTCACATGCCTGACGCGCCAGTTCCCGACACGCCTCGCTATCCAGTTGACGAAGCTGGCTTTTCACCGCCGGAATGCGTGGGCTACTCATGCTTAGCTCATCCAGGCCCAGCCCAAGCAGAAGCGGCAGATAACGGCTTTCACCACCCAGTTCACCGCAAATACCTACCCATTTGCCCCGCTGATGCGCAGTGGTAACTATCTGCTGCAACATGCGCAGAAACGATGGCGAGATCGGGTTATACAGCGGCGATACCCGCGGGTTATTACGATCAACCGCATACAGATACTGGGTCATATCGTTGGAGCCGATACTGAAGAAATCGACCTCATCGCAGAAGTGATCGATGATGTAGCACACCGACGGCACTTCCACCATGATACCCAGCGTAATCGTCTCTGCATGACGCAGGCCATCGCGCTTAAGCTCAACGATCGCTTTTTGGATCTCGCCTTTCACCCATAAGATCTGATCAAGGCTGTGGACCATCGGGATCATCAACTGGGCGTTGCCGAAACTGGCGGCGCGCAAAATCGCCCGCAGTTGAGTGCGGAACAGGCCAGCAAATTCCGGATAAATACGTACCGCACGATAGCCGAGGAACGGGTTCTCTTCCTGGGGAATGTTGAGGTAAGGAATGTTTTTATCACCGCCGATGTCCATCGTGCGGAAGATAATCGGTTTGTCGCCCGCCGCCAGTAATACCTGCTGGTAGGCTTCAAATTGCTCCTGTTCGTCCGGTGCGCTGTCACGATCCATATAGAGCATTTCGGTACGAAACAGCCCGACGCCTTCCGCGCCGTTAGCAAACGCGCCTGGTGCTTCCAGAGCAGTGCCAATATTCGCCGCAATATCAATACGCTTGTTATCACGGGAATAGGCCAGCTGCGCGGCGGCCTGCGCCTGTTGCTGCTGACGTTTATCCGCCAGCGTCTGCGCAACCTGATAATAACCGCTCACCGCGTCATCAGGATTTACCGCCAGCACGCCGCACTGGGCGTCAAGCACCGCCGGTTGTCCGGCATAACGGGCAATCGCATCCAGCGGCAGGCCGCTCAAAACCGGGATCGCCGAGGCGCGGGCCAGAATCAGAGTATGCGAGGTGCGCCCGGTTTTCTCCAGAATCATACCCGCAAGATTTTTTAAATTGAGGCTCAAAAACTGGCTAGGGGTTAAATCTTCAGCCACCAGAATGGTCGGTTTTTCGAGCACCAGATTATTACGCGGCTTCAGTTCCGGCCAGGTAATATGCAGCAACTGTTCGCTGATATCACGAATGTCGCTGACCCGCTCGCGCAGATAATCGCTGGCAGAGGCAGAAAGTTTGGCGCAAACCTGCTCCATATTGCTGATGATCGCCGCTCCCAGCCCCTGATGCTGTTCTGCCATCAGGCGACGGATATTCCCTGCAAATTCATCATCCTGAATCAGCGACAAATGGGCGCTGAGGATGGTTTTGCTTTCGCCGTCACGCTCGCGCAACTGCTGGTTCAGTTGCTCGGCAAGCGTTGCCAGGCTGTGTTCCAGCCAGGTGGAGTCTTGCGCACTGGCCGGGATTGCCCGATAACTGTCGAGGCTGTTGCTCTGTAACAGGGTCAGCGTACCCACGCCGACGCCGCTTGCCAGCACATTGCCGTACAGTAAATCAGGGTTCAGGCGGCTTAATGAACGCGGCAGCGGGTGCGCCGTCAGTTCTGCCTGCGTCGGCTGGACGCTGTCGCTGTCGATAAAGCGCACCTGGATGTACTCTTCCAGCACGCGCCGCGCCTGCTCTTCATCGCTGCCGCTAATGTTCAGGCTGCAACTGTCATTAAATAATGTGCCGGTGCCAATCAGCGCCAGCGAACTTTTGGCATCCGCCTTCGCGTTCTGGCGATGGTTGATGAAGGTGATTTCGCTTTGCCAGTGGCTGCACTGCTCTTTAAGTTCCCACGCCGGACGAGCATGCAGACCGTTTGGCAAAGGACAGAGAAATTGAATCGTTAACATAACCGCTCCGGGTTAATCAGGAGATCATCTGAAATCCGTCAATTGAACAACCGTCTCACGGGTAAGACGTTGAATAAGGGCAGATAAAAGCTGCTGCATCTGCAAAATGTCGCGGCAGTCGGCAATCGATGCGGCGCAATGTCCATGGCGGGTTGCTGGCCCCATCACCACTGTGGGTATGCCAGTACCGGTTAAGTGCACCGCTCCACCGTCCGTGCCGCCGTTACTGAACATATCCACCTGTAACGGCACGCCAATTTCTGCCGCCACAGTTTCGATCCAGGCGGTAAGTTTTGGCAGCGCAATCAGTGACTTATCGCTTAACACCAGCATCGGTCCGTGACCAATCTGGCGATGGTTAGCCGCGCCATAATCAAAGTTTTTCGCCCAGCAGGCGGTATCGAGCACAATAGCGACCTCCGGCGACACCGCACGGGTGGCAGTTTGCCCGCCGCGTAAGCCCACTTCTTCGCTGGAACTTGCCACCAGCCACACTTCCGCAGGCAGTTCAGCGTCGTGCAGCTCGCGCAGCAACGTCACCAGCAGGTAGCAACCGAGGCGATCATCAAAGGCTTTCCCCATCACCCGCTGGTGAGGGAGAACCTGAAAAGTAGTATCAAACGTGACGCGATCGCCTGGACGAATTCCCGCCTGCATCACTTCGTCATACGAGCGCGCGCCAATATCCACGCGCATGGCGCTAACGTCATTCCCCTGCCGCTCGCCATCAAGCAGGCCGGGAATTTTGCACTCTTCACGGGTGGTGATGCGCACCGGCTGCAACTGACGGGCAGCCATGCGCACATTGCCAACTGGCAGCACATCAATCGCCCCTTCGCGGGAGATGCTGCGCACCATAAATCCCACTTCGTCCATATGCGCACAGATCATCACCTTCGGACCTGTCGATTCATTGAGGCGGATCAGCACCGATCCCAGGCCGTCAAATCGCACTTCTTTTTGCAGGCGATCCGCTTCATCCAGCAGGATCTGCCGCACTTCCTGTTCCGAGGAGGCGATCGCATCTGCCTCGCTCAATGCTTTTAATAGCGATAAATCCATTATGCCTCTCCCGTGAGCAACACTGTTTTCGGCATGGCGTAGAGCACTTCTGCGCCTTGCGGGGTGACCAGCACAACATCTTCGATGCGCACGCCCCCTTGCCCTGGCAAATAAATCCCCGGCTCCACGGTCAGTAGCATGCCTGGCTGTAGCGTCGTGGTGTCCCGCGGTGAAAAACGCGGATCTTCGTGCACTTCAATGCCGATAGCATGACCGGTGTTATGACCGAAATAGTCGCCATAACCGGCTTCTGTAATCACCCGGCGCGCGGCATCGTCAACCTGTTGGCAGCGCACGCCGGGGCGAATCGCGGAGATTGCCGCTAGCTGTGCCTGCAGGACAATCTGGTAGACGTTAAACAGCGGGTGAGATTCGGCGCTCACCCCTTCGCCATTCACCAGCAAGGTGCGCGTCATATCAGAGCAGTACCCCTGATACAGCGCACCGAAATCGAGAGTGACAAACTCGCCTGCTGCAACAATCTTGTCGCTGGCTTTACCGTGCGGCAGCGCCCCACGCCAGCCGCTGGCGACAATGGTGTCAAAAGAGGCTTTTTCTGCGCCCTGCTGGCGCATAAACCACTCCAGTTCAGCGGCTATCTCGCATTCGCTCATCCCCGCCTGAATAAAGCGGCGAATATGCTCTGCGCCACGATCGGCAATCCCACAGGCGAGGCGGATTTTCTCCACCTCCTCTGGCGTTTTGATTTGCCGCAGCACATCCGGCGTGGCGCTTACCAGTTTCGCATTGAGTTCAGACTGCCAGCGGTGCGCGGTTTCCCAACTCACCTGCTGGCCTTCAAAACCGAGCGTTTGCAACTGCTCATCGGCAATGATTTGCCTGACGATGGTGGCAAGCGTGTGCATCGCGTCGAGCAAATGCAGCTGGTAACCTTGCGTGCGGGCTTCTACATCCGCGTAATAGCGCGAGTCCACCAGAATGTGCGCACTTTCACGGCTAATCACCACATAACCTGATCCGGTGGAGATCCCCAGATGCGGCTGTTTGTTCTGCCGTGAGGAAAGGAGCACCGCATCCAGTTGTTGCGCCTTAAGCCAGTCGCGCAGCGAAGCGAGTAATGTCATCTGGATTTTTCCTTCTTACAGGCTATCGATTAACAATTTGCCTTTGCGGAACATCATCAGACGCAGGAACACCACCATCAGCGCAGTAATGATTGCTCCCAGCGCGATCCCCGCCATATAGACGCCCAGATTAGTGACCAGCGGCCACGCCCAGATAGCGGATTCCGGGAACCATTGCACTGCGCCCAGCCAGACAGCAGCAGTGGAACCGACAATCGCGCCAACCATATAGGACGGAATGGCAGTAATGGGGCTTTCCAGCGCAAACGGAATCGCACCTTCACTGATCCCCATAAACGCCAGGAACATCGCGGTTTTACCCTGCGGATAAAGCTGGGCGTTAAACAGGCGTTTGCCAGTTAAGCGACGATCGATAATGGTCGCCAGACCCAGACCAATCGGCGGAATAACAATAGCGATAGAACGTGCGGTGACTGGTAATACATGGTCAGTGGTAAAGCTGAAGGCGACGAAACCAGCTGCTTTGTTGATTGGACCACCCAAGTCGATTGCGGTCGCCGCAGCAATGCCCATTGCGTACATCAGCGCGCCCTTCTCACCAGCAGCGGTCAGCACGGTACGGATACCGCCGTTGATCCAGCCACCAAACGGCGTGATCACGTAGTACATCGCCAGCATGACAAAAATGGCGGAAAGAATCGGTAGCAAAAATGTGGTTTTGAACGCTAACAGGAAATCCGGTAACTGGATTTTCTGGTTCATCCATTTCACGAGGTAACCCGCGACGATAGAAATAATCAGCGCACCAATGAAGGTAGACGGGACTGGTGAAGAGGTCGTCCACTGCATAGTGCTGGGATCGAAGTTCAGCAGTTGCGTGGGCTGGGTAGACATCAACCCGCCGATAAACCCAGCCGGGAACGCCAGTTTGCCGCCAATAGAATTCGCCACAAAAGCGGCAAACATCGGAATGGCAAAGCCAAACAGCACGCCGCCAAAGGACTGCGACAGCCAGGCAAATTTCAGTAAGGAGAGGTCGAAACCGGAAAATTTCCCACTATTAAGAGCATCCATAATGCCGATGTCTGCGGGAATTTTAAGCCAGCTATAGGCAATCAGCTGGCTGAAAGCGAGGATCACACCGCCCATAATTAAGGTCGGCACCATGCGTGAAATCCCTGACATCACATGCTGCGGGAGTTCACCCCAGAAGCTGGTTTTAGAGGCCTGCGGATTCTTAACTGCCGCTGCCGCACCGGATGCGCCAGGCACAACGGTTGCACTGCGTTTTTTAATGGCCATAACAATTATCCCTGTCGAATATTACTGTTGTTCAGCGGCAATCATCTCTTCGATTTCTTTGATGATGCCCGCAGCGTTTTTAATTGCGTCCTGCAAAGTGATTTCATAAACGTCGCGTGATTCGAAACGTTCGTTATCTTCTGGTGTTACTGCCACGGAATGAATGATGATTGTCGCTTCGGCGATATCCTGCGCCGTCAGGCGGTTCTGGATGCCATCCGCGCCCTGAGTTTCAATTTTCACTTCATAGCCGGCTTCCACCGCCGCTTCTTCCAGAGCCTGGGCGGCCATAAAGGTGTGAGCCAGCCCCATTGGGCAGGCACATAAGGCAATCAGTTTCTTACTCATCGTTATTTCCTCGTTCGTTTATAGTTGACGAATGAAATTATGAACGTGCAAAACAAATAGCCGTTACCAGACAAATAATGCATTTACTGGAGAATTAATCCCGTAGTGCGGAAGTGTGACGCAGGTCGGTCTTGTGAAGAGACACAAAGAAAAATTGAATTAACTGATTGATTTAAAAGATTATCGGGAGAGTCACCTCCCGATATGACAGGAAGGATTTACAGAATGTGGCCTAAGGTCTGGCGTAAATGTGCACCGGAACCGAGAAGCCCAGGGTTATCGTGCACAATTAAATAGACCGGAATATCATGAACATAATCTTTAAAGCGCCCTTTGTCTTCAAAAGCGGCACGGAAACCGGAGGCTTTGAAGAACTCAAGGAAACGCGGAACGATACCGCCCGCAATATAGACGCCGCCAAATGTTCCGAGATTGAGCGCCAGATTGCCGCCAAAACGCCCCATAATGACGCAAAACAGTGACAACGCGCGGCGGCAATCGGTGCAGCTGTCAGCCAACGCGCGTTCGGTAATATCTTTTGGCTTGAGATTTTCCGGCAGGCGGTTGTCCGCTTTCACAATCGCGCGATACAAATTCACCAGTCCAGGGCCAGAGAGCACGCGTTCAGCCGAGACATGGCCAATTTCCGCGCGCAGTATTTCAAGGATAATGGCTTCTTCTTCACTGTTTGGCGCAAAATCAACGTGACCGCCTTCACCAGGCAGGCTTACCCAGCGTTTATCGACATGGACCAGATGTGCGACCCCAAGCCCTGTCCCGGCACCGTACACCGCGACAGGTTTACCTTCAACTGGTTCTGCGCCGCCAAACTGGATCAGATGCTCTTTTTTCAGCATCGGGATCGCCATCGAAACCGCCGTAAAATCGTTAATAATCTCCAGGTGGCTAAAACCGAGATTCTTTTTCATTTCGGCAATCGAAAACGCCCAGGTGTGGTTGGTCATTGCCACCCAGTCACCAGTAATTGGGCAAGCAATGGCGATGCAGCCATCTTTCACCTCGACTTTATTCTCTTCAAGATAAACGCGAATGACCGCTTCCAGGCTGGGATAATCAAGCCCTGAATAGGTTTTAGCCTGCGAGATTTCACCACTGGCAATATCACACAGAGCAAGACGTGCGTTAGTACCGCCCACATCACCGACTAATGCATACTTTGTCATTCTTCAACTGCTCCGCTAAAGTCAAAATACTTCTTTCTCACACTGTAAATACGTGGGGGCATAACAACAACGCCGAAAAGGCAGGCTCCCTGTAAATATCGATCTGGGTCACACATTTACTTTATCGTTTCAGCATCAATTGCAGCGATGTCTTTGTGCAAGCTGGGCAAACTAAATATCTGAACCCGCATAAAGGAATAGAACATGCTCCATCCGCGAGCCAGAACCATGTTGTTATTATCGCTCCCCGCTCTGGCAATTGGGATTGCGTCCAGTCTTATTCTGATGGTGGTAATGAAAATCGCCTCGGTATTACAGAATCTGCTCTGGCAACGACTGCCGGGAAGTCTGGGGATAGCCCAGGATTCACCGCTCTGGATCATCGGAATTTTAACGCTGACAGGAGCTGCTGTTGGGCTAGTCATCCGTTTCAGCCGGGGTCATGCCGGGCCGGATCCTGCCTGTGAAGCGCTGATTGGCGCGCCAGTCCCTCCCTCTGCGCTACCAGGACTGATCGTAGCATTAATTCTCGGTCTTGCTGGCGGCGTCAGTCTTGGGCCGGAACATCCCATTATGACCGTCAATATCGCCCTCGCGGTGGCGATTGGCGCGCGTCTGTTACCACGAGTGAACCGGATGGAGTGGACTATTTTAGCCTCTGCGGGCACCATCGGCGCACTGTTTGGCACACCTGTTGCAGCGGCGTTGATATTTTCGCAAACCTTAAATGGCAGCCACGACGTTCCACTTTGGGATCGTCTCTTTGCGCCGTTAATGGCAGCGGCGGCTGGTGCGCTAACCACCGGATTGTTTTTCCATCCTCATTTTTCGCTGCCCATTGCTCGTTACGGACAGATGCAGTTAGCAGACATCATCAGTGGTGCAATTGTGACGGCGATCGCCATTGCGGCAGGTATGGTTGCAGTGTGGTGTTTCCCACGGGTGCACGCGATGATACATCAGATTAAAAATCCGGTCCTCATGCTGGGGGTTGGCGGCTTTATTCTCGGTATTCTGGGTGTTATTGGTGGGCCTGTTTCGCTATTTAAAGGACTGGACGAGATGCAGCAGATGGTGACAAATCAGGCTTTCAGCACCAGCGATTACTTATTGCTGGCGGTAATCAAACTTGCCGCCCTGGTCATTGCCGCCGCCAGCGGGTTTCGCGGCGGGCGAATCTTCCCGGCGGTATTTGTCGGCGTAGCGTTAGGGTTGATGCTGCATGCGCACGTTCCCGCCGTTCCAGCGGCCATTACCGTCTCCTGCGCGATTCTCGGCCTCGTACTGGTGGTAACGCGCGATGGCTGGCTAAGTTTGTTTATGGCGGCGGTCGTTGTACCTGATTCCACATTGTTACCGCTACTGTGTATCGTCATGCTTCCGGCATGGTTATTACTGGCAGGTAAACCGATGATGATGGTGAATCGTCCAAAACAACAGCCACCCCACGATAACCTTTAGCAAAAAATGCTCTCCCTTATGATTTAAGAGTTATGGCGATGAAACGGGGCTTTACCTCCCCGTAATATTGCGTTAACAGGCCGCTGACGGCTTCGATCGTGAAGGAGAATAACAATGTTCAGGTCACTGTTTCTGGCGGCCGCCCTGATGGCATTTATCCCGCTTGCAGCAAACGCAGGTGAAATTACCTTGCTGCCATCAATTAAATTACAAATTGGCGATCGCGATAATTATGGTAACTACTGGGACGGTGGCCACTGGCGCGATCGTGACTACTGGCACCGTAATTATGAATGGCGTAAAAACCGCTGGTGGCGTCATGATAATGGCTATCACCGTGGCTGGGATAAGCGTAAAGCGTATGAGCGTGGCTATCGCGAAGGCTGGAGCGACCGTGATGATCATCGCGGAAAAGGCCGTGGACATGGGCATCGTCATTAAACACATTCGCTAATGGAGCACAATGCCTGATGCGACGCTTGCGCGTCTTATCAGGCCTACAAACCCACTTCATTTAACGCGTAGGGCGGATAAGGCGTTTACGCCGCATCCGCCAGTGGTGCCTGATGCGACGCTCATTCAACTACAGCCCCAATGCCGTTCCCACCAACAACCAGATATTCAGCGTTACCACCAGCACCACAATCATCCAGCCGATTTGTTTAACCCATTTGCTATTCACCAGATCGCCCATCAACTTGCTGTCACTGGTGAAAATCAGCAGCGGCACCAGCGCCAGAGCAATACCAAAACTGAGCAGCACCTGACTCATAACCAAAATCCGTGTCGGATCCAATCCCATCAGAATGACAATAAATGACGGCAGCATGGTTACCGTACGGCGTACCCACAGCGGAATATGAAAGCGAATGAACCCCTGCATCACCACCTGCCCTGCCAACGTACCCACTACCGTTGACGAAAGCCCCGCCGCCACCAGACTTAAACCAAAAACCGTTGCCGCAGCATTGCTTAACAGCGGTTGCAGCGTAAGGTAAGCCTCATCAAGATCGGCAACACCAGTATGACCAGAAAAATGAAACGCTGCGGCAGCCGTTGCCATCATTGCCAGATTGACAAAGCCAGCGATGGTCATGGCAATCGCCACATCCCATTTAGTCGCAGAGTAACGTTGTTGGCGTGAACCACCGTGTAGATGCTGGGTAAGCGAAGAGTGAAGATAAATCACATGCGGCATAATCGTCGCCCCTAACACGCCAGCCGCCAGGAAGACCGCTTCCGAGGTCGGTAAACTCGGTATCGCCATACCTTTGCTCAACTGCACCAGATTCGGTTGGGAGAAAATCAGCTCAACAATGTAGGCCGCCGCGACAAACAACAGAAGCCCACCAATCACTTTCTCCAGCGGTTTTTGCCCGCGACGTTGCAGCATTAAAATCAGGAAAGTGGCGATACCTGTCAGCACCGCCCCCTGCAATAAAGAAACACCAAGAATGAGTTTGAAACCGATCGCCGCACCAATAAATTCCGCCAGATCGGTCGCCATCGCAATAATTTCCGCCTGGAACCAATAGAACCAGACTACCGGACGTGGATAGTGATCGCGAATTTGCTCCGCCAAATTTTTACCAGTGGCAATCCCGAGTTTGGCCGAGAGAATCTGAATCAGCATTGCCATCAGGTTGGCCCAGACGACCACCCACAGCAGTTGATAGCCGAAGCTGGCGCCCGCCTGAATATTGGTCGCAAAGTTACCGGGATCGATATAACCAATCGCCGCAATGAACGCAGGTCCCATTAATGCGAGCCTCATCTTGCGCGCCGCCCGTCCGCTGCTACTCTCAACGCGATAGTTCGTCATCTTGTGCCTCTAAAACATAGCCTTTGCTATGTTTCATGCTATGTCAAACGAGAATGATTATCAAATTCATTTAAATGGATTGTGGTGATTTCTCTGATAGACCAGGATTATGACTACGAAAAGATTGATGATTTGAATGTTATAATTATGTTTAATGTTAGCACATTTACATAACTTTCAGCTTCCATACACAACATAGCAAATATGTATGACAGGTCACTATTTTTGAAGCTTGTCACAGGACGTCATTATAGTGTGTGTCAGATCTCGTTTTCCTTACCCATGTTACATAGAATGTGCACGGAAATTTAACCTGCCTCATATTTGGAGCAAATATGGACCGCGTCCTTCATTTTGTACTGGCACTTGCCGTTGTTGCGATTCTCGCACTGCTGGTAAGCAGCGACCGCAAAAAAATTCGTATCCGTTATGTTATTCAACTGCTTGTTATCGAAGTGTTACTGGCGTGGTTCTTCCTGAACTCCGACGTTGGTCTGGGCTTCGTAAAAGGCTTCTCCGAAATGTTCGAAAAACTGCTCGGATTTGCCAACGAAGGGACTAACTTCGTCTTTGGTAGCATGAATGATCAAGGCCTGGCATTCTTCTTCCTGAAAGTGCTATGCCCAATCGTCTTTATCTCTGCGCTGATCGGTATTCTCCAGCACATTCGCGTATTGCCGGTGATTATCCGTGCAATTGGTTTCCTGCTCTCCAAAGTCAACGGCATGGGCAAACTGGAATCCTTTAACGCCGTCAGCTCCCTGATTCTGGGTCAGTCCGAGAACTTTATCGCCTATAAAGATATCCTCGGCAAAATCTCCCGTAATCGTATGTACACCATGGCAGCCACGGCGATGTCCACCGTTTCTATGTCCATCGTTGGTGCATACATGACGATGCTGGAACCGAAATACGTAGTTGCTGCGCTGGTACTGAACATGTTCAGCACCTTTATCGTGCTGTCGCTGATCAACCCTTACCGTGTTGATGCCAGCGAAGAAAACATTCAGATGTCCGACCTGCACGAAGGCCAGAGCTTCTTCGAAATGCTGGGCGAATACATTCTGGCAGGCTTCAAAGTGGCCATTATCGTTGCCGCAATGCTGATCGGCTTTATCGCCCTGATCGCTGCACTGAACGCTCTGTTTGCTACCGTGACTGGCTGGTTTGGCTACAGCATCTCCTTCCAGGGCATTCTGGGCTACATCTTCTATCCGATTGCATGGGTGATGGGTGTTCCTTCCAGTGAAGCACTGCAAGTAGGCAGCATCATGGCGACCAAACTGGTTTCCAACGAGTTCGTTGCGATGATGGATCTGCAGAAAATTGCGTCCACGCTCTCTCCGCGTGCTGAAGGTATCCTCTCTGTGTTCCTGGTATCCTTCGCTAACTTCTCTTCTATCGGGATTATCGCAGGTGCCGTTAAAGGCCTGAACGAAGAGCAAGGTAACGTGGTTTCTCGCTTCGGTCTGAAACTGGTTTACGGCTCTACGCTGGTGAGTGTGCTGTCTGCGTCAATCGCAGCACTGGTACTGTAAGCGAATCCATTAAAAAAGCCGGGGATAATTCCCCGGCTTCAGTTTGTTGACAAAGTGTGCTCTGTTTATGCCGGATGTGGCGTGAACGCCCTACCCAGCCTACAAAACAACGCAAATTCAATAAATTGTGTTTCCATGTAGGCCTGATAAGCGCAGCGCATCAGGCAATTGTCCGTTTGTCATCAACCTCAAATGCCGGGGATAATTCCCCGGCATTTTTACGCCTGTTAATCAACTAATGGTTGCGGGCGACCAATTAAATACCCTTGCAGATATTGCACCCCGAGCTTATGCAATAGCGCCTGCTGCTGTTGCGTCTCGACAAACTCCGCGACCACACTCAATGACTTCGCTTTCGCCAGATCGGTAATTGATCTCACTATCATCGCATCCAGTGTATTAGTGACGATATCCTTAACGAAGACGCCATCAATCTTGATGATATCAGCCTGCAAACGTTTTAACCGTTCGTAGTTGGCATAGCCTGTGCCAAAGTCATCAATCGCAATACGGAAGCCAAACTTATGCAGTTGTTCGATATTGTACATACTGCTTTCTGCGTTAGAAAACGCCTGCTCCTCGGTGATCTCAATAATCACAGCCTCCGGGGAGACACGGTAACGTTTAAACAGACGAATAATTCGCCCGGCGATATTCTTTTGCAGCAGAGTGAGCGGCATTAAATTGACTGAAAAGCGCGGGCCTTTCTTGTCACAAGGGTGGGTTGCCAGCCACTTCAGCAGGGATTCCAGCACCTGTAAATCGAATCGCGCGCTAAGGTTAAACTGAGCAATAAGGGGCAGAAACTTATCCGGGGTCATAATGCCGCCGTCATACTTCAGTCGCGCGAGGATCTCATCATAACCTTCACCCTCTTTGTTGCGAATTGGCTGGGCGTAGAGAAGCAAATCACCCTGATCTAACGCCGTGCGAATGGTATTCAGCAATAGCACCTGTTTAGTGGTCTGCCCGGAAACCATCTCCTCTCTGCTGTCCAGCGCCAGCACATGATGATGTGCGCAGGATTGCTCCGCCAGCCAGCTTAACTGCCCCAGCATTGGCTGCAGAGTATCCTGATTACCGTCAAAACGTCCCCAGGCAGCACCATAGCCCATATCCAGCCCGGTATTGTTCCAGTGGATTTGCCGACTGTTGAGAATGTTAACCATATGCTGTAACCGCCCTTCCGTTTCCGGCCCGGTCAGTACCAACAGCAATTCGCTCCCCGGCAATTGATACAACTTTTCGTTTTCCTGCATCAACGGCAGCAATGTACGGTAAATTGAGCGAATACAATGAACGCGCATCATTAACCCGTAATGGCGACTCATAAACTCAAGATTATCAATGCGCAGACAGCAAAAACTCTTACCAGCCTCTTGCTCCTGCGATTGCTCCAGTGCGCGAAAGTTGGGTAATAGCGTTAACGGATCGGTCAGTGCCTGCAAATGCCAGCGACGGTTAAGCCATTCGCTACGATAATAAATGCGTACCATATAGAGCAGGCAAACGCTAAAGGAAATCAGCACTGCGAGAATAAATGCCAGCGAATATTCGGTTAGTACCCCTTGCAAAAAGTTCTGGTTGTAATTCAGAAGGCAAAGCGTTGAAACAGCCCAAGTGAGATTTAAAAACGGATAGCGAAGCTTACCGACACCGAGGGTAAAGATGATAAAGAAAACAGGTACCAGATAACCGGCAATAAAGTCATTTTCATACGGTGTGCACATCAGAAGTAGCAACACGCTAAGAGCTGCCAGCCAGCTTAAGGTAAATGCGCGTTTCTCTTTGCTCAACGACGGAGCGATATCCCTACGCCACAATATCTGTGCAAAGTGGGGACTTACAATCATGCGGGTGAGATAGTAAAAAAGCATGTTGTAAATCAGCACTGCGGTGAAAAGGCTTAGCAAATCAACGACCGTGAAAATGGCATCCGCATCGCCGAAAAAGGTAGATATCTTTAGCGGGAAATCAAAGAAGCTCCCCACAAGATACATGCTGCATTTGATGCCGATCGGTGTCACCAAACCAAGCCAGAACAGACGTTGCCAGACATATCGGCTGGTCAATCCATAACGCCAACGCGTCCCCAGCTGCCAGCGTAATATTGCGCAGGCACACAACACGACAAACGTCTGGCTACCGAGCATGACCGCGGTCTGTAAAAAAGAGAGATGAAAGTTCCACAGATTGGTGCAAAACATCCCGCATAAAACAGGAACGACACCGCGCCAGCCAAAGATAAACAAGATTGACAGCATTACGCACAGTGGCATCCACGCCAGGAAAATATAGCTGGAATGGATAACAGCAAGTGGCGAGATAAAACGGGATAGCTGAATAAGTACCACGGTGAGCGTAAACGCTAGTGCAAATATCTTGATATTTTTTATCAGGTTATGCTCCACAAACATGAGTACACTACTCTCACTGATCGGGGTTTTAAGGCACACAAATAATATGTTTATTCGCATCGCGAAGCAAACAGGGACCGACCTGTTGCCGATATTTCATCCAATGATGTTTCCAACAGGCAACACTAACCTGGAAGGTAGACTGTATTACAAAAGCGGCAAAAAGCAGAGACAAAAAACCCCCGCTTCGCAGCGAGGGTTTGAAATTTGGTGGAGCTAAGCGGGATCGAACCGCTGACCTCTTGCATGCCATGCAAGCGCTCTCCCAGCTGAGCTATAGCCCCACGAGTCGTTTACGTACCAAATTTGCTGGGTGCAAAATTTGGTGGAGCTATGCGGGATCGAACCGCAGACCTCCTGCGTGCAAAGCAGGCGCTCTCCCAGCTGAGCTATAGCCCCATCACGTAAAGCTTGTCGAGTTGACGGGCGGCATCATATGAATTCCGCCCGAATGTGTCAACGGCAAATTGCAAGGCGTAGTTTCAATCGCTGAAAAATCAGGCAAATGAACTATTTTGGATAGTCGCTCGCATTCAGTAGTTATTCCTGTCACGGTTTCTTGTAAAGTGGTGTTATAAAATGAACCACTAATAGACCCGCAATCATTCAGGGAATTGTTATGTTCAAGGAGAGGATGACGCCAGATGAACTTGCCAGGCTGACCGGTTATAGCCGCCAGACCATTAATAAATGGGTACGCAAGCAAGGCTGGACGACATCACCAAAACCAGGTGTCCAGGGTGGCAAGGCCCGGCTGATTCACGTCAATAAACAAGTTCGTGAATATATTCGTAATGCAGAACGTCCGGACGATCAAAGAGAGGCACCTGAACTGTCTGCCGATACGCCTCTTGAAGTGCTGCTGGTGACGCTGGCGAAAGAGATGACGCCTCTTGAACAAAAACAGTTTACATCCTTGCTTCTGCGGGAAGGGATTATCGGATTATTACAACGCTTAGGGATTCGCGACAGCAAATAATATGAAAAGATTACGTAATAAAATGACCACCGAAGAGCTGGCGGAATGCCTGGGTGTGGCTAAACAAACTGTTAACCGTTGGATCAGAGAAAAAGGCTGGAGAACGGAAAAATTTCCCGGCGTGAAAGGAGGTCGTGCCAGACTTATTCTGGTCGATTCGCAGGTTTGCGAGTTTATTCAGAACACGCCTGCGTTCCATAACACACCAATGTTGATGGAAGCTGAAGAGAGAATTGCTGAATACGCTCCTGGAGCACGCGCCCCGGCGTATCGACAAATTATCAACGCGCTAGATAATATGACTGACATTGAGCAGGAAAAAGTCGCGCAATTTTTGTCACGTGAAGGAATTCGCAATTTCCTCGCCCGTCTCGATATTGACGAATCAGCATAAATAAAAAAACGGCAGGATATTATCTCCTGCCGTTTATCTTTTTATACGCTAATTACTGCTGATTTTCGCGTTCAGCAATAAAGGCCAGCGCTTTGTTGATACGCTCAATGCTACGTGTCTTACCGATCGCGTGAACGGTAACGTCCAGCGCCGGAGACTGCCCCGCACCGGTAACGGCGACACGCAGCGGCATACCAACTTTACCCATGCCCACTTCCAGCTCATCCGCCGTTGCCTGAATTGCGTGGTGAACATTTTCCGCCGTCCAGTCAGTGATAGCAGACAGTTTATCGCGCACTACTTCCAGCGGCTGACGCGCTACCGGACGCAGATGTTTTTTCGCAGCATCGGCATCAAACTCAGCAAAATCTTCGTAGAAATAACGGCAGCTTTGCGCCATCTCTTTGAGCGTTTTGCAGCGTTCGCCCAGCAGTTTCACCAGCTCAGCAAGCTGCGGACCGTTACGGGTATCAATATTTTCCTGCTCGATGTGCCACTGTAAGTGAGTAGCCACATACTCCGGCGGCAGCGCGTTAATATAGTGATGGTTCAACCACAGCAGTTTGTCAGTGTTGAACGCACTGGCAGATTTGCTGACGGCATTCAGGGTGAAGTACTTGATCATCTCTTCACGGGTGAAGATTTCCTGATCGCCGTGAGACCAGCCCAGACGCACCAGATAGTTCAACAGTGCTTCTGGCAGATAGCCGTCGTCGCGGTACTGCATTACGCTGACTGCACCGTGACGTTTGGACAATTTTTTACCGTCATCACCGTTGATCATAGAAACGTGCGCGTAAACCGGTACGGGCGCTTTCAGTGCTTTCAGGATGTTGATCTGGCGCGGCGTGTTGTTGATATGGTCTTCACCACGGATGACGTGAGTGATTTCCATATCCCAGTCGTCAACCACCACACAGAAGTTATAGGTCGGAGAACCATCGGTACGGCGGATAATCAGATCATCCAGCTCCTGGTTGCTGAACTCGATCGGACCACGGATCTGATCGTCAAAAACAACGGAACCTTCCTGTGGGTTAGCAAAACGTACAACGCACGGTTCATCATCAGCGTGATGTTCATGGCTGTGGCGGCAACGGCCGTCATAACGCGGCTTCTCGCCTTTTGCCATCTGCTCTTCACGCAGCGCTTCGAGGCGCTCTTTAGAGCAGTAGCATTTATAGGCAGTACCCTCTTCCAGCATCTGATCGATCACCGCGTTATAGCGATCGAAACGTTTGGTCTGGAAGTACGGGCCTTCATCCCACTCCAGACTCAGCCAGTTCATGCCATCCATAATGGCTTCGATAGCTTCCGGCGTGGAACGCTCAAGATCGGTGTCTTCAATACGCAGCACGAACTCACCGCCGTGGTTACGTGCAAAAAGCCAGGAGTAAAGAGCAGTACGCGCGCCGCCAACGTGCAGATAGCCTGTTGGGCTTGGCGCGAAGCGAGTTTTGATTTTCATGAAATGGCCTTACGTTTAGAAAGATGCCGACAACCGGCAAATCCTGGAAAAATTGAGTGGGCGATATTCTATCACTCCCGCCTGATTCCTCAATGTAGTTCGGGTTGCTACCTTACGCATTATTGTTTTCGTTGACAAATTGCGCAACGCGGTCTGTTTTGCGATCACCTTGCTTAAATTTACGACGAACAAACAATTTCTTTAGAAAATGCGTTGACTCATTTCCAACTCTCCCTATAATGCGACTCCACACAGCGGGGGTGATTAGCTCAGCTGGGAGAGCACCTCCCTTACAAGGAGGGGGTCGGCGGTTCGATCCCGTCATCACCCACCAACTACTTTATGTAGTCTCCGCCGTGTAGCAAGAAATTGAGAAGTGGGTGATTAGCTCAGCTGGGAGAGCACCTCCCTTACAAGGAGGGGGTCGGCGGTTCGATCCCGTCATCACCCACCACTTTCTCGCCAGCTAAATTTCTTGTAAAAATGTGAAGTACCGAAGTGGGTGATTAGCTCAGCTGGGAGAGCACCTCCCTTACAAGGAGGGGGTCGGCGGTTCGATCCCGTCATCACCCACCACTTCGGGTCGTTAGCTCAGTTGGTAGAGCAGTTGACTTTTAATCAATTGGTCGCAGGTTCGAATCCTGCACGACCCACCAATGTAAAAAGGCGCCCTAAAGGCGCCTTTTTGCTATCTGCGATACTCAAAGATTCGAACCTGCAGCAGGTTCGAGTTGAGCGCAGCGAACTCCGTGTAACATTCTTTATTCAATAAAATACCCGTTCTAAAACCAGCGCTGACCACGCTAAAACTGCTATGTACATCAGTAGTAATAACCTTCTGTGATTTTTTCGGCTGTCACATAGTTTCCTCAGTTAACAGCCCCTATTTGTCAACCAGGCGAAGCTCCCCCTGACTTCCCATTACCACGCACAAATTGATAAGCAATTCAGTTTTATTTATCAATCAGAACAACGCACAATGAAAGCATCGGTCATCTGGAGTCTTTATGAAACTTTTTCGTATCCTCGATCCTTTCACTTTAACCCTGATCACGGTGGTATTGCTGGCTTCTTTCTTTCCGGCCAGAGGCGGTTTTGTCCCCTTCTTTGAAAATCTGACCACGGCAGCTATTGCCCTGTTGTTCTTTATGCACGGTGCGAAGCTGTCGCGTGAGGCGATAATTGCTGGCGGTAGTCACTGGCGATTGCATTTGTGGGTAATGTGCAGCACCTTCGTACTGTTTCCGATTCTGGGCGTACTGTTTGCCTGGTGGAAACCGGTAAATGTCGATCCGATGCTCTATTCCGGTTTTCTCTATTTGTGCATTCTCCCGGCTACCGTGCAGTCTGCAATCGCCTTTACTTCAATGGCGGGCGGTAATGTCGCGGCGGCGGTTTGTTCTGCGTCGGCATCCAGCCTGCTGGGGATTTTCCTTTCGCCGTTGCTGGTCGGTCTGGTAATGAATATCCACGGAGCAGAAGGCAGTCTGGAACAGGTCGGTAAGATTATGTTGCAACTACTGCTGCCGTTCGTGCTGGGACATCTTTCTCGCCCGTGGATTGGTAACTGGGTAGCACGCAATAAAAAGTGGATAGCAAAAACCGACCAGACATCCATTCTTTTGGTCGTTTATACGGCATTCAGCGAAGCCGTCGTTAACGGCATCTGGCACAAAGTCGGTTGGGGTTCGCTGCTGTTTATTGTGGTAGTTAGCTGCGTATTGCTGGCTATTGTGATTGTGATTAACGTCTTTATGGCGCGTCGACTGGGTTTCAATAAGGCGGATGAAATCACTATCGTCTTCTGTGGCTCGAAAAAGAGTCTGGCGAATGGTATTCCGATGGCGAACATTCTGTTCCCCACATCGGTGATCGGTATGATGGTACTGCCGTTGATGATTTTCCATCAGATCCAACTGATGGTTTGCGCGGTACTGGCGCGTCGTTATAAGCGCCAGACCGAGCAACTGCAGGCGCAGCAGGAAAGCAGCGCCGGAAAAGTTTAAAGCGGACGTTTCAGGGGCTGGACCAGTTGCGTCAGCCCCTCGGTTTTAATCAGCAACGTGATTTGCATTAACTCACCGAGTTTGCCTGCCGGAAACTCATCTTTGCGGGCAAACCACAGCAGATACTCTTCCGGCAGGTCGATTAAGCGACGCCCTTTGTACTTGCCAAACGGCATCACCGTATTGGCAATTTCAATCAGCTGCTCTTTCTCCACCTCAGCTCCCCAGCAAACGCAGCATTTCAGCTTCGTCGATGACTTCAATACCCAGTTCCTGCGCTTTCGCCAGTTTAGAACCTGCAGCTTCTCCGGCAATCACCAGATCGGTTTTCTTCGACACGCTGCCCGCCACTTTCGCGCCCAGTTCGATCAAGCGAACTTTAGCGTCATCACGCGACATCTGACTTAAGCTACCGGTGAGCACCACGGTTTTACCGGCAAACGGGCTGTCGATCTCTTCCGCGTTAATCACCACCGGCGCAGGCCAGTGAACGCCTTCCGCCAACAGCTCGCTGATGACATTGCGGTTGCTTTCTTCGGCAAAGAAGTTGTGAACATGAGATGCCACCACGATCCCGACGTCTGGCACTTTTTGCAGCTCTTCAATCGAGGCTGATTCCAGCGCTTCCAGCGTGCCAAAATATGCCGCCAGACCGGCTGCGGTAGCCTCACCGACTTCACGGATGCCAAGGGCATAGAGGAAGCGGGCAAAGGTGGTTTCTTTCGCTTTTTCCAGCGCGTTAACCACATTTTGTGCCGATTTCGGCCCCATTCGCTCCAGCCCGGTAAGTTTGCCTGCGGTGAGTTTGAACAGGTCCGCCGGAGTGTGAACGTATTCTTTTTCAACCAGCTGGTCGATAATTTTGTCACCCATGCCATCAACGTCCATCGCACGACGGGAAACAAAGTGTTTCAGCGATTCTTTACGTTGAGCACCGCAAATCAGGCCACCAGTACAGCGGGCCACCGCTTCGCCTTCCACACGTTCCACGTCAGAACCACATACCGGACAATGCGTCGGGAATACAACCTCACGGGTATCTTCCGGGCGTTCAGAAAGCACGACGTTAACCACTTGTGGGATCACGTCACCTGCGCGGCGAATCACCACTTTATCGCCAATGCGTAAACCGAGACGTTCAATTTCGTCGGCATTATGCAGTGTGGCGTTGCTCACCAGCACGCCTGCAACATGGACAGGTTCCAGACGCGCAACGGGCGTAATCGCTCCTGTACGCCCAACCTGAAACTCTACATCGCGCACAAAAGTCATTTGTTCCTGCGCAGGGAATTTAAACGCAACAGCCCAGCGCGGGGCGCGGGAAACAAAGCCAAGTTGCTCCTGCTGCGCCAGCGAGTTGACCTTAATGACTACACCGTCAATATCAAAGCCCAGCGTCGGGCGGTCTTCTTCCACTTTGTGGTAAAACGCCAACACGTCTTCTGCTGATTCGCAAAGCGTTACCCGATCGCTGACTGGTAATCCCCACGCTTTAAACTGCATTAAGCGGCCCAGATGAGTATCCGGCAACTCGCCACCTTCCAGTACGCCAACGCCATAGCAGAAGAAAGTAAGCGGTCGCTTCGCAGTAATACGCGGATCAAGCTGGCGCAGAGAACCTGCCGCCGCATTACGTGGGTTAGCAAACACTTTTCCGCCCGTGCGTCGCGCCTCTTCGTTAATCTTCTCAAAGCCCGCCTGCGGCAGGAACACTTCACCACGCACTTCCAGACGTGCTGGAATATTCTCACCATGCAGTTTCAGCGGAATGGCGCGAATGGTACGCACGTTAGACGTGATGTCTTCCCCAGTAGTGCCATCGCCACGGGTTGCCGCGCTTACCAGTACACCATTCTCATACAGAATGCTGACGGCAAGCCCATCGAGCTTTAACTCGCAGCACCAGGTCACTTTTTCGTTGCTTTTCAGACGATCCTGTACGCGTTTGTTGAAGGCGAGAAAACTCTCTTCATCAAATACGTTATCCAGCGACAGCATTGGTACTTCATGACGGATCTGGCTAAAGGCTGCCAGCGGCGCAGCACCTACACGTTGGGTAGGTGAATCAGGGGTAATCAGCTCTGGGTGTTTGGCTTCCAGCTCACGCAACTCGCGCATCAGCCTGTCGTATTCAGCGTCGGGGATTTCCGGCGCATCCATCACATGATAAAGATATTCATGGTGGCGAAGCGTCGTTCGCAGTTCTGTCAGTTGTTGTTCGATTGATTCCATATCGCACCATCAATGCTAAAAACCCCCGACAAGCGGGGGTTCGAAAAGAAGTTAATTTGCCTTAAGTGTATCAGGCGTTGGCGTCTTTGACTTCGCGGATGATGTCCTGATACTCGCGCAGTTTCTGCGGAGTCATCATACGGCGCTGATCGTCAAGCACTACGCCGCCTACTTCATCGGCAATATGCTGCGCGGATTGCAGCATCAGCTTGAAGTTTTGCAGTTCATCACCGTAAGACGGCACCTGCATGAAGATAGTGACACCCGGCGTTGTGAAATCCTTCATTTCAGGATCAAAGGTTCCCGGTTTCACCATATTCGCCAGGCTGAATAACGCAGGGCCGCTGCCATCCGGGCTAAGATGGCGATGATAAATATTCATATCGCCAAAGATAAAGCCCGCCTGTTGAATGCTATTAAGAAGCAGTTCACCGTTTAGCTCGCTACCGTGATGCGCCGCGACGTTCATGATGATCACCGCTTCTTTGCGCTTCGGCTTATCCATCACAGGCGCTGGTTCAACTACAGGTTCAGGCTGTGGTGCCGCTACAGGTTCCGCGGTCTGGAAAGTAGGCTGCGGAGCTGGAGGCACCTGCGAAACAACCGGCTGTTCAGGCTGCGGCGGGTAAGCCGGCTGCTGTACTGGCTGCGGTTGTTGCACTGGCTGCGGTTGCTGAACAGGCTGCGCTGAATGCGGAGCATGTTGCGGCGGTACCTGCGCTTCAGGCGGCTGCTGAACCGGTTGACGCGGTTGCGCAGACGCATAAGGCGGTTGGTACTGGTGTTGCGGCGACGGACGAGCAGCCTCATGCTCCTGGGCGTTAGCCGGGGCATGATTTACGCGGTGAACACGAACCTCACCAACGCCCTCATCATCTTCGACATCCTCGTCATAAGAATCGTCGTCACGTTTTGACTTCATTCGTTTTAGTGGCCGATCGCGAAACATAGAAGATCGTTCTTTACGGCTGGTCCAGAAACCATGTACCAGTAAAGCGATTATGGCGATCGCGCCAACAATGATTAATATCAGACGCAAATCCTGCATCATTATATTCTCTGTTGTTCTAACACCTTGCCACCACGGCAAACATTTACTCACTAAGAGTATTTGTCGATTACCTCAAGTGCAAGTGCACTATTAACTTTCACAGCACAAAGATAGATGAAATCGTGCTTTTTGCTGGTTTTTCGAACATATCCTAACTGTCCATTGCGCAAATACCCGGTAAAATACGCAGAACTTTCCTGGGATTGGTCAAAAGGAGCATATCCTGATTATGGTTTCAACATTCACATCTGCCTCACGCAGCGGTTTTTACTATTTTGCGCAAGGCTGGAAGCTCGTCTCGCAACCTGGGATTCGCCGTTTTGTCATCTTACCGCTGTTGATCAATATCTTGTTGATGGGAGGCGCGTTCTGGTGGCTCTTTAGCCAGCTGGATGTTTGGATCCCGTCGTTAATGAGTCACGTACCTGACTGGCTGCAATGGTTGAGCTATTTGCTGTGGCCTGTAGCGGTTATCTCCGTGCTACTGGTTTTTGGCTATTTTTTCTCCACCATCGCCAACTGGATTGCCGCACCATTTAACGGTTTGTTGGCTGAACAACTGGAAGCAAGACTGACTGGCGCTACGCCACCGGATACCGGTATTTTCGGCATCATGAAAGATGTGCCGCGGATTATGAAACGTGAATGGCAAAAGTTTGCCTGGTATCTGCCGCGCGCGATTGTATTGCTGATCCTTTACTTCATCCCTGGCATTGGGCAAACCGTTGCACCGGTGCTGTGGTTCCTGTTCAGCGCCTGGATGTTAGCCATCCAGTACTGCGACTATCCGTTCGATAACCACAAAGTGCCATTCAAAGAGATGCGCACTGCCCTGCGCACGCGCAAAATCACTAATATGCAGTTTGGTGCTTTAACCAGCTTGTTCACGATGATCCCGGTACTCAACCTGTTCATCATGCCGGTGGCCGTTTGTGGCGCTACGGCGATGTGGGTCGATTGCTACCGCGCTAAACATGCATTATGGCGGTAACAATTTACCGATTATTTTGTAAACATTATGTGTGGAACAGGGGTGGCTTATGCCGCCCCTTATTCCATCTTGCGAGCCATTATTTCCCTTCTGCATATAGATATGCTAAATCCTTACTTCCGCATATTCTCTGAGCGGGTATGCTACCTGTTGTATCTCAATTTCATACAGTTAAGGACAGGCCATGAGTAAGATTTTTGAAGATAACTCGCTGACTATCGGTCACACACCGCTGGTTCGCCTGAATCGCATCGGTAACGGACGTATTCTGGCGAAGGTGGAATCCCGAAACCCCAGCTTCAGCGTTAAGTGCCGTATCGGTGCCAATATGATTTGGGATGCCGAAAAGCGCGGCGTACTGAAGCCGGGCGTTGAGTTGGTGGAGCCAACCAGCGGCAATACCGGGATTGCACTGGCGTATGTGGCTGCCGCTCGCGGTTATAAACTCACTCTGACCATGCCGGAAACCATGAGTATTGAACGCCGCAAGCTGCTCAAAGCGTTAGGTGCAAACCTGGTGCTGACCGAAGGTGCTAAAGGCATGAAAGGTGCGATTCAAAAAGCGGAGGAAATTGTTGCCAGCAATCCAGAAAAATACTTGCTGCTGCAACAATTCAGCAACCCGGCAAACCCGGAAATTCATGAAAAAACCACCGGCCCGGAGATCTGGGAAGATACTGACGGTCAGGTCGATGTGTTTATTGCTGGTGTCGGCACTGGCGGTACGCTGACCGGCGTCAGCCGCTACATTAAAGGCACCAAAGGCAAGACTGACCTCATCTCTGTTGCCGTAGAACCAACCGACTCTCCCGTTATCGCCCAGGCGCTGGCAGGTGAAGAAATCAAACCCGGGCCGCATAAAATCCAGGGCATCGGTGCTGGCTTTATCCCGGCTAACCTTGATCTCAAACTGGTCGACAAAGTTATTGGCATCACCAATGAAGAAGCCATCTCTACTGCGCGTCGCCTGATGGAAGAAGAAGGCATTCTTGCCGGGATCTCTTCCGGCGCGGCTGTTGCTGCGGCGTTGAAACTACAAGAAGATGAAAGCTTTACCAATAAGAATATTGTGGTTATTCTTCCATCATCGGGTGAGCGTTATTTAAGCACTGCACTGTTTGCCGATCTCTTTACCGAGAAAGAATTGCAACAGTAATGCCAGCTTGTTAGAAATGCGTAAAAAAGCACCTTTTCAGGTGCTTTTTTGTGGCCTGCTTCAAACTTTCACCCCTCCTGGCATTGATTCAACTTGTCGGAACTGGTATTTAACCTGACTAATTATTTTGATGCGCGAAATTAATCGTTACAGGAAAAGCCTTAGCTGAATCGATTTTATGATTTGGTTCAAGTCTTCCTTTAGCGGCATAATGTTTAATGATGAACGAAACGTCAGCGGCCAACATCCGCCAGCAATGGACTGTATAGAGCACTTCGTGCGTCGCGTCTGTTAAAACTGGCGCTAACAATACAGGCTAAAGTCGAACCGCCAGGCTAGACTTTAGTTCCACAACACTAAACCTATAAGTTGGGGAAATACAATGTTCCAGCAAGAAGTTACCATTACCGCTCCGAACGGTCTGCACACCCGCCCTGCTGCCCAGTTTGTAAAAGAAGCTAAGGGCTTCACTTCTGAAATTACTGTGACTTCTAACGGCAAAAGCGCCAGCGCCAAAAGCCTGTTCAAACTGCAGACTCTGGGCCTGACTCAAGGCACCGTTGTGACTATCTCTGCAGAAGGCGAAGACGAGCAAAAAGCGGTTGAACATCTGGTTAAACTGATGGCGGAACTCGAGTAATTTCCCGGGTTCTTTTAAAAATCAGTCACAAGTAAGGTAGGGTTATGATTTCAGGCATTTTAGCATCCCCGGGTATCGCTTTCGGTAAAGCTCTGCTTTTGAAAGAAGACGAAATCGTCATTGACCGGAAAAAAATTTCTGCCGACCAGGTTGATCAGGAAGTTGAACGTTTTCTGAGCGGTCGTGCCAAGGCATCTGCCCAGCTGGAAACGATCAAAACGAAAGCTGGTGAAACGTTCGGTGAAGAAAAAGAAGCCATCTTCGAAGGGCATATTATGTTGCTCGAAGATGAGGAGCTGGAGCAGGAAATCATAGCCCTGATTAAAGATAAGCACATGACCGCTGATGCAGCTGCTCATGAAGTTATCGAAGGTCAGGCTTCTGCCCTGGAAGAACTGGATGACGAATACCTGAAAGAGCGTGCGGCCGACGTACGTGATATCGGTAAGCGCCTGCTGCGCAACATCCTTGGGCTGAAGATCATCGACCTGAGCGCCATTCAGGATGAAGTAATCCTGGTTGCCGCTGACCTGACGCCGTCTGAAACCGCACAGCTAAACCTGAAGAAGGTGCTGGGTTTCATCACCGACGCGGGTGGCCGGACTTCCCACACCTCTATCATGGCGCGTTCTCTGGAACTGCCAGCCATCGTGGGTACCGGTAGCGTCACCTCTCAGGTGAAAAACGACGACTATCTGATTCTGGATGCCGTAAACAATCAAGTTTACGTCAATCCAACCAATGAAGTTATTGATAAACTGCGCGCCGTTCAGGAGCAAGTTGCTTCTGAAAAAGCAGAGCTTGCTAAACTGAAAGATCTGCCAGCAATTACGCTGGACGGTCACCAGGTCGAAGTGTGCGCTAACATCGGTACTGTTCGTGACGTTGAAGGTGCAGAGCGTAACGGCGCTGAAGGCGTTGGTCTGTATCGTACCGAATTCCTGTTCATGGACCGCGACGCGCTGCCAACCGAAGAAGAACAGTTTGCTGCTTACAAAGCGGTGGCTGAAGCGTGTGGCTCACAGGCAGTTATTGTTCGTACCATGGACATTGGCGGCGATAAAGAGCTGCCGTACATGAACTTCCCGAAAGAAGAGAACCCGTTCCTCGGCTGGCGTGCTATCCGTATCGCGATGGATCGTAAAGAGATCCTGCGCGATCAGCTTCGCGCTATCCTGCGTGCCTCTGCTTTCGGTAAATTGCGCATCATGTTCCCGATGATCATCTCTGTTGAAGAAGTGCGTGCACTGCGCAAAGAGATCGAAATCTACAAACAGGAACTGCGCGACGAAGGTAAAGCGTTTGACGAGTCAATTGAAATTGGCGTAATGGTGGAAACACCGGCTGCCGCGACAATTGCGCGTCATTTAGCCAAAGAAGTTGATTTCTTTAGTATCGGCACCAATGATTTAACGCAGTACACTCTGGCAGTTGACCGTGGTAATGATATGATTTCACACCTTTACCAGCCAATGTCACCGTCCGTGCTGAACTTGATCAAGCAAGTTATTGATGCTTCTCATGCTGAAGGCAAATGGACAGGTATGTGTGGTGAGCTTGCTGGCGATGAACGTGCTACACTTCTGTTGCTGGGGATGGGTCTGGACGAATTCTCTATGAGCGCCATTTCTATCCCGCGCATTAAGAAGATTATCCGTAACACGAACTTCGAAGATGCGAAGGTGTTAGCAGAGCAGGCTCTTGCTCAACCGACAACGGACGAGTTAATGACGCTGGTTAACAAGTTCATTGAAGAAAAAACAATCTGCTAATCCACGAGATGCGGCCCAATTTACTGCTTAGGAGAAGATCATGGGTTTGTTCGATAAACTGAAATCTCTGGTTTCCGACGACAAGAAGGATACTGGAACTATTGAGATCATTGCTCCGCTCTCTGGCGAGATCGTCAATATCGAAGACGTGCCGGATGTCGTTTTTGCGGAAAAAATCGTTGGTGATGGTATTGCTATCAAACCAACTGGTAACAAAATGGTCGCTCCGGTTGACGGCACCATTGGTAAAATCTTTGAAACCAACCACGCGTTCTCCATCGAATCTGATAGCGGCGTTGAGTTGTTCGTTCACTTCGGTATCGACACTGTTGAACTGAAAGGCGAAGGCTTCAAGCGTATTGCTGAAGAAGGTCAGCGCGTGAAAGTTGGCGATACTGTGATTGAATTCGATCTCCCGCTGCTGGAAGAGAAAGCCAAGTCTACCCTGACTCCGGTTGTTATCTCCAACATGGACGAAATCAAAGAACTGATCAAACTGTCCGGTAGCGTGACTGTGGGTGAAACCCCGGTTATTCGCATCAAGAAGTAATTCTTGCCGCAGTGAAAAATGGCGCCAATCGGCGCCATTTTTTATGCTTCCGCCAACGGCGGCAAAATCAATTCATCGCTCTCATGTTGCTGGGTGTAGCGCATCACCTCCAGTACGCGTAAGCCTGCGCTATGTACCGCGTCAGTTAATTCCTTACCTTTCAACAAGCCACTGATGAGCTGGGCGCAAAACAGATCGCCTGTTCCTTTAAGGTCCGTCTTTACCCGAGAATGGGAAATGACATTCACGCTGTCGGCACTGACCACCACCACCTGCATCTCCTGATTTTCTTCGTTACCAGAGGCGCTGGTAATAACCACCCATTTTAATGTGTCTGAAAGCAAACTTTTTGCTGCGGCAATGGCGCTGTCGAGATCGCGGCAGTTTTTACCGGTCAGGATTTCCAGCTCAAAGATATTTGGCGTAATTCCCTGCGCCAGTGGCAACAAATATTGCCGATACGCATCGGGCAGGTCAGGTTTGACGTAGATACCGCTATCAATATCGCCAATGACCGGATCGACCATAATCAATAAGTCAGGATGGTTTTCGCGTAATACAGTCAGCCACTCGGCAAGTATTTTGATTTGCGACGCGGTTCCCATATAGCCGGTGGTGACAGCGCGCAGCTGGCGCAGCGCATCACGCTCCTGTAGTGCACGTAAATAGCCGCTAAACCATTCATCCGGAATCGCACCACCGTAGAACGTATCATAATGTGGCGTATTGCTGAGCAACACGGTCGGCACGGCAAAGACATTCAGGCCGTTCTGTTTAATAGCAGGCACGGCAATGCTGTTGCCTACGCTGCCATACACCACCTGCGACTGCACAGCGACAATATCCGCCTGCAACGCTCTGCTCTTATCGTTAAACAACAACAAACTACTCATTTAATTTTTCTCCTTGCCGATGATCCTCATCGCATCCCAACCGAAACTTTACCTGATTTTGGCAGTCAAATCGGCTATCACAAAACAAGGATATGGTAATTCAGTGAAGAAAATCATTTGTCTGGTCATTACGCTGTTGATGACACTCCCCGCTTACGCGAAGTTAACTGCCCACGAAGAAGCCCGCATCAACGCCATGCTGGAGGGATTAGCACAGAAAAAGGATTTGATATTTGTGCGCAACGGCGATGAACATACCTGCGATGAAGCGGTTTCCCACCTGCGCCTGAAGCTGGGCAACACCCGAAACCGCATTGACACTGCCGAACAATTTATTGATAAGGTTGCCTCGTCATCATCGATTACCGGGAAGCCTTACATCGTGAAGATGCCCGGTAAGAGCGATGAAAATGCGCAACCTTTTTTACATGCACTGATTGCGCAGACGGATAAAACAGTGCCTGCGCAATAATCTTAGATCCCCGCCCCCTGGCTAAAGTGCTCTTCCCCGAATACCCCGGTGGAAAGGTAGCGATCGCCGCGATCGCAGATGATCGCCACCACCACCGCGCCAGGGTTAGCTTTTGCCACGCGTATCGCGCCAGCAACCGCACCGCCAGAGCTGACGCCGCAGAAAATCCCTTCCCGCACCGCCAGTTCGCGCATGGTGTTTTCCGCATCGCGCTGATGAATATCCAGCACCTCATCCACCAGCGAAGCGTTAAAGATGCCAGGCAGATATTCCGCAGGCCAGCGGCGAATGCCGGGAATACTGCTGCCCTCTTCCGGCTGCAGGCCGACAATGGTCACCGGTTTGGATTGCTCACGCATAAAGCGTGACACGCCGGTAATGGTGCCAGTTGTCCCCATGCTGGAGACAAAATGAGTGATACGCCCGCCGGTTTGCTGCCAGATTTCCGGCCCAGTGGTGGTGTAATGCGCATAAGGGTTATCGGGATTATTGAACTGATCGAGCAGCTTGCCTTCACCACGATTTGCCATTTCAAGCGCCAGATCGCGCGCTCCTTCCATGCCCTGTTCTTTGGTAACCAGAATCAGTTCCGCGCCGTAAGCCAACATCGCCGCACGACGTTCCTGACTCATGTTGTCGGGCATCAGCAACTTCATGCGATAGCCTTTTAGCGCGGCAATCATCGCCAGCGCAATGCCAGTATTGCCACTGGTGGCTTCAATCAGCACGTCGCCCGGTTTAATTTCCCCGCGCTTTTCCGCCTCGGCGATCATCGATAGCGCCGCACGATCTTTCACCGAGCCTGCCGGGTTATTGCCTTCCAGTTTTAACCACACTTCACTGCCGTTATCCGGCCCCATTCGCTGCAACTTCACCAGAGGCGTATTGCCAATTGTTTGTTCTAATGTACTCACGATCTCTGTCCATACGTGGTGTTGCCTGATGCGACGCTTGCGCGTCTTATCAGGCCTACAGGTTACAAACCTTGCCATTAAAAAGCCCGGATCGCGGGAAGCGCCTCCGGGCGTTTAACATTCACTCAACCTATCAGGCGCTTTGTGCGAGAGCAAGTTCCTCATCGCGGGTTTCAATACGCTCGTCGCCGTTATACAGCCGCGCATGTTGCAGGCCAACGAATAAACGCTCGCCACGCTGCGGGGCATCGTCGCCATGCATCACGACCGTCAGCGGATCTTCATACCACCCCAGTGGCTGCACGACTAATTGGGTGTAGTGGCCTTTCGGGCTGGCTTCCAGCACCTGTACCGGCAGCGGCGATTCAAGGCTGGTGCGGCGGCTGATATCCACTTCCCACGGGCGCAGGAAGAGATCCACCGGCCCCTGATACGCAGGTGTATACCCCAGCGGCCAGCGGTGCGCGCCAACGTGGAACTGCCCGCCGCGAATCGTTCCCTGCAGGCGGTTCACTTCGCCCATAAATTCGAGCACAAAACGGGTCGCCGGTTCGCGCCATACCTGATCCGGTTCATCGGCCTGTTCGATATTGCCCTGACTCATCACCACCACGCGGTTGGCGACTTCCATCGCCTCTTCCTGGTCGTGGGTAACGAATACACTGGTGAATTTCAGCTCTTCGTGCAGCTGACGCAGCCAGCGACGCAGTTCTTTACGCACCTGCGCATCCAGCGCGCCAAACGGTTCATCGAGCAGCAGAATTTGCGGTTCCACGGCAAGCGCACGCGCCAGCGCCACGCGCTGTTTCTGGCCGCCGGAAAGCTGGGCCGGATAACGATCCGCCAGATGGGCAAGCTGCACCATCTCCAGCAATTTTGTCACTTTCGCTTTGATCGCCGCGGCATTCGGGCGCTCGCGGCGCGGCAGCACCGTCAGGCCAAAGGCGATATTGTCGAACACCGTCATATGACGGAACAGCGCGTAATGCTGAAACACGAAACCGACTTTACGATCGCGCGCGTGCAGGCGGCTGACGTCGGTGCCGTGGAAGCGAATATGCCCACTGGTTTGATGCTCCAGCCCGGCAATAATGCGCAGCAGCGTGGTTTTCCCGGAACCGGACGGCCCCAGCAATGCGACCATCTGACCAGAAGGAATATCCAGTGAGATATCGTTCAGCACCTGGGTGCGACCAAACGACTTCTTAATATTGGCAATCTCAATGCTCATGATGTTCCTCCTGCTGCGCGCGTTTTTCCTGATTTTCCAGGCGCCACTGCAACATACTCTTTAAAAACAGGGTGATAATCGCCATCAGCGTCAACAGCGCAGCAGCGGTAAAGGAGCCGACGGTGTTGTAGTCCTGCTCCAGCAATTCAATCTGTAACGGCAGCGACAGGGTTTCGCCGCGAATCGAGCCGGAAACCACCGATACCGCGCCAAACTCGCCAATCGCGCGGGCGTTGGTCAGCACCACGCCATAAAGCAGCGCCCAGCGAATATTCGGCAATGTGACGCGGCGGAACATCTGCCAGCCAGACGCGCCAAGCAAAATCGCCGCTTCGTCTTCCTGGCTGCCCTGGCTTAACATCACCGGCACCAGTTCGCGCACCACAAACGGACAGGTGACGAAGATGGTGACCAGCACCATTCCCGGCCAGGAGAACATAATTTGCAGATTATGTTCATCCAGCCAGCCGCCCAGCGGGCCGTTAGAGCCGTAGAACAGCAGATACACCAGGCCTGCGACCACCGGAGAGACGGCAAACGGGATATCCAGCAGCGTCAGCAGCAACTGACGCCCAGGAAAATCAAAACGTGTTACCAGCCAGGCCAGCAGGATGCCGAACACCAGGTTTACCGGCACGGCAATCAGCGCAATCATCACCGTTAGCCAGATGGCGTGCAGCATGTCCGGGTCAGCCAGATTCTGTAAAACTGGCATCAGCCCTTTGCTGAATGCCTGCACGAAGATGTAAATCATCGGCACCAGCAGGATGAACGCCGAAACCAGCATCCCGATGCCAATCAGAAACCATTTGCCCCAGTTAATCGGGCGCGCGTCATAACGCTTCAATTGGGTAACTTCCGCCATTAATGACCTACCACACGCTGACCAAAGCGACTTTGCAGAGTATTAATTGAGAACAGCAGCAGCAGGGATGCCGCGAGGATCACCGAAGCAATCGCGCTCGCCGCCGGGTAATCAAACTCCTGTAAGCGAACAAAAATCATCAGCGACGTCACTTCCGTCTTCCAGGCGATGTTCCCGGCGATAAATATCACCGCGCCAAACTCACCGAGGCTGCGGGTAAACGACAGCGCCACGCCCGCCACCAGCGCCGGAGAGAGTTCCGGCAGCACCACTTTGCAGAAACTCTGCCAGCGCGTTGCACCGAGCGTTTCCGCCGCTTCTTCATATTCCGGGCCTAACTCTTCCAGCACCGGCTGCACGGTACGCACCACAAACGGAATGCTGGTAAAGGCCATCGCCACCGCAATCCCAAGCCAGGTGTAGGTGACTTTGATATCAAACTTCGCCAGCCATTCGCCGTAAAAACCGTTCACAGAAAAGAGCGAAGCCAGCGTCAAACCGGCAACTGCCGTTGGCAGCGCAAAGGGTAAATCCATCAGTGCATCAAGCAGCGTGCGGCCAGGGAAGCGATAACGGGTTAAAATCCACGCCATCAGCAGGCCGAAAACGCCGTTAAAAATCGAAGCCACAAACGCCGACAGCAGCGTCACTTTGTAGGCCGCGACCACCTGCGGGTTGGTGATCACTTCCCAGTACTGCGCCCAGCTCATCTCAGAGAGCTGCATCACCAGCGCGGAGAGCGGCAGCAATAAAATCAGGCACACAAACAGCAGACTGGTGCCGAGGCTTAAGGTAAAGCCCGGCAGCACGCGTCTTGATGAAACTGCAAACATCAGTTACGCCCCGCAGCTAACAGCTTGTCTAACTCGCCGCCGCTGGTGAAGTGGGTTTTCATCACTTCCGGCCAGGAGCCAAATTTGTCTTCCACGCGGAACAGCTCGGTCTGCGGGAATTTATCTTTCAGTTTGTCCATGACTTCCGGGTTATTCACGCGGTAGTAATAGTCGGTGATAATGGTCTGCGCCTGCGGGCTGTAGAGCCAGTTCAGGTAGGCTTTTGCGGCTTTTTCTGTGCCGTTGGCCTGCACGTTTTTATCGACCCATGCCACCGGAAATTCCGCCAGAATATTGGTTTTCGGAATCACCACTTCGAAGCCCTGCGCTTCATACTGTTTACGGATGTTGTTCACTTCCGATTCAAAGCTAATCAGCACATCGCCCAGGCCGCGCTCGGCAAAGGTGGTAGTTGCGCCACGACCGCCGGTATCGAACACTTCAACGTTTTTCAGGAACTGCGTCATAAACTGTTCGGTTTTGGCTTTATCGCCACCGTCGGCTTTATCCGCTGCGCCCCACGCGGCTAAATAGGTGTAACGCGCGTTACCGGACGTTTTCGGGTTCGGGAAAATCAGCTTCACGTCGGAGCGCACCAGATCGTTCCAGTCGTGGATATTCTTCGGGTTGCCCTTACGCACCAGGAAGCCCATGGTGGAGTAGAACGGCGAGCTATTATTCGGCAGGCGCGACTGCCAGTCTGCCGGGATCAGCTTGCCTTTGTCGTGCAGGATTTGTACGTCGGTCACCTGGTTATAAGTGACAACGTCTGCTTTTAAGCCCTGTAAAATCGCCAGCGCCTGTTTTGATGACCCGGCATGAGATTGTTTAATCGTCAGTTTGTCGCCGCCGTTATCTTTTGCCCATTGCTGTTCAAACGGCGGGTTCAGGGCGGCAAACAGCTCGCGGGAGACGTCATAAGAACTGTTCAGCAGTTCTGTTGCCTGTACATGGCCTGCCAGCAGCAGAGAAGCGACCAGCGCGAGTGAGTTCTTTTTCAGTAAGTTAACGGCCATTGCGCACCCTTATATATTTAATGACTTTCTAATAGCCATCATATTTATAACGGGCATGAAAGGAGTAACGGTTTTATATACCGTTTGGTGATTTGGAAGTTGAAAAGGGAATAAGAACCGGGTTCAAAACGAAATCCTCCCCACACAAATGCAGGGAGGAAACAGAGGTGAATCAGATGCCGACGCTAACCGTCTCCGGCAGTGTGCTGCCGCCATCGATCACATTCTGTGTACCGGTTAAATAGCTGGATTCATCGGATGCGAGGAAGGCCGCGAGTTCGCCGACTTCCAGCGGATCGGCGAGGCGACGCATCGGGATTGCTTTTGCCATTTCAGTCAACACCGATTCTGGATCTTCCGGGTTCGACTGACGGGCAATACTTTCTGCCATTGGCGTGCGCACGTAGCCCGGACAAATCGCATTTACGCGAATACCAGACTGCGCGTACTCCACCGCCAGCGATTTAGTCAGGCCAACAATCGCCGCTTTCGTTAAGGCATACGCCGTTTCGCCAGGATCGGCCACCATATCGCCAGTGACCGAAGACATCATCACAATGCGGCCATCTTTGCGGGCAATCATCTCCGGCAGCACCGCCTTTGTGACGTTCCATACGCCTTTAATATTGATATCAATATGGAAATCGCGATCGTCATCGCTCATATCGAGGAAACTGCCCAGGCGACAAACGCCTGCGTTATTCACCAGGATATCAATGCGCCCTTCTTTTTCCTTCGCGCGCTTGATAGCAGCGGCTACCGACGCCGGGTCTCGCACATCGGCGACAACCGCCGTACAGCGATGACCACGACCACACAGTTCGTCCGCCAGCTTTTCGATCTCAGGGGAGATATCCAGCAAGATTAGATTCGCGCCATGACGTGCAAAAGTTCTGGCAATTCCTTCGCCAATTCCCTGCAATGCGCCTGTAATCAGTGCTGTCTTGCCCGTGAGTTTACCCATTTTAATGCTCTCCTTGTTAATACAGAGCGTTACACTCCATTCCCTCTGAAAATACAGGATAAACAAAATATTGCTGCGTATCAGCTCACTAATTCAGGAAAATCTCAATCCAGTCGCTGCTTTATGCATCATTTCAGGCGTTGTGTTAGCTCACTGCTGCGCTCAATCATTTTCAATGACTCCACATCATTGAGTTGCACAAGGCCAACAAACAGTAAATCGGTAACAGAATTTTGCGCCGTGCGGGTCGACATTGACGAGCTACGCCATTCGGTTTCGCCGGAAACGGTATCGAGCGTGAAATGCGCCAGCCGCCGCAGCGGAGAGTCAGTCAGAGAAGTAATGGCAATCACCGTTGCCCCCTGCTTTCGTGCCGCTTCTGCGCACAAGACAATCTCTTTTTTACTGCCGCTGTAAGAGATAGCGATTTGTACATCGCCTTTTTTTAACGCCTGGGAAACGGTGGCTTGTACGTGCGTGTCGGCTTCGCAGGCCACGCGATAGCCAATTTTCATCAGTTTGAACGACAGATCGCGCCCCACCAGCGCCGATCCGCCCAGGCCCGTTATCTGGATAAACGGTGCTTTACTGATGACATCAATGATTTTTTGCAGCCGCGCGTAATCGAGCAACGCGCAGGTTTGCTCCAGCGCCAGCTCTTTTTCGCGATTCAGTTTGCGCGCGATCACTTCCAGCGAATCATCACTGGTAATCGAACTGTGCAGGTGTAGTGCCGTGGCATTCGTTTTCTCCCGGCTGGCACTGTATTCGCCAATTAACGCCATACGCAATTCAGTAAACCCTTGCGCGCCGAGTTTCTGAGCGAACTTCACAATACTCGACTGGCTAATACCGAGCTGTTTCGCCATATTTCGTGAAGAAACAGATTTCAGTTCGCTCACCCTGGCCTGCAGAAAGTCGGCTATCTTTTGCTCATTTTCAGTAAAGCCACTTTCTGCATTGCGTAATTTTGTCAGGTACAACATCTTCCACTCCCTCACCACATCCTGCGCGCAGCATAGCACACGGATTTTGCCCTTTGACGCTCTTCACACTCTGTGATTTCAGACTCAATGATTCCTTTAAAACTAGCAAATTGAGATATATGATTCCATCAATATGCAATTATTTGATTGTGAATACTAAGGTCACCACTGATGCAACTTGAAAAGATGATTACAGAAGGCTCGAATGCCGCCTCGGCTGAAATTGACCGCGTTTCGACACTGGAGATGTGCCGGATTATCAACGATGAAGATAAAACCGTACCACTCGCCGTTGAGCGCGTACTGCCAGATATTGCAGCGGCGATCGATGTTATTCACGCCCAGGTGAGCGGCGGCGGCCGTCTGATTTACATCGGTGCGGGGACCTCTGGTCGTCTGGGTATTCTTGATGCCAGTGAATGTCCGCCGACCTACGGCGTGAAACCGGGCCTGGTAGTTGGTTTGATTGCTGGCGGCGAATATGCCATTCAGCACGCGGTGGAAGGCGCGGAAGATAGCCGGGAAGGCGGCGTTAACGATCTGAAAAGTATTAATTTAACGGCACAGGATGTGGTGGTTGGTATTGCCGCCAGCGGTCGTACGCCGTATGTGATTGCCGGACTGGAATACGCCCGCCAGCTCGGTTGCCGCACAGTGGGAATTTCCTGTAATCCGGGGAGCGCCGTTTCAACCACCGCAGAGTTTGCTATTACGCCGATTGTTGGGGCCGAAGTGGTCACGGGTTCTTCGCGAATGAAAGCTGGCACGGCGCAGAAACTGGTGCTCAATATGCTCTCCACCGGGTTGATGATTAAGTCAGGCAAAGTGTTCGGTAACCTGATGGTCGATGTGGTCGCCACCAATGAAAAACTGCATGTACGCCAGGTCAATATCGTCAAAAACGCCACCGGATGTAGCGCTGAGCAAGCGGAAGCGGCATTGGTTGCCTGCGACCGCCACTGTAAAACGGCTATTGTGATGGTGCTGAAAAATCTCGATGCCGCAGAAGCTAAAAAACGCCTGGATCAACATGGCGGCTTTATTCGCAAAGCTCTGGAAAAGGAATAACCCATGGCTAAAGAGATCAGCAGTGAACTTCTGAACACCATTCTTACCCGGGTCGGTGGCCCGGGAAACATCGCCAGCTGTGGTAACTGTATGACGCGTCTGCGTCTGGGTGTACATGACAGTTCACTGGTTGATCCCGATATCAAAACCCTGGAAGGTGTAAAGGGCGTCATTTTGACCAGCGATCAGGTGCAAGTGGTCTTTGGGCCGGGCAAAGCGCATCGTGCCGCAAAAGCCATGAGCGAGTTGCTGGGCGAAGCACCCGTGCAGGATGCCGCGGAGATCGCCGCCCAGAATAAACGCCAGTTAAAAGCCAGACAAACTTCCGGCGTGCAACAATTTCTCGCCAAATTCGCCACCATCTTTACACCGCTGATCCCCGGTTTTATTGCTGCGGGTCTGTTGCTGGGGATAGCGACGCTAATCGCCACGGTGATGCACGTTCCGGCAGATGCTCAGGGAACGCTGCCCGATGCGCTGAATTTTATGAAGGTGTTCAGCAAAGGCTTGTTCACCTTCCTGGTAATTCTGGTGGGCTATAACGCGGCCCAGGCGTTCGGCGGCACGGGCGTCAATGGCGCAATTATTGCCGCGCTCTTTTTGCTCGGTTATAACCCTGCTGCCACCACTGGTTACTACGCCGGATTTCACGATTTCTTCGGTCTGCCCATCGATCCGCGCGGCAATATTATCGGCGTGTTGATTGCCGCTTGGGCCTGCGCCCGCATTGAAGGCATGGTGCGCCGCTTTATGCCGGACGATCTCGACATGCTGCTGACCTCGTTAATCACTCTGTTGATCACCGCTACGCTTGCGTACCTGATCATTATGCCGCTGGGCGGCTGGTTATTCGAAGGTATGTCGTGGCTGTTTATGCACTTGAATAGTAATCCGCTCGGTTGTGCGGTTTTAGCCGGGCTGTTCCTGATCGCCGTGGTGTTTGGCGTGCATCAGGGCTTCATTCCTGTTTATCTGGCTTTAATGGACAGTCAGGGATTCAACAGCTTATTTCCCATCCTTTCGATGGCGGGCGCGGGCCAGGTGGGCGCGGCGTTGGCGCTCTACTGGCGAGCGCAACCGCACAGTGCACTACGCAGTCAGGTGCGCGGGGCGATAATTCCCGGTCTGCTGGGCGTTGGTGAACCGTTGATTTACGGCGTCACCCTGCCCCGCATGAAGCCGTTTGTTACCGCCTGTTTAGGCGGCGCGGCGGGCGGTTTGTTTATCGGGCTGATAGCCTGGTGGGGTCTGCCAATGGGCTTAAACAGCGCCTTCGGACCGTCTGGCCTGGTGGCACTACCGCTGATGACTTCCGCTCAAGGTATCCTTCCGGCAATGGCGGTATATGCAGGTGGGATTCTGGTGGCATGGGTTAGTGGGTTTATTTTCACCACGTTCTTTGGCTGCCGTAACGTCAATCTGGACTGATTATGAAACGGACAATGCTCTATCTTTCTCTGCTGGCTGTCAGCTGTAGCGTCAGCGCCGCAAAATACCCTGTTCTGACAGAAAGTTCGCCAGAGAAAGCAGGGTTCAATGTCGAACGGCTTAACCAGATGGATCGCTGGATTAACCAGCAAGTTGATGCCGGTTATCCCGGCGTAAACCTACTGATTATTAAAGATAATCAGATTGTGTATCGCAAAGCCTGGGGGATGGCGAAAAAGTACGATGGCAGCGTGTTGATGGCGCAGCCTGTAAAAGCCACCACCGAGACGCTGTATGACCTGGCCTCAAATACCAAAATGTACGCCACTAACTTCGCTCTGCAAAAGCTGATGAGCGAAGGCAAACTACATCCTGACGATCTGATTGCGAAATATATTCCAGGGTTTGCCGACAGTCCAAATGACACCATCAAAGGCAAAAACACGTTGCGGATTTCTGATCTGCTGCATCACAGCGGCGGTTTCCCGGCGGACCCACAATACCCGAATAAAGCGGTCGCGGGCGCGTTATATTCCCAGGATAAAGGCCAGACGCTGGAGATGATCAAGCGCACGCCGCTGGAGTATCAGCCCGGCAGCAAACATATCTACAGCGATGTCGATTATATGTTGCTTGGATTTATCGTCGAGTCAGTTACTGGCCAGCCGCTTGACCGCTATGTTGAAGAGTCGATTTATCGACCACTCGGCCTGACGCATACGGTATTTAACCCGCTGCTGAAAGGCTTTAAACCGCAGCAAATTGCCGCGACGGAACTGAACGGCAATACCCGCGATGGCGTGATCCACTTTCCGAATATCCGCACCTCCACTATCTGGGGTCAGGTGCACGATGAAAAAGCGTTCTATTCGATGGGCGGCGTTTCCGGACACGCAGGTTTGTTTTCCAATACCGGCGATATTGCGGTGTTAATGCAAACGATGCTGAACGGCGGTGGCTATGGTGATGTGAAGCTGTTCAGTGCGGAAACGGTGAAGATGTTCACCACCAGCTCAAAGGAGGACGCCACTTTTGGCCTTGGCTGGCGCGTGAATGGTAATGCCACCATGACGCCGACGTTTGGCACGCTGGCAAGCCCGCAAACGTACGGTCACACGGGCTGGACCGGGACGGTAACCGTTATCGATCCGGTCAATCATATAGCGATTGTGATGTTAAGCAACAAGCCCCATTCGCCAGTTGCCGATCCACAAAAAAATCCCAATATGTTCGAAAGCGGTCAGTTACCGATTGCAACTTATGGTTGGGTGGTTGATCAGGTGTATGCGGCGTTAAAGCAGAAGTAATAAAAAGGCCAGTCAGTTTTGTTACTGGCTGGCCTGAGACTGCTGACAAACGCAATACTGCCTGATGCGCTACGCTTATCAGGCCTACGCGGCCCCTGCAATGTATTGAATTCGCACGATTTGTAGGCCGGATAAGACGTTTACGTCGCATCCGGCGTGTACAACGCGTACTTTATCAACAATCTGAGGCCAGTCAGTAATGCTATTGGCTGGCCTTTAATCATCGAATCAGAAACGCTTACAACGCCATCAACTTGTCCAGCGACGGCGCGAAGTAGTAGCCGCCAGTGACCGGTTTGGTAAAACGCAACATCGCATCACGCTTACCATCGGTATCGCCAAACATGCTCAGCAGTTGCTGCTCAATGTTATGCAGACGCGCACAGTAGGCGCAGAAGTACAGACCGTGAGTGCCACTGGCGGTGCCGTACGGCAGGCTCTGGCGAACAATCTTCAGTCCTTTGCCATCTTCTTTCAGATCAACACGGGTCAGGTGAGAAGTTTCCGGACGTTCGTCGCCATCAATCTCTTCGTTGGCTTCTTTGGTACGGCCGATCATCATCTCTTGATCGTGAACGCTCATCCGGTTGAGCTGCTTCAGGTTGTGCTCCCAACGCTGCACAAACACATAGCTGCCGCCCGCATCCACGCCGTCTTTGATAACCGCAACTTCGCGACGCGTCTCTTCACCCGCCGGGTTTTCTGTGCCGTCAACAAAGCCGCTCAGGTCACGCTCTTCCACCCAACGGAAGCCGTGGATCTCTTCTTTCACTTCAATGCAGTCGCCAAAGGCTTCCATCGCCGCCTGGGCGACAGAAAAGTTTACGTCATGACGCAGAGAAAGAATGTGGATTAACACATCGAACTGAGTGGTCGGCGCAAGACCTTTGCCGTAGCCCGGAAAATCTTTCAGCTCTTCGGCACCAACGCCACCGCTCAGAGCGCGCCAGGTGTTGTTACCAAAGGCAACGACTGCACCAAGATGTGCGTCCGGGAATTTCGCTTCAAAAGTCGCCAGTTTGTCGGCAAATGTTTTACTGGCCGCACGCAGGGCATCAACTTCCCCTTTTACGTTGGCTTCGATCCAAATCGCCGCGCGGCAATGTTCTGGCAAAATGCCACTCTGAACCTGAGACATTGTTCCTCCTGAAAATAATAATGCCACGCAATCCGTGGCATTGTTGGGCGCTATTTTACGTGTTTTTTGTGATTAGCGGTTTGCTCAGACGCAAATTAACGTCGCCAGATAATTTTACTGACTTTCCAGTTTTTCAAGGTATCGTCCGAAGGCATTAACCCTTCAGGACCACTCCATTCACCGCTGAACTGGTAGCTAATATGTTGACTGCCTTCAGCTTTACATTCGACAGCACGATCATCACCATCTGCTTTTTGGCAATTGCCAAATGCTTTGCTGTAAAGGTCGCTAAACGGTGTACCGATTTTAACACCGGAGTCCGCAGGAATATCGCTATCTGAAACGTCAATGCGGCTGATTGTACCTTGATCACCATTGATGACCATCGCCACGCTGTCGCCTTTCATCACTTCAAAAAAGCGCACTACATTACCGTTAGCGGTTTTCATTCCGCTGCGCAGGCGATAATCACCATCAAGCGCATCGGCAATAGCTTGTTCTTGTAATGGTGTGGACGCCGTTAATTCACCCACGCCCTGCTCGCTCACTTTGGTAGATGAACCAAACCAGTTCCACGGATTAGCGGCAGACCAGTTAACTGACGACATAGTGGAACAGCCGGTCAGCATCAACGGCATAGCGCATAACATTAAACGCAGCGATTTCATCTCACTTCCTTTGGTTATTCAATAACGTTGCTTGGAGTGCAAATTTGCAAAAAAGTGCCGTTAGAGGTAGATGACAAACACAAAATTGCCTGATGCGCTACGCTTATCAGGCCTGCTTTTTCCTGCAATATCTTGAATTTTCGATGTTTTGTAGGCCGGATAAGGCGTTCACGCCGCATCCGGCATAAACAAAGTGCACCTCTGCGTTATTCTTTTTCTTCATTAAAACAAGCGCGTAAACGTCGATTAGTCAGCAGCCAGATTAACGCCACAATATCCGCCACTACCAGCGCCAGACCGATTCCGCTAACCGATTCACCGTTCAACCACAGCCACGGTTGCCAGCAAAGTAAAACCACTTGCGCCAACAGCAACAGAAAATAGAGCCCATGCCAGATACGGGGAAACGTAGCCCGCCGACCACTCAGCAAAAACGCCAGCACTGCTGGAATGCCGGGAATTAACCCCAGCCAGAAATTATCATGATCGGGATAAAACAGATTCAGCAGCGCAGTACCCTGCTCACGCGACGCACCGGCAATCACAAACAGCACCCAGGTTCGCGCCTGAAGCAGTAGCACAAGCCAGAAAAGGAAGGGTAAACGCAAGCGTCCGTGCGCATCATAATGGACAGGATGAAACTCAGTACTCTTCATCTTCAATCAAACGCTTACCCAGACTCAGCACATCAGCGTGTTCATATCCCAGGCGTTCGTACATTCCGAGCACCATGTCATTGTCTTCCGGCACGTTGATCTGAATTTTCGGGCAACCGCGGGCAATCAGCTTTTTCTCCAGCCGATTAAGCAAGGCGTTAGCAATGCCGCGCCCGCGAAACTCCGGATGCACGCCAAGATAATAAGCAGACCCACGATGCCCGTCATAACCGCCCATCACCGTTCCCACCACTTCACCATTCACTTCCGCGACCAGGAACAAACTAACGTCATGGTTCATCTTGCGTTCGATGTCCATTTCCGGATCGTTCCACGGACGCAGCAAGTCGCAACGCTCCCAAAGGGTGATGACCTCTTCGAAATCTTCCTGGCGAAATACGCGTATCTCCATGGTATGAGTTACCTTTTTGGGGGTTAAAAGGGTGATTATGGCGTGAACGACCGAATTAGCCAATATCTGACGAAAATCGGTTGAAAAAGTGGCATAATGACGCGTTGTCATTTATTGAAATGAAAAGTAAAACAATTCTCACCAGCAAACCGTCGTAACGGATTACGCGATACGATATAACATCTGGAACTTCATTATTACAACTCAGGCCGTATGAGCACTTTTAAACCACTAAAAACACTCACTTCGCGCCGCCAGGTGCTGAAAGCCGGATTGGCTGCCCTGACGTTGTCAGGAATGTCACAAGCCATCGCCAAAGAAGAACCTTTAAAAACCAGCAACGGACACACTAAGCCGAAAGCCAAAAAAGCTGGGGGCAAGCGGATAGTCGTTCTCGATCCGGGTCACGGCGGGATTGATACCGGTGCGATTGGCCGCAACGGGTCAAAAGAAAAACACGTGGTGCTGGCAATCGCCAAAAACGTCCGTTCAATTTTGCGCAATCATGGCATTGATGCGCGGCTGACGCGTTCTGGCGATACCTTTATTCCACTGTACGATCGCGTTGAAATCGCCCATAAACATGGCGCTGACCTGTTTATGTCAATTCACGCCGACGGCTTTACCAACCCGAAAGCCGCTGGTGCATCGGTCTTTGCCCTCTCTAACCGTGGCGCAAGTAGCGCGATGGCAAAATATTTGTCGGAACGCGAAAACCGTGCTGATGAAGTTGCCGGGAAAAAGGCGACCGACAGGGATCACCTATTGCAACAAGTGCTGTTTGATCTGGTGCAAACAGATACCATTAAAAATAGTCTGACGCTCGGCTCGCATATTCTGAAGAAGATTAAGCCGGTGCATAAACTGCACAGCCGCAACACCGAACAAGCGGCATTTGTGGTGTTGAAATCACCGTCGGTTCCTTCGGTGCTGGTGGAAACTTCGTTTATCACCAACCCGGAAGAAGAACGGCTATTAGGCACGGCGGCGTTTCGTCAGAAAATCGCCACAGCGATTGCTGAAGGCGTGATCAGTTATTTCCACTGGTTTGATAACCAGAAAGCACACTCGAAAAAGCGGTAAGTTATGAAACCCGACGCACACCAGGTTAGACAGTTCCTCCTCGACCTTCAGGATACAATTTGCCAGCAACTGGCCGCCGTAGATGGCGCAGAGTTTGTCGAAGATAGCTGGCAACGTGAAGCTGGTGGCGGCGGGCGTAGTCGGGTGTTGCGTAATGGTGGTGTTTTCGAACAGGCGGGCGTCAACTTTTCTCACGTCCACGGCAACGCGATGCCCGCTTCCGCGACCGCTCATCGCCCGGAACTTGCCGGGCGCAGTTTCGAGGCGATGGGCGTATCGCTGGTAGTGCATCCGCATAATCCGTACGTTCCCACCAGCCACGCGAATGTGCGGTTTTTTATTGCCGAAAAACCGGGGGCCGATCCCGTCTGGTGGTTTGGCGGCGGCTTCGACTTAACTCCATTCTATGGTTTTGAAGACGACGCCATTCACTGGCATCGCACCGCCCGTGACCTGTGCCTGCCATTTGGTGAAGACGTTTATCCCCGTTACAAAAAGTGGTGCGACGATTACTTCTACCTCAAACATCGCAACGAACAGCGCGGCATTGGCGGGCTGTTCTTTGATGATCTGAACACGCCAGATTTCGACCACTGTTTTGCCTTTATGCAGGCGGTAGGCAAAGGCTACACCGACGCTTACTTACCGATTGTTGAACGGCGTAAAGCAATGGAATACGGCGAACGCGAGCGCAATTTCCAGTTGTACCGCCGCGGGCGCTATGTCGAGTTCAACCTGGTATGGGATCGCGGGACGCTGTTTGGCTTACAAACCGGCGGGCGCACCGAGTCTATTCTGATGTCGATGCCGCCACTGGTACGCTGGGAGTATGATTATCAGCCAGAAGCAGGCAGCCCGGAAGCAGCGTTGAGTGAGTTTATTAAGGTCAGGGATTGGGTGTAACTCCCTCATCCCAACTCCTGCATCCGCTGATGCAGTGTCAGTGACGGCTTCTCGGCAAACAGTTGCTGATAATCCGTGGCGAATTGCCCCAGATGCCAGAATCCCCACTGCATGGCGGCGTCTTTTACCGTCATACTTTGCGACCACGGACTAATCAGCTCACGGCGCACGGCGTTCAGGCGAATGCGTTTTAGCCACGCATTCGGGCCAATGCCCAAAATAGCGTGAAATGCGTTTTGTAAGGTGCGGCGGCTGACGTGCAGTTGATTACACAAGTCCAGTACGGTTACCGGTTCGGACATGTTTTCCAGCACATATTCACGGGCGCGGGAAAGCAAACGTCGGTAACTCTGATGACTAATACTTTCCGCTGTCACCATTGGTTGCGCTTCTTCCAGCATCGCCCCCATCGCCATCAGCAAATTATCCCCCAGCACTTTACGCACCGCAGGCTGATGAAGATTCTCCGGGTTCTCGCAAAATGTCGCCAACGCCTGTTGGACAAAGCCCCACAGCGCGGCTTTATGCTGATCTTTCACTTCCAGCGCCGACTGGTTACGTAACATATGCAGCACCCTTTCCGGGTTATGCAAAAAGTTAGCCTGCCGGGTAATGACATCTTCAGAAAGCACTACGCCAAGGATCGTATAATCATCTGGTGTACTCAGTTCAAACTCGGTGCCGCCAGGGCGCGTGGCAATTTCCGCGCGTCCCAGGCATTGTGAGCCGATAAATCCCTGTTCGCCGCGTGTCGCCGGAATACCAAACCAGAAAGAGTTCGGCCAGACCAGGCACGACTGACGCAGTGCCAGACCGGTGTATTCACGGAAAACCTGAATATCATCAAGCAGAATTTCCGTAAATTCACCATGAAACTTGCCCGGATGCAGCTGATCGTAAATCTGCTGCCAGGCGGTAATCGTCAAAGCATGTTCATAGACATCCGTTGTCTGTCGTTGATGAACATTATCCACTTCGACCTTCGGCGTAAGCTTCAGGTTTTCGGATAAGGGTTCATGATAAAGATGGTGCAAATTAGCTGTACGGGGCTTTTTCATGATGTTAATGCCGGGTGTTATATGACACCCGGCACCTCCGACAGATTAATGGGGCTTGAGACGATAACGACTACTGCGTTTACGTAACGTCCCGGCAGAAAAGAGCTGTTCGAGCGCATTTCTGGCTTTTTCCAACGGCCAGCCAAAGTGGGCAGCCACTTCTCCTGCCGTCATTCCCTGACGTACTGATGTTAACAGCGCCAACAACTCGTCAGCAGATTCCGCAACGATAGCTGGCACGCAGGGTTCCTTTACAGCTTGCTTCGGCTGGCGGTTAAAGCCAGTAACCAGCCACTGGGTGTCATCGTCTGGCCGACCGATCTCCTTGCGGCTAATGACGCGCCCGGTACGCATCGCAGCAGCACAACCTGCGTCCAGCGCCGCACGACACGCCGCCAGATCGCCTTCCACCACCAGCGTCAACCTGCCAGGGTCAAGTACTTCATGACTGAGCAGACGTACGTTGGCCGCTTTCAGCATCGCATCCGCCGCATCGATTGCTGCGACCATGCCGTCCACTTCCAGCAATCCCAGTGCATTGATCATCGGCAACCTCCGTTACGCACGCTGGATTGGATTCCGCGCGATTTCCAGCACTGCATCGGTAAAGGCATTACAGGCCGCTTTACACGCCGCCTGGCTTCCCGTTAAGAATGCGGCGGAATAGTTGGTTTCTGACGGCGGCGGGACATAAGTCACCAGTTGCACGTCGGCAGATTTTAACGCTGCATCAATGCCATAAGTCGCTTCCAGCGGCGGCGCCACCAGATACGCCATCGGATCGCCAAGCGTAATACCCGCAGTGGAAGAGAGATAAGAACCAGTGCGCGAAACCACATGTGCAAGGAATGCCGTATCTTGCGCATCGTTGGCCCACTGGAAGGCCGCACCGTTTTCAATATGCGCAACCATTGCATCCAGACCAGCACGCACTTCCGCCGGGTTTGGCCCGCCCAGCATAATCAGCACTTCACCGGCAGTCGGTGACGGGCCGTGTGCGGCTCCTGCATACAGCGAGCGGCCATACACCACTTCCACCATCGCCTGTTTGGTCGCTTCATCAGCGGCAATGTAGGTGACGTCATCGGAGTCGGCGGAAATCAGCCCAAGGCTACGAATATGCGGTGGCAATTTCAGCTCACGCGCAAAATCGGCGTTAACGGAGGCAATCACCCGCATGGCGGTGACCGACGGTCGAATCAAATCTAAAGCTGGCATGATGCCTCCTTATCGGGTCATGTTGATGCCGGATGCTTTCTGCTCCAGCATACGTTTCGCCAAATCCACAATAACTGCTGCGGCTTCAACTGGCGGCGTGCCGCCCTGGTGAATGTTAGAGATACAGGTGCGATCGGCCTCAACGGTGGTCGCCATACGCGGCGAGTAAACGGCGTAGCAGGAGAGACTTTCTGACTGCCCTAACCCCGGGCGTTCGCCCACCAGCAGGATCACCACTTTCGCGCCGAGGATCTCACCGATCTGATCTTCAATTTTCACGCGACCGTAACGCACAAAGAACGGCGTGCCGACTTTCAAACCAGCCTGTTTCAGGCCCGCCATCAGCGGTGGCAGGATCTCTTCATAGTTCACGGTGATCGCGTCAGTAGACAGGCCATCAGAAATAACGACCTGTACGTCCGGACTGGCGACACACTGTGATTTCAGGGCTTCAACAGCTTCTGCACACAGGCGGCGACCCATATCCGGGCGAGTCAGGTAGAGATTTTTGTCGCTAATTTCAGAGCGCACTTCCAGCAAGCCCTGCGCTTTCACCCACTCTTCCGGCACTTCTTTCAGTACGGTATCTTTCGAACGAGAGTGATCGGCCAGGAAACGCAGCAGCGCCTGGGTACGCGGACGCGGACCAGCACGACCGGTACAGACGCGGGCCACGGTGCTGCGGCGCAGTTCTGTTAATACGTCTGCGCGATGCGGATTTTCAACGCCAATCCACGCCTTCGCTTCAGCGGAACCTAAATCCAGCACACAGCTTTCCGAGGTCACCGGTGCCGAACAGGCTGTGGTGGTGCATTTGGCTTCTGATGGCGCGGGGGCTGCTTGTCCCATTGACGCCATCACGCTGCGTACAATTTCTTCAATCTGTTTTTGATCCATGATGTGTTATCTCCGCGTCATCAGAAGAACAGTGACGGATCGCCCGCCCGTTTGGTCAGGCGACCGTTTGCCATAATGCCCATGCTTTCCAGCCAGCGTTCAAACTCCGGTGACGGACGCAGGTTGAGTAACTGACGCACAGTGGCGGTATCGTGGAACGCCGTGGTCTGGTAGTTGAGCATGATGTCATCGCCCAGCGGCATCCCCATGATGTAGTTGCAGCCTGCGGTGGCGAGCAGGATCATCAGGTTTTCGTTGAGGTTCTGGTCAGCGTCAGCGTGGTTGGTGTAGCAGCAGTCACAGCCCATAGAGATGCCGCTCAGCTTGCCCATAAAGTGATCTTCTAAGCCCGCACGAATAATCTGGCGGTCGTTGTAGAGATACTCCGGCCCAATAAAGCCGACCACGGTGTTGACGATAAACGGATCGTAATGACGCGCCAGCCCATAGTTACGCGCTTCCATCGTCACCTGGTCAGCGCCGAAGTTAGCACCTGCGGACAGCGCAGAACCTTGTCCGGTTTCGAAGTAGAGGCAGTTTTCCCCGGCGATACGGTTGAACTCCGCGCCCACTGCGCGCGCTTCATCAAGCATCGCAAGTTCCACGCCAAACTCTTTCAGCCCTTTTTCGCTGCCGCAAATACTCTGGAAAATCAGCCCGCCCGGCGCGCCGCGACGAATCGCTTCAATCTGGGTAGTGACGTGCGCCAGCACGCAGCCCTGGGTCGGAATGTTGTATTTGTCGATCACGCCATAGATGGTATCCAACACGCGGCTTAAGTTTTCCACGTCGTCAGTCACTGGGTTAACGCCGATCACCGCATCGCCCACCCCGAAGGAAAGCCCTTCGTAGATTTGCGCGGCGATACTTTGCACGTCGTCACGGGTATCGTTCGGCTGCAAACGGGCGCTAAAGGTGCCCGGAATACCGATGGTGGTATTGGCCTTTTTGATCACCGGCATTTTCTTCGCGCCGTAGATCAGGTCCGCGTTGGAGCAAATCTTCGCTACCGCCGCGACCACTTCCGAGGTCAGCCCTTTGCGGGTAAAGGCAATGTCATCCACGCTGGTTTCATCGCTCAGCACATACTCACGCAGTTCGCTGATGCTCCAGTTTTTAATCTGGTTGTAGGCCGTTTCGTTAACGTCGTCCTGAATCAGCCGCGTGACGCAGTCATCTTCATAGGCAATCACCGGATTATTGCGGATGTCCGCTACGGTCATTTCCGACAACACCTGCTTTGCCGCCACGCGCTCCTGTGAGCTTGCCGCTGCAACGCCCGCCAGCACATCCCCCGAACGCAGTTCGTTGGCTTTAGCCAGCACCTCTTTTACATCCTTAAACTGATATACATTGCCGAACAATGTGGTCTTTAGTTTCATAAGTCGTTCCCTCAGGAAGGAAATGCGAGTGATTTCACCGTCACCGGCACAACCGATCCGCCAAAAAGAGGCGTACCAATGTCGATATAGTCCCCCGCGCGGACAATCACTTCGTCAATGACTGCCAACGGGAGTTGTTGTAGCTGTGGGCGCAACAACATGCCCAGAGCTTTACCAAAGTCCTGCCCGGCCACCACCAGCAGGGGATGCGGATTCGGAAAACGCGCGACGAAATCGACCAGCGCGTTGATGACCGTCAGTACCGCGGCGTAACGCACAGGCAGCGAGGCGGGAAGCGCCAGCACGTACGCGTCAGTTTTGGGATCAAGATCCAGCTGAATCAGCGCCTGTTGCCAGGCACTCACCAGATCCGTTTCATCAATTGGGATCGCCACCGGCAAATTACGCAGCGGCAGTTGTACGCCCTCCAGCCAGATTGTGCTGCCAGAGAGCGAAAGAGTATGTGCGCCCGCGCCAATCACCGTGGCGCGCACGGTTTGCGCCGGAAACTGCACGTTCATCTCACGCAGGCGCGGATGGTCATGCAGCGCCGTTGCCAGCAGCGGGCCAATATCGGCAAAACAGAACGGATCGGCGGGCTGGTGGCGATAACATTCGCCCACGCCGCCAGAAAGCGTAATGATTTCGGGCGTAACACCTGCGGGCAGTAAACCGGTTTGCATCAATGCCTGCGCGAGCGGCGAGAGCGTTCCGTCAATCACTTCGACAATCAGTTCCGCCATCCGCCGGGTAACCTGCACCAGCTGCGCGCCAGTCAGCGAACGGGCGTCAGTGCCTGCGCCGAAACACTCATCCACAATCATCTGCCCCGGTTTATGGGCGTACACCACGCGACCCTGGCTGTCGGTTTCCAGCAGGCGACCGCCAACGTTGAGGCAGGCAGTACCGCTGATTTTTCCGGCATCGAACAGGGCGTAGTTCGCCGTGCCGCCGCCGATATCGATATTCAGTACCCGACACAGCCGTTGTTCAGAGAGGGTTTGCGCCCCGGCACCGTGACCCGCAATCACGGATTCGAGATGCGGTCCGGCGCTGGCGACCACAAAATCGCCCAGCGACTGGGAGAGCGTCATCACCGCCAGACGAGCATTGCGGGTTTTTGCACTTTCGCCGGTGATGATGATGGCACCGGAATCAACGCTTTCCGGTGCAATGCCCGCAGCCTGATATTGCTCGAGGATTAAAGTTTTCAGCTCCGCTTCTTTTAAACCGCCCTGTTTATCGACAGGGGTAAAGAACACCGGACTTTGCCAGCTAATTTCGCGTTTGATGAATTCGTAGCGCGGCACCTGCGACACTGCCGCACGGTTAACCAGCTCCAGGTGGGAGAAAATCACCTGGGTGGTGGTGGTGCCGATATCGATACCGACGCTTAGTAGCTGGCGAGTGTTCACGATTGCGCCTCCGCTTCGGTTTTAGCCGCAGTCGCGTCTTCTTTTGGTACCAGCATCATCGCCACGCCAATCGCCGTTACGCCGCCGATCAACTTGCCGACAATCATTGGGAAGATCATGGCGTTCATGTTGGCAGCGGCGAAGCCTAAGTGGTCGCCCAGAGCGAAGGCTGCGGAAACGGCGAAGGCGCAGTTGATGACTTTGCCGCGAGTATCCATCTGCTTCATCATGCCGAACATCGGGATGTTGTTAGCAAGCGTTGCCACCATGCCAGCTGCCGCGATATTGTTCATATTCAGCACTTTACCGACGCTCATCAGCGGTTTTTCAAACCAGCGGGTCAGCAGCAGCACCATCGGATACGCACCTAACAGCACGCAGGAGATAGAGCCGATAACTTCAATGGCGCGCATCACCTCACCTGGTTTATCGCCAGGGGCCATGAAGATCGGATCCAGGCCCGGGATCAGTTCCCAGCCAAGCAGGAATTTCACCACCGCGGCAGCAAGGCCGAGGGTAATCAATACAACGAGGAATTTGGCGAAGATCTGGAAGCCGTTGATCATTTTTTCCGGGATGAATTTCAGCCCCAGCGCCACCAGTACCGCGACGATCAGTACCGGGATCATGTTCATCAGGATCAGGGCAAAGGTGAATTCCACAGGCTGGCCGTTGATTTGTACGCCGGAATACATAGCTACCAGACCACCAGCAATACAGCCAATTGGAATGGTCACAATGCCGGCCAGCACACCGAGCGCCAGATAACGACGGTCAGAAGGTTCGATAATGCCGAGCGCCACCGGAATGGAAAACACAATCGTTGGCCCCATCATCGACCCGAGAATTAACCCAGAGTATAGCCACGCTGCTACGTCGCCGCCCGCCAGCTCTTTGGCGAGGAAGAAGCCGCCCATATCGCACGCCAGCAGCGTTCCGGCGAACATTGACGGGTTGGCGCCGAGCATTTCGTAAACCGGGATGATCACCGGCCCGAGTACGTGGGCCAGTACCGGTGCCAGCGCGGTCATACCGACCATCGCCAGGCCCAGTGCGCCCATTGCCATAAAGCCTTCTTCGAACTGCCCGCCGGATCCTTCGATACTTTTACCGAACTTACCGAGGAAACGTGCAGAACCGCCGAACTGCGACAGGATCCTGTCTACGGCAGCTATCAGCATAAAGAACATCATGATGTACATGATGATTTCGTTAATTCCCATCGCCTTTACTCCCTGTTAGTTGTTATTTATTGGCGGATGTGGCGTAAACGCCTTATCCGCCCTACATGTGCAATCCTGTAGACCGGATAAGACGCGACAAGCGTCGCATCCGGCATTTATTGCGCCGCTGCGTACAGGCCGACAATCTGCTCCAGGCTGGCGGTACGCGGGTTGCTGCGCAGACAAATATCTTCCTGCGCGGCCTGCGCCCATGCACCGTAATGCGCAGATGTCGCACCAACATCGCCCAGTCGTTTACCAATCCCAACTTCCGCTATCAGCTCGCTTACCGCATTAATAGCGTCACGATCGTCGGATTTTTTAGTTCGCAGCGCCCGACCAACCTGGCTAAAGCGTTCGCGACAAACCATCCGGTTAAATTCCATCACCGTTGGCAGCAACATGGCGTTCGCCAGACCGTGCGGAATATGCAGCGCCGCCCCTGGCTGATGCGCCATCGCGTGGCATAACCCAAGCCCGGCGCTAGAAAACGCCATTCCCGCCATACATGAAGCCAGCAACATACTCTCGCGCGCGGCAAGGTCGTGACCGTAGCCCACCGCTTTCGGCAGCGATTGACCAATCATCGCAATGGCGCCAATCGCCAGGCTGTCGGTAAACGGGGTGGCGTTCAGCGCGCTATACGCTTCAATGGCGTGAGTTAACGCATCGATGCCAGTCATCGCCGTGACATGCGACGGCACGCCTTCGGTTAGCGCAGCGTCGAGAATCGCGACATCCGGCATCAGCGAGGCATGTGCTAACACCTGTTTGCGCCCGCTTACCGCATCGATGATCACCGTCACGTTAGTCGTTTCAGAGCCGGTTCCGGCGGTCGTTGGAATGGCAATCAGCGGCAATCGTGGTTGCAGAACGCTGGTTTCTGACATTTTTGCCAGCGTGCTATCGGAATTCGTCACCAGCAACGCTACGGCTTTCGCTGCATCGAGCACCGAGCCACCGCCAAACGCGATGACACCATCGCAGCCTGATTCACGCAGCTGCGCCACGGCTGCGCACACGTCTGTAATGCACGGTTCGCCCACCGGACACGGCCAGAGCGTCATAGCGATACCTTTGACGGTCAGACTGCGAATCAGCCCGGCGGTCATCCCCGACTGATGCAAAAAGCCATCCGCCATCACAAACAAATGTTTCAGCCCGCGCGTTTGCGCTTGCTGCCCGCAACTGCCCACCGCGCCCGGACCGCAAAGCGTCACCGGTGGAACGCTAAATGTTTTTACCCGTTGCAGATTCAGGGTATCGAACGCCTGAAAGAGCGCGGTCTGCAATTCATTTTGCATATATCCCCTCCGCTTTCTCTCGCCCACTACTGGCGATCGCCAGCGGGGTCATAAACAAACTGTGCTGCGGTAGATGCACCTGTAACGCCGGGAATTGTTTGCGAAACAGTTCCGCCACGCCCGGTTGCATACAGGAGCCGCCCGCCAGCCATAAATCAGTAATGCCCTGCCCTTCAATATGCCGGGCGACAATGTCCGCCATTTTTTCGTACACCGGTTTCACCGCGGGCCAAATCTCTTCACCATGTCCGCGCTTGTACTGCTCTGCCTCTTCCAGCGAAATACGGCGATTTCCGGCGAGAGTCAGAGAGATGTGATGTCCGCCGGTGGCTTCATCCGCCGAGTAAGTCACCTTGCCCTTTTTCACGATGGCAATGCCGGTGGTGCCGCCGCCGATATCCACTACACCTGCGTTATCCAGTTGCAGCAGATCCGCCACGGCAGTTGGCTCATCCAGCACATGGCTCACTTCCAGCCCGGCGGATTCCAGCACGTTGATGGATATACGCGGGTCCGTACCAGGAGGAAATGAGGTCGCCGCATGGCTAAAACGGCGACCGAATTGCTGCTCAAGCGTGTCGAGATGGCGACGAACAATGGTGACAGCGCCGAAGAAATCCCAGACGATGCCGTCGCGGACCACATCGGCCCAGTCGAGGCATACCGCCACCGGCTGACCGTCGCGATCGACAACCATCGACACCACATCGCAGGTGCCCAGATCCACCCCCAGCCACAGCGGAGATTCCGTCGCGGCGGGCGTCTGGTTACACAGCGTTACCGCCGTTTGCAAACGCGGGGTGAGCCATTGTTCGTCGTGCGCCATCGGTTACTCCTTAAACAATGCGAAACGCATCGACTAATACACAGCGACGCAGACGGACAAAAGTACGCGCGCTGGTTACCCCTTCACCGGTTGGCGTGGTGATGGTCATGGTGGTCCAACCTTCCCCGCCCAGCCCCAGCCCGGCAATGCACGGTCCGTTTTTGACGAAAATGCTGGTATCAATAGCGTTTGCCATCTGGTTCATGTTCTCGATATTGCGCGAGTGCATTGCCGCCGTGTGGTGGCAACCGCCTTCCAGTTTCACCACCAGCGCAATGGCATCCGCCACGTTGGCGACGCGCACGACGGGCAGCACCGGCATCATCAGTTCGGTCACGGCAAACGGATGTTCTGCGGTGGTTTCTACAAACAGCAATCGCGTTTCTGACGGGACGTTCAGGCCGATTGCCGCCGCGATTTTCGCCGCATCGCGACCAACCCAGTCACGGCTGACGGAGCCTTTTCCGCGCTCGTCGATATTTTTCAGCAACACCGGTTGCAGCTGCTGCGCCTGTTCTGCGGTCAGTTTCACCGCGTGCTGGCCTTCCATCAGACGCATCAGTTCATCGGCTACGCTATCAACAACAATCAGCACCTTTTCATCGGCACAGATGATGTTGTTATCGAAAGAAGCGCCTTTGACGATGGACTGAGCGGCACGGGCGAGGTCGGCGGTTTCATCCACCACCACTGGCGGGTTACCGGCACCTGCGGCAATCAGGCGTTTATTGGTGTGTTTGCGCGCCGCTTCCACTACCGCTTCGCCGCCCGTCACCACCAGAAGGCCGATGCCTGGAAACTTGAACAAGCGTTGCGCGGTTTCGATATCCGGATTTGCCACGGTAACCAATAAGTTTTCCGGCCCGCCTGCGGCAACAATCGCCTGGTTGAGCAGCGTAATCGCCCGCTGGGAGACTTTTTTCGCCGCCGGATGCGGGGCAAAAATGACGCTGTTGCCCGCGGCAATCAGGCTGATGGCGTTGTTAATTACGGTTGCCGCCGGGTTAGTGGAAGGCGTCACCGAAGCCACCACGCCCCAGGGCGCGTTTTCAATTAAGGTCAGGCCGTTGTCACCCGTCAGCACCTGCGGAGAAAGACACTCAATGCCTGGCGTACCGCGCGCCTGGGCGACGTTTTTGGCAAATTTATCTTCAACGCGGCCCATACCGGTTTCACTGACGGCAAGTTCCGCTAAATCTCTGGCGTGTTTTTCGCCTGCGTCACGAATGGCTGTTATCGCCAACTGGCGCATTGCCACGCTCTTTAACCCTTGCTGTGCAATTTTGGCTGCCGCAACGGCGTCATCCAGGGAAGCGAAAACGCCCATCTCATGAACGGCGGCGGGCGGCGTGTCACTGCTTTGCATTTTCAGCAGTACCGCTTTCACCACCTGTTCAATATCCTGTTGATTCATGATGTTCTGCCTTATTTGTGGAAAATAACCTGACCGCCAGACACCACCTCATCGACGATGCCAATCACGCACAGATCGACCGGTGACGTTTCGCTTTTATGCGCCTGGCGGGCGGAACTGCCACTCACCAGCAACACCCACTCCCCGGTTCCCGCGCCAATATTGTCGATGGCGACGGCACATTGCCCGTCAGGATTACCTTGTGGATCAATCATTTCCACCATCAGCAATTTGTCATGCGCCAGTCCGTGATGGCGTACGGTACAAACAATTTGTCCAGTGACGATTGCCAGTTTCATACCCGCCTCCGTGGCGTATTTCAGGTAAAAGCTCCCCCTACCCTCCGCGGAAGGTAAAATGAAAAAGGAGAGAGCGTGACGCCCGAATCGACGTCACACAGGGTGATTACAGGTTGCTGCTGTCGCCTTTCAGGCCGATCGGGAAGACTTCTTCCAGGTCGCCGTGCGGACGCGGGATAACGTGTACAGATACCAGCTCGCCAATACGCTGTGCCGCTGCGGCACCAGCATCGGTCGCGGCTTTACAGGCTGCAACATCACCGCGAACCATCGCAGTGCACAGGCCGCCGCCAATCTGCTTCACGCCGACCAGTTTGACGCGCGCAGCTTTCACCATCGCGTCAGAAGCCTCAATCAGTGCAACCAGGCCCCGGGTTTCGATCATTCCTAATGCTTCCATTGTGTTTTCCTCTTTATCAGGGTCCAGAACGGGACCGTTCATTCAACCAGTGTTTGTAAACTGCTTTCGCGGTTCACTTCTGTCTGACGCGGTACGGCTGCCACCAGCGCCAGTTCGATAATTTCCTGCACGCTACAACCACGAGAGAGATCGTGCATCGGCGCGGCAAGTCCTTGTATCAATGGCCCGACGGCACGATACCCGCCAAGCCGTTGTGCGATTTTGTAGCCAATATTTCCGGCTTCCAGCGACGGAAAAACCATCACATTGGCTTTGCCCTGTAGCGGGCTGGCAGGCGCTTTTTGCGCCGCCACTTCCGGCACGAAGGCGGCATCAAACTGCAACTCGCCATCGACTACCAGCTGCGGCGCGCGCTCACGGACGATTTCTGTCGCCTGCTGGACGTTGGCAACGCAGGGGTGACGGGCGCTACCGTTACTGGAAAACGACAGCATCGCCACGCGCGGCTCTTCTCCGGTGATGGCGCGCCAGGTTTCGGCGCTGGCAAGCGCGATATCCGCCAGTTGCGCCGCCGTCGGCTGCGGCACCACGCTGCAATCGGCAAAGCCCAACGCCGGACCGCTGTACTGTGGCAGCATCAGGAAAATGGAAGAGAGCGTTTTACAGCCAGACTGCAAGCCAATAATGCGTAATCCGGCACGCAGCACATTCGCCGTGGAAGAGAGGTTGCCCGCGATACAGACATCCGCTTCACCGGCGCTGACCATTGCGGCGGCGAACATCAGCGGTTCGGTGAGTTTTTCCAGCGCATCCGGCGGCGTTTTTTCGCCCGCGCGGGCCAGCCAGCGATGAGCAAATTCTTCCCGCATTGCGAGGTTGCCATGCGGATCAATCACCTGTAGCCCGTCCATCGCCACGCCGTGACTGAGCGCAAACTGACGAAGTTCAAACGGATTGGCGACCAGAATGGGCGTTGCCAGACCTTGTTGATGTAAATATTGCGCAGCTTTCAGTACGCGTTGGTCTAAAGCATCTGGAAAAACCACTCTGGCGGGCGCTCGCAACGCCAGTTCACGACAACGTTCAATAATCATTGCGTCTCCCCCAGTCGTTGTTGGATCTGCTTCACCGTTAGCGGCTGCTTCGTTACGCTCAGGATCATCATCACGTAAACCGTGCTCGAAAGGCGGTTCAGCGCCTGCAAGATGTCCGGGCGTAATACTTCAAAACTGCGGGTGATAAACACCTGCGCCGCTACGGTTTCGGTTTCACGCACTTTGGTGCGTAGCAGATTCAGCAACGCCGCATCGCGCCCGTGGCTGGCTTCCGGCACCAGATGATCGTGGTCGAGATAGCGCAGCGGCTGGTGAGAAAGTCGATGCAGATCTTCGTCAGAAAGCCCGACAATCGCCTGGCAGCCCAGCGGTTCCCCCAGCGCATCGGCACGCATAATGTTGCCAAGACGCGAGCGAATATCCGCCAGCCACGGCTGCCACGGTTCCGCCAGTTCAATTTGCAGCCACACAGCCAGCGCAATGGTGCTGTCGAGAACAGCGCGAAAACCCAGGCGCGGATCGCTTTTGGCAACCATTTTTTCCGCCGACAGATGAGTCAGTGTGTCTGGTTTTTTCGCCACCGGCTGGCGGCACAGTTCGCAGCACGCCTGCGGATGTTCATCGCTACTGATCAGCCCGTGAACGGGCTGCGGCTGCTGCTGTTCATCATCAACAAACAGGCTACCCTGTTCGTCAATAAACTTGATGCGCAGATGGCGGCTTTCCAGTAACTCCCGGGCAGAGGGCGTCAGGCGACTGTCCGCAGGGAGATGGATCTCTGCGCCTTCGCTGAGCGTATGGTTCGCTCTTAGCCATGCTTCGGTGATGAAATCTTTCATAGGGACTGCCAGTTAGCCGGCCAGGCGACATACAGGAATTTCACGCTGGATGTCGTACCAAATTCGATGCTGGATCCTTTCGGGATAAACATCACGTCGCCCGCTTTGGCAATCATGGTTTCGCCTTCGTGGCGAACATGCAGCTCCCCTTCCAGCACCATGTCGATTTCGTCGTAGTTCAGGGTCCACGGGAAGAAGGCGTTGTCCCACTGCATGAAACCAGCGGCCATACTGCTGCCGTCGTCTCCGGTCACAAGATCAGTTAAGCCCACGCAGTGCGGTTCAGCGCCATCGAAACGACCAAACTTGACGCTGCTGCCATCAATCACTTTGATGCCGCCTTTGCCGGTCACCGATTTGAAGCTCGGCTGCATTGCCCCCTGCTACAGTGACTGTTTTTCCTTCATCACTTTTTCCATCAGCTGCGCGACCAGGCTTTCGGTAAACTGGCCTTCCGGCAGCTGGGCAATGATGGTTTCGCGGATGCGCTGGCTTTCGGTTTTATCGGCTGATGCACTGGCGGGAACGGATGCCATTACAGGCGTCGATTCATCGCACTCGGTGATGGTAAAACCCAGTAGATCCGCCACTTCGCGCGCTTCAGGGGTAATAATGCTGGCGCGCAGAACCACGGACATTGCCTGTTCGCCGCGCGCGTGTGCTTCACGAATATCATTCGCTGTGATGAGTTTTTTCACCTGCTTCCTCCTGTTCGGTGAGAGATGTCAGATAATCCACCAGTTGCTGCACGCTTTGCGGGTCATGGTTGTTTAGCGCGAAAATTGGCTCCTCAAAGCCAGTCTCAAGCAATAACTGTCGCGTTGCGGTGACGTCAGCATCCGGCATGTCCGTTTTACTGATAATGGCGATTTGCCGTTTACTGGCGCCAATATCCAGCAGCCCGGCAGGTAATCGGCTTTCTGGATCATTTGCGCCGTGGACATATATCAGCATGTCCACATCCTGTAGCGTGGTTATTAAGGCGTGATACCAACGGGGATGGCTAAAATATTCACCAGGAGTATCAATATCGCCATTATCATTAAATTCCACGGCCTGTGTTTTTCTGGCGAGGGTATAATTCCCCTGCAACGCATTAAATAACGTTGTTTTTCCTGCCCCGACGCTACCCACAAACGCAATTCGTTTCATGAATGCCTCGTATTAACTTTTAGTCATTTCACACAGCGTATAATTTAATAAGCGTCCTAAACCACTGACGGTTTGTGATAACGCTTCTTCTACTGCGCCCACCGAGCCATAAATCACCAGCGCGCCGCTAAAACGGTCGAGAAAACCGATATGCACATCAGCGGCTTTCAGCGCTAAATCACCGGCGATCATCGCCGTTTCGCCGGGAGTTAGCGTCATAATGCCAATTGCGCCAGCATCCGGAACGCCGATTTTCTTCGCCAGTTCTTCACCCGGATGCGCAATCAAATGCGCCAGCGTGACCTGTTTCCCAGGTACAAATTCCTGAATGATGCGTTCTTTGTCCATGAGTCGCCGCCTGTAAAAAACGTGCGTGTATCGTGACAATTTTTCGTCAGAGTAAATAACAAAATTCGGCAAGCGTGTTTAAAAGGTGAGGTAGATCACTAAGAATGGAGAGATATTTACCGTGATACATAAACTTTCATATGCAGAGCATGAATAAATATAAAGATATTGCTTTATTTTATGTCGGGTAATTTATTTGCTATTAGTAAAAGCAGTAAGACGTATTAATAATATAAAAATCGCTTACCCCGAATTACTCAGGGTAAGCGTGATAGTTAAGCAAGAATTACAGCGGTTGGGTTTGCGCTTCAACCACGGCGAGCGCCACCATGTTGACGATACGACGCACTGACGCGATCGGTGTTAACACGTGAACCGGTTTCGCCACGCCCATCAGCACCGGGCCGACGGTGACACCTTCCGAGCTGGAAACGCGCAGTAAGTTGTAACTAATACGAGCAGCTTCCATGTTCGGCATCACCAGAATATTAGCGGAACCTTTCAGGGTGCTGTCCGGCATACGGTCGTTGCGAATCGCTTCTACCAGCGCCGCATCACCGTGCATTTCGCCATCAATCATCAGCTCAGGCGCACGTTCCCTGACCAGCTCGAGCGCTTTACGCATTTTGCTCGACGACGGGCAGTTGGAAGAACCGAAGTTGGAATGCGACAACAGAGCAACACGCGGCTCAATACCGAAACGACGGACAGTTTCTGCCGCCATCAGCGTGATCTCCGCCAGCTCTTCTGCGTCTGGGTCATCATTAACATAGGTATCAGCAATAAAGGTATTACCACTTGGCAGCAACAGCGCGTTCATTGCGCCTGCGGTGTGAACGCCATCGCGATAACCAAAGACATTTTTCACTACGCTAAAGTGTTCGTGATAATCGCCCACCGTTCCGCAGATCATCGCATCGGCTTCACCACGCTGAACCATGATCGCACCGATCACCGTCGGGTTACTGATCAGCGCACGTTGTGCCTGTTCCTGAGTGACACCACGACGCTTCATGATCTGGAAGTATTCGCTCCAGTACTCTTTAAAGCGTGGATCGGATTCGTTATTGACGATCTCAAAATCAACGCCCGCTTTGATCTGCAAGCCCAGTTTCTGAATACGCATTTCGATCACGTTCGGACGGCCAATAAGGATCGGTTTTGCCAGTCCCAGGGTTACCAGTTCCTGCGTCGCATGCAGAACGCGCGCCTCTTCCCCTTCCGGCAGAACAACGCGCTTCGGCGCTTTGCGAGCCTGGGAGAATATCGGCTTCATAAACAGGTTGGTTTTGTAAACGAACTCGGTCAGCTTGTCGATGTAGACGTCAAAATCGGCAATCGGGCGCGTCGCCACGCCGGACTCCATCGCCGCTTTAGCGACCGCTGGGGCGATCTTAACGATCAGACGCGGATCGAACGGTTTTGGAATGATGTATTCAGGGCCAAAGCTCAGATCCTGATCGCCATACGCAGAAGCCACCACTTCGCTCTGTTCGGCATGGGCCAGTTCCGCAATCGCGCGGACTGCCGCCAGTTTCATCTCTTCATTGATAGCCGTTGCGCCAACATCCAGCGCGCCTCGGAAGATGAACGGGAAGCAAAGCACGTTGTTAACCTGGTTCGGATAGTCGGAACGACCGGTACAGATGATGGCATCCGGACGCACTTCTTTCGCCAGCGGCGGCAGAATTTCCGGTTCTGGGTTCGCCAACGCCAGGATCATCGGCGCGCGGGCCATTTTCTTCACCATTTCCTGAGTCAGCACTTTCGGGCCGGAACAACCAAGGAAAATATCCGCGCCTTCAATCACATCGTCGAGGGTACGTTTGCCGTCATCCACCACCGCGTAAGCCGCTTTGGTTTCCGCCATGTTCGGCTCACGGCCCTGATAAATAACGCCTTTTGAGTCGCACACCACGATGTTATGTTTTTGCAGACCCAGCGCCACCAGCAGGTTCATACAGGCAATTGCCGCTGCGCCCGCACCAGAAACTACCATCCGTACGTCGGAGATATTTTTCTCTACTACGCGTAATCCGTTGAGAATGGCGGCGGTGCTGATGATTGCCGTCCCGTGTTGGTCGTCATGGAATACCGGAATGTTCATCCGCTGGCGCAGTTTCTGTTCAATATAGAAACATTCTGGCGCTTTAATATCTTCGAGGTTGATACCGCCGAAGGTCGGCTCAAGCGCGGCGACCACTTCGATAAATTTGTCCGGATCCAGCTCGTCAACTTCGATGTCAAACACATCTATCCCGGCGAATTTCTTAAACAGAACGCCCTTACCTTCCATCACCGGTTTGCCTGCCAGCGCGCCAATATTACCCAACCCCAGCACCGCCGTACCGTTAGAGATAACTGCCACCAGGTTACCGCGCGCGGTATATTTGTAGGCGTTTAACGGATCTTTTTCGATTTCAAGACAAGGCGCGGCGACACCCGGTGAATAGGCCAGCGCCAGATCGCGCTGCGTTGCCAGAGGTTTGGTCGGAGAAACCTGGATTTTTCCTGGTACAGGAAATTCATGGAAATCAAGTGCACTTTGTTTTAACTGCTCATCCATTTGGTTGTTCCTTTCACGTAACGTTCACAAAAATAGGTGTGGGCAACTGCCTCAGCCCACAACGTGGCGCACATTATTACCTTGCCGGAGCTTCGAGATTCTGAGCAAGCCCAAACTCTCTCCCATCAAATAATGTTTTGGTAATAATCCCATAACACTGATGTTACCTGCTTCATCCAGCAATACCATGCCTGTCTGCTATGCTTTTTTGATGCGTTTAGCGAAATTTCTCAGAAGTGTGAATTAACGCACTCATCTAACACTTTACTTTTCAAGGAGTATTTCCTATGAACGAGTTAGACGGCATCAAACAGTTCACCACTGTCGTGGCAGACAGCGGTGATATTGAGTCCATTCGCCATTATCATCCCCAGGATGCCACCACCAATCCTTCGCTGTTACTCAAGGCTGCCGGTTTATCACAATATGAACATTTAATAGACGATGCTATTGCCTGGGGTAAAAAAAATGGCAAGACCCAGGAACAACAAGTCATCGCGGCCTGCGACAAACTGGCTGTCAATTTCGGTACAGAAATTCTCAAAATCGTACCCGGTCGCGTGTCGACAGAAGTTGACGCACGCCTCTCTTTTGACAAAGAAAAAAGTATCGAAAAAGCACGCCATCTCGTGGAGTTGTACCAACAACAGGGCATTGAGAGATCTCGCATTCTGATCAAGCTGGCCTCCACCTGGGAAGGAATTCGCGCAGCAGAAGAACTGGAAAAAGAAGGCATTAACTGCAACCTGACGCTGCTGTTTTCCTTTGCTCAGGCACGGGCCTGTGCAGAAGCGGGCGTTTTTCTGATTTCGCCGTTTGTAGGTCGTATTTATGACTGGTATCAGGCGCGCAAACCGATGGACCCGTATGTAGTAGAGGAAGATCCGGGTGTCAAATCTGTGCGCAACATCTACGACTACTATAAGCAGCATCGCTACGAAACCATTGTGATGGGTGCCAGCTTCCGTCGTACCGAACAAATCCTCGCCTTAACCGGCTGTGACCGTCTGACCATCGCGCCGAATTTGCTGAAGGAGTTGCAGGAAAAGGTTTCGCCAGTGGTTCGCAAACTGATCCCGGCATCGCAATCCTTCCCTCGCCCCTCCCCGATGAGCGAAGCGGAATTTCGTTGGGAGCACAATCAGGATCCGATGGCGGTAGAAAAACTGTCTGAAGGCATCCGCCTGTTCGCCGTTGATCAACGCAAACTGGAAGATCTTCTTGCCGCCAAATTCTAAAACCAGCCACGGAGTGTTTTATGTCCCGAAAAGACCTTGCCAATGCGATTCGCGCGCTCAGTATGGATGCGGTGCAAAAAGCCAATTCTGGTCATCCCGGCGCGCCGATGGGCATGGCCGATATTGCCGAAGTGCTGTGGAACGACTTTCTCAAACATAACCCCACCGATCCGACCTGGTATGACCGCGACCGCTTTATTCTTTCCAACGGTCACGCCTCGATGTTGCTCTACAGTTTGCTACATCTGACTGGTTATGACCTGCCGCTGGAAGAACTGAAGAACTTCCGTCAGTTGCATTCGAAAACCCCAGGTCACCCGGAGATTGGCTATACGCCAGGTGTTGAAACCACCACCGGTCCACTTGGACAAGGTTTGGCGAACGCGGTTGGACTGGCGATAGCGGAGCGCACGCTGGCAGCGCAGTTTAACCAGCCGGATTATGAGATTGTCGATCACTTCACCTACGTGTTTATGGGCGACGGCTGTCTGATGGAAGGTATCTCTCACGAAGTCTGTTCACTGGCAGGAACGTTGGGACTCGGCAAGCTGATCGGCTTTTACGACCACAACGGTATTTCGATTGATGGTGAAACCGAAGGCTGGTTTACCGACGATACGGCAAAACGGTTTGAAGCCTACCACTGGCATGTTGTCCACGAGATCGACGGCCACGATCCGCAGGCGGTCAAGGAAGCGATCCTCGAAGCACAAAGCGTGAAAGATAAGCCGTCGTTGATTATCTGCCGCACGGTGATTGGCTTTGGTTCGCCTAATAAAGCGGGTAAGGAAGAGGCCCACGGCGCCCCGCTGGGCGAAGAAGAAGTCGCGCTGGCACGGCAAAAACTGGGCTGGCATCATCCACCATTTGAGATCCCCAAAGAGATTTATCACGCCTGGGATGCCCGCGAAAAAGGTGAAAAAGCCCAGCAGAGCTGGAATGAGAAGTTTGCCGCTTATAAAAAGGCCCATCCACAACTGGCTGAAGAGTTTACTCGCCGAATGAGCGGTGGTCTGCCGAAGGACTGGGAGAAAACGACTCAGAAATATATCAATGAGTTGCAGGCGAATCCGGCGAAAATCGCTACCCGTAAAGCGTCGCAAAATACGCTTAACGCCTACGGCCCTATGCTGCCGGAGCTGCTTGGCGGTTCGGCGGATCTGGCCCCAAGTAATCTCACCATCTGGAAAGGGTCTGTGTCGCTGAAGGAAGATCCCGCAGGGAATTATATTCACTACGGGGTACGCGAATTTGGTATGACTGCTATTGCCAACGGCATTGCACACCACGGTGGCTTTGTGCCGTATACCGCAACGTTTCTGATGTTTGTTGAATACGCCCGTAATGCCGCGCGGATGGCGGCACTGATGAAAGCGCGGCAGATTATGGTTTATACCCACGACTCAATTGGTCTGGGCGAAGATGGTCCGACGCACCAGGCGGTGGAGCAACTGGCAAGTCTGCGCTTAACGCCGAATTTCAGCACCTGGCGACCGTGCGATCAGGTGGAAGCAGCGGTGGGCTGGAAGCTGGCGGTTGAGCGCCACAACGGACCGACGGCGCTGATCCTCTCCAGGCAGAATCTGGCACAGGTAGAACGAACACCGGATCAGGTTAAAGAGATTGCTCGTGGTGGTTATGTGTTGAAAGACAGCGGTGGCAAGCCGGATATCATTTTGATTGCTACCGGTTCAGAGATGGAAATCACCCTACAGGCCGCAGAGAAACTGGCGGGAGAAGGTCGCAATGTTCGCGTGGTTTCCCTGCCCTCGACCGATATTTTCGACGCCCAGGATGAGGAATATCGCGAGTCGGTGTTGCCTTCTAACGTTGCGGCCCGCGTGGCGGTAGAAGCGGGTATAGCCGATTACTGGTACAAATATGTTGGTTTGAAAGGGGCGATTGTCGGAATGACGGGTTACGGGGAGTCTGCTCCGGCGGATAAGCTGTTCCCGTTCTTTGGCTTTACCGCCGAGAATATTGTGGCAAAAGCGCATAAGGTGCTGGGAGTGAAAGGTGCCTGATGCTGATTGCCGGATGCGTCTTATCCGGCCTACCTGTCCCCGCCATGATGTTTAACGGGTGATCCACAACGTGGGCCAGGCGTCTGGCCCATGCCAGTTATCGCAGGTCGGTTCTGCGGCGTAACGCACCAGGCGAAAACGCTGGCCGTCAAAACGCCAGCGCGCCTGAATGCCACAATCGCTTAATCCGCGACCTTTCGCTAAGGTCACCAGTTCACGCGTTTTTTCATCAAATGTTGCGTTCATCAACTCCAGTTCATTCGTCTCCTGACCGTTGTTGAACGGCAAACGTAACCGTACCGGGCGCGAGGCCAGTGGCTTTTTACGCGATACAATCCATGCCAAATCAATGGTGTTATAAGCACCTGCCTCACAGCTAATCATCATTAATGCTTTATCATCGGTCAGTGCCGTAACGCTCACTTCACGACGCAACGGATCAAGCGAGCAGCGCAGACCATTCATCCGCCAGTTACCATAATCCAGCAAATCGTTACGTTCTTCACGAGAAAGCGGTGTCGGCGTTGGGTTAACCACCGCGACCTCTTTCAGCGCAGGCGCGGGCGGTACGCTGAGCGGCGGTTCGTCCCCTTTCTTTATCCACGCGGTTTCACTGCCAACGCGCTTTTGCTGGGCATCAATAAACAACAACGCCGCTTTTAATCCATTTAAAGAAATGGTCTGATCGCCATCGTGTAAGGTGATTGCCTTCCCTTCCTGAATCATCTGCAAAAACGTGGTGATGGTTGCCGTATCATCGGTTACTAATAACCATGGTGAAATCCGCCACTTGTCACCACTTAACGCCAACGGCTCACCATCTAACAGCAGCCGTGGCGCTATTTCCCCTTCCGACACATCCGGTGATTTCAACCCGCCGCGCTCAATACGTAAAACGGCGTCGGTATGCGCCCCGGCGCTGCGGCTCAGGGTCATCACCAGTCCATTATGATCGCCAGTATTGCGTGCCACACAGAAGTTTTGGTTATTACAGGTGACCTGCCAGTCGGAAAACGCCCGTTGCGCTGGTGCCGCCCACGCCAAAGACGTCGGCAACAAAGCGAAAAAAAAGAGAAGAAAAATGCGATAGCGCATGGACGGTACGACCCCAGAAGTTCAAACAAACAGCACAAGTCGTATCTTCGTTGCGCAGGTAGCGCGGCTCAATCGGATTTATCGGATTGAGCCAATAATAAACAACGAAATATTATTGTTATTTTTCAGTCCATTAAATGTGACGTTTGCAAATAGTTAAGCAATAACACCGTCTTACCGTCACGTATCTCGCCGGTTTTGATCATCTCCAGCGCCTGGCTGAACGGCAGCTCGAGCACTTCAATATCTTCATCTTCGACACCGCCACCGGCGTTAGCGCGCTGATTGTCACTGTATTCGGCGATAAAAAAGTGGATTAGCTCAGTCACACCGCCTGGCGACATATACAGTTCAAATAATTTGCGCACTTCGCCCACTTCATAGCCCGTCTCTTCAATCGCTTCTTTGCGAATACAGACTTCCGGTTCGTCGTTATCCAGCAGCCCGGCGCAGGTTTCAATCAGCTGCCCGCTTTCATTGCCATTAACCCAGGTAGCGACGCGGAACTGACGAATCAGAACTACGGTCTTTTTCTTCGCGTTGTAGAGGAGGATCGTCGCACCATTACCGCGATCGTAAACTTCACGTTTATGGCGGATAACTTCGCCATCTTTGCGCGTGAGATCGTAAGTAATGTTGTGCAGGGTGAAATAGTTATCGGAGAGAATTTTGTCTTTAATGAGGGTGATTTGTTGCGTCATACCGACTCCACAGCGCGAAATGAACAATTATCTTACGCTGTGAAGTCGGGTTTGTCTGCGTAGGCTATCAGTGAGATTTGACTGATTTTACACCTAGCCAGTCAATGATCCCCTGTGCCGCATGACGTCCTTCTGCCATTGCGGTAACCACCAGATCCGCGCCACGCACGGCGTCGCCACCGGCGAAGATTTTCGGATTGGTGGTCTGGTAACGGTACTGGCTTTCAACGTCCGCCACGATGCGGCCCCACTTATCCACCGTTACACCGTGCGACTCCAGCCACGGCATCCCGTGCGGGTTGAAGCCAAATGCCATGATCACCGCGTCGGCTGGCATCACAAATTCACTGCCCTCAATCGGTACCGGACGCCGACGCCCTTGTGCATCCGCTTCGCCAAGACGCGTGCGCAGGAAACGAATCCCGCAGACGTGACCTTGTTCATTCAGCTCAATCGCCACTGGCTGAACATTAAACTCAAAGTTCGCCCCCTCTTCGCGGGCGTTCTTCACCTCTTTCTTCGAGCCTGGCATGTTGGCTTCATCACGACGGTAGGCACAGGTGACGTTGCTCGCGCCGTGGCGCAGCGCAGTACGTACACAATCCATCGCGGTATCCCCACCGCCCAGTACTACCACATTCATCCCGGCGGTATTAATAAATGGCTCTTCCGGTAACTCTTCAAGTCCCATCACCTGTTTGGTGTTGGCAATGAGGAACGGCAGCGCGTCATAAACGCCCGGCGCCTCTTCATTAGGTAAACCCGCTTTCATGGAACGGTAAGTGCCTACGCCAACGAAGACCGCGTCGTATTGTTCCAAAAGCGAACCCAAAGAGACATCTTTACCCACTTCACAATTGAGTTCGAAGTGAATCCCCATCGCGCTGAAGATCTCCCGGCGGCGTGCCAGCAGGGATTTATCCAGTTTGAAAGAAGGAATGCCGAAAGTGAGCAAGCCACCGATTTCTGGATGGCGATCGTACACCGTCACCGCCACGCCATTGCGGGTCAGAACATCCGCACAGGCCAGCCCTGCCGGCCCCGCGCCAATAATCGCCACTCGCTTGTCGACTTTGGTGACATGACTTAAGTCAGGACGCCAGCCTTTCGCCAGCGCCTGATCCGAAATGTAGCGTTCAATATTGCCGATAGTCACCGCACCGTGCTCATCGCGAATAGTACAGGCACCTTCGCACAGACGGTCTTGCGGGCAGACGCGTCCGGTAATTTCCGGCAGGGTGTTGGTCTGGTGAGAAAGCTCAACGGCGGCGTCGATGTTTCCAGATTTCACCAGTTCAATCCATTGTGGAATGTGGTTATGCAACGGGCAGGTCCATTCACAGACGCTATGCTCGCCGCACTTCAGGCAGCGCGAGGCTTCCTGTTGTGCCTGGTCGGCACGAAACGGCAGATAAATTTCATCAAAACCAGTTTTGCGCGCTTCAATCGCCAGTTTATCCGGCTCGCCACGCGCGGGCGTTGCCTGCATTTGCTCGACTTTACTCATTACCGGCATTTCTTGTGCCGCGGTACTGGCATGCCACGGTTGATGTTCCTGGCGCGCGGTGCGCAGGCGGCGGGATTTCGCCATGCCGGAGAGTGCAGCGTCAGTGACCAGTTGCAGCGCGTCCGCCGGGCAATTCTCGACACAGGCAGGGCCGTTTTCGCGCCCTGCACACAGGTCGCATTTATGCGCGGTGGCTTTAACTTTGCCCTCCGCGACGGGCGTCAGGACGATTTGCATCGTACCAAATGGACAGGCCACCACGCAGGATTTACAGCCAATACACTTTTGCTGATTGACCTGAATGCTGTCATCAACGTGGCTGATCGCGCCATTAGGGCAGCTACGGGCGCAGGGCGCATCTTCACAATGGTGACAAGTCACTGCGCTACGTTGCTGCTGATGTTTAATAACCGTAATTCGGGGGTGGAAATGGTGCTGACTCAACACGTGTTGCTCATCATTGTGAGCCATCACACAGGCCACTTCACAAGCATGGCACCCCAGACATTGCTGACTGTTGGCCATAATAAAACGATTCATAACGACCTTCTTTTTTGGTTGTAAAAACCTTATTCTTTATATGAGTGTTGTTATTACCCGACTTAGACGGGGATCGGCAATGTTCATGTGCCCAGAACAAGTAACTATTTCGCTATAAACTGTGGCAGATCAAATAATCTCATCGCTTATCAAATTGCGTTTCAGCGAGCTGTAACATTCATTATTTTATGTGGAGAAGACGCGTGTGATTGTCAAACGCCCCGTCTCGGCCAGTCTGGCCCGGGCCTTTTTTTACATTGTGCTGCTGTCGATTCTTTCCACGGGTATCGCTCTGCTAACTCTGGCGAGCAGTTTGCGCGACGCTGAGGCTATCAATATTGCCGGATCGCTGCGTATGCAGAGTTATCGTCTGGGTTACGATCTGCAAAGCGGAAGTCCACAGCTTAACGCACACCGCCAACTGTTCCAGCAGGCACTGCATTCACCGGTATTAACCAATCTCAACGTCTGGTATGTGCCAGAGGCAGTAAAAGCCCGCTATGCGCATCTGAATGCCAACTGGCTGGAGATGAATAATCGGCTCATCAAGGGTGATTTGCCGTGGTATCAGGCCAATATTAATAATTATGTTAATCAGATAGACCTGTTTGTGCTGGCTTTACAGCACTACGCTGAACGCAAAATGCTGCTGGTAGTGGCGATTTCACTGGCTGGCGGCATCGGTATTTTCACGCTGGTCTTTTTTACTTTGCGCCGCATACGCCATCAGGTGGTAGCCCCGCTGAATCAACTGGTTACCGCCAGTCAGCGTATTGAACACGGGCAGTTCGACTCGCCGCCGCTGGATACCAGCCTGCCCAATGAACTGGGCCTGCTTGCAAAAACCTTTAACCAGATGTCGAGCGAGCTGCATAAGTTGTACCGCTCGCTGGAAGCGTCAGTAGAAGAAAAAACCCGCGATCTCCACGAGGCCAAGCGTCGCCTGGAGGTGTTGTATCAGTGTTCGCAGGCACTGAACACCAGCCAGATTGATGTGCATTGTTTCCGCCATATTTTGCAGATTGTTCGCGACAATGAGGCTGCTGAATATCTGGAGCTGAACGTTGGAGATAACTGGCGGATTAGCGAAGGGAAGCCAAACCCTGAGCTGCCAATGCAGATTTTACCGGTCACCATGCAAGAGACGGTTTACGGCGAGTTGCACTGGCAAAATAGCCACGTGTCATCATCAGAACCACTGCTTAACAGCGTTTCATCGATGCTGGGACGCGGTTTGTACTTTAATCAGGCGCAGAAGCATTTTCAGCAGTTGCTGTTGATGGAAGAACGCGCGACCATCGCCCGCGAACTGCACGACTCGCTGGCCCAGGTGCTTTCTTACTTACGTATACAGTTGACGTTACTGAAGCGTTCGATACCCGAAGATAACGCCACTGCACAAAGTATCATGGCCGATTTCTCCCAGGCGCTGAATGATGCTTATCGGCAGTTACGCGAGCTGTTAACCACTTTCCGACTGACGCTACAGCAAGCGGATCTTCCCTCTGCGCTGCGTGAAATGCTGGATACATTACAAAACCAAACCAGCGCCAAACTGACGCTCGACTGCCGTCTGCCAACCCTGGCGCTGGATGCGCAGATGCAGGTGCATTTGTTGCAAATTATTCGCGAAGCGGTGCTGAACGCCATGAAGCACGCCAACGCCAGCGAAATTGCCGTTAGCTGCGTCACCGCGCCGGATGGCAATCACACAGTTTATATTCGCGACAACGGTATTGGCATCGGTGAACCGGAGGAACCCGAAGGTCATTATGGTCTGAATATCATGCGCGAGCGCGCGGAAAGATTGGGTGGGACGCTGACTTTTTCGCAACCTTCCGGCGGCGGCACGTTAGTGAGTATTAGCTTTCGCTCTGCGGAGAGCGAGGAAAGCCAGCAGATATGATGCTGCCTACTATTCATTAAATACTGGCATTTTAGGTTCAGTATAAAAGGGCATGATAATTTACATTATCTCCTTTTTTTCTCCACGATTGGCTCGTACCTTGCCGCTACAGTGAAGCAAGGCATGCCCATAACGATACGCAGAACTACGAGGTCCTCTTTTAATGGCGAATTTCTTTATTGATCGCCCCATTTTTGCCTGGGTGCTGGCAATTCTGTTGTGTCTGACAGGAACCCTGGCCATTTTCTCATTGCCCGTTGAACAGTACCCGGATCTCGCGCCCCCCAACGTGCGAGTGACCGCTAACTATCCTGGCGCATCGGCCCAGACGCTGGAAAACACCGTGACCCAGGTTATCGAACAGAATATGACTGGCCTCGATAACCTGATGTATATGTCATCACAAAGCAGCGGTACTGGACAGGCGTCAGTAACGCTCAGTTTTAAAGCTGGTACAGATCCGGACGAAGCAGTGCAACAGGTGCAGAACCAGTTGCAGTCGGCCATGCGTAAACTACCGCAGGCGGTGCAAAATCAGGGCGTGACGGTGCGTAAAACCGGCGATACCAACATTCTGACCATTGCCTTCGTCTCAACCGATGGTTCGATGGATAAACAGGATATTGCCGATTACGTTGCCAGTAATATTCAGGACCCGTTAAGCCGCGTGAACGGCGTTGGTGATATCGACGCTTACGGTTCGCAATATTCGATGCGTATCTGGCTGGATCCGGCAAAACTGAACAGTTTCCAGATGACCGCCAAAGATGTCACTGACGCCATTGAGTCGCAGAACGCACAGATTGCGGTTGGGCAGCTTGGCGGTACGCCGTCTGTCGATAACCAGGCACTCAACGCCACCATTAACGCCCAATCACTGTTGCAAACGCCAGAACAGTTTCGTGATATCACTCTGCGGGTAAATCAGGACGGTTCGGAAGTGAAACTGGGTGATGTCGCCACCGTCGAAATGGGAGCGGAGAAATACGATTATCTTAGCCGTTTCAACGGTAAACCAGCCTCGGGGCTGGGGGTAAAACTGGCCTCCGGTGCGAACGAAATGGCAACGGCAGAACTGGTGATCAACCGTCTGGATGAACTGGCGCAGTATTTCCCGCCCGGACTGGAGTACAAGGTGGCGTATGAAACCACCTCGTTTGTTAAGGCCTCCATTGAAGACGTAGTGAAAACTCTGTTAGAAGCTATCGCGCTGGTTTTCCTCGTCATGTATCTGTTCCTGCAAAACTTCCGCGCTACGCTGATTCCAACTATCGCCGTGCCGGTAGTGTTGATGGGAACCTTCTCGGTGCTTTATGCCTTCGGCTATAGCGTCAACACCTTAACCATGTTCGCGATGGTGCTGGCTATCGGCCTGCTGGTGGATGACGCCATCGTGGTGGTGGAAAACGTCGAACGTATTATGAGTGAGGAAGGACTCACTCCTCGCGAAGCCACACGTAAATCGATGGGGCAAATCCAGGGCGCACTGGTCGGGATTGCAATGGTGCTTTCTGCTGTATTTGTGCCAATGGCCTTCTTTGGCGGCACCACCGGGGCTATCTACCGCCAGTTCTCTATAACCATTGTTGCGGCAATGGTGCTGTCGGTTCTGGTGGCGATGATCCTGACTCCGGCATTGTGCGCTACGCTACTTAAGCCACTGAAAAAAGGTGAACATCACGGGCAGAAAGGCTTTTTTGCCTGGTTTAACCAGATGTTCAACCGCAACGCCGAACGCTACGAAAAAGGGGTGGCGAAAATTCTCCACCGCAGCCTGCGCTGGATTTTGATTTACGTCCTGCTGTTAGGCGGCATGGTGTTCCTGTTTCTGCGTCTGCCGACGTCGTTCCTGCCTCTGGAAGACCGTGGCATGTTTACCACCTCGGTACAGTTACCCAGCGGTTCGACTCAGCAACAGACTCTGAAAGTGGTGGAACAGATCGAGAAGTATTACTTCACCCATGAGAAAGACAACATCATGTCGGTGTTTGCCACTGTCGGCTCTGGCCCAGGGGGGAACGGGCAAAACGTGGCACGAATGTTTGTCCGCCTGAAAGACTGGAGCGAACGCGACAGTAAAACAGGCACCTCGTTTGCCATTATCGAACGTGCAACAAAAGAATTTAATAAAATCAAAGAAGCTCGCGTTATCGCCAGTAGCCCGCCTGCTATCAGCGGTCTTGGCAGTTCCGCTGGATTTGATATGGAGTTGCAGGACCACGCCGGGGCTGGTCACGATGCGCTGATGGCCGCGCGTAATCAGCTGCTGGCGCTCGCGGCGGAAAACCCAGAACTTACTCGTGTGCGCCATAACGGTCTGGACGACAGCCCGCAATTGCAGATTGATATCGACCAGCGCAAAGCGCAGGCACTGGGCGTTGCCATTGACGATATTAACGACACGCTGCAAACCGCGTGGGGCTCGAGCTATGTGAATGACTTTATGGATCGCGGTCGCGTGAAGAAAGTCTATGTGCAGGCTGCCGCGCCGTATCGCATGCTGCCAGATGACATTAACCTGTGGTATGTGCGTAACAAAGACGGCGGCATGGTGCCTTTCTCCGCCTTCGCGACCTCTCGCTGGGAAACAGGCTCGCCGCGTCTGGAACGCTATAACGGCTATTCTGCGGTAGAAATTGTCGGGGAAGCCGCCCCGGGCGTCAGTACGGGTACCGCGATGGATATTATGGAATCGTTGGTGAAGCAGTTGCCGAACGGCTTTGGACTGGAGTGGACAGCGATGTCGTACCAGGAACGACTTTCCGGAGCACAAGCTCCGGCGCTGTACGCCATTTCATTGCTGGTGGTATTCCTGTGTCTGGCTGCACTTTATGAAAGTTGGTCAGTACCGTTCTCGGTAATGCTGGTTGTACCGCTGGGGGTTATCGGCGCGCTGCTGGCAACCTGGATGCGTGGGCTGGAAAACGATGTGTACTTTCAGGTTGGCCTGCTAACAGTCATTGGTTTGTCGGCGAAAAACGCCATCCTAATTGTTGAGTTTGCCAACGAGATGAATCAAAAAGGCCACGACCTGTTTGAAGCGACACTCCACGCCTGCCGTCAGCGTTTACGTCCGATTCTGATGACATCGCTGGCGTTTATCTTCGGCGTATTGCCGATGGCGATCAGCAGTGGTGCCGGTTCCGGTGGTCAACACGCCGTCGGTACTGGCGTAATGGGCGGGATGATTTCTGCCACCATTCTGGCGATTTACTTCGTGCCGCTATTCTTTGTGCTGGTGCGTCGTCGCTTCCCACTGAAGCCTCGACCAGAATAAGCAATAAAAAAGGCGACATACGTATGTGTCGCCTTTTTCAACTCTCTGATAAAGAACCTGACGTCAGGTTCTTTCATTTCCTGTTCTGAAAATTACTTACGAAGCATAACTTCGATAAAGTCTTTCCAGTTCCCCAGTTCACGTTCAATCATAACAACCTCTCTTATAATTATGGGTATTCTACGGAAACAATATACCGTGGTGAAGCTAATTTATTCGATTGCTGTGATTACTACCTCCGGGGTAAAGCCTACGTTAATACTATGGCCCTGTGACAGGGATTTTTATGTGATGAACAGCAACATTTCGACATATTCATACGGATTCTAATACTGAATTAATTCTGTTTAAAATACAAAAATATACCAAGAGGAACATTCTTAATAATTGCATTAAAATTGCTCACAACCATTTAATAATTGTTAAGTTAAATACCTTAATAATGTTATATTGCCTGATAATCATTTGCGGGAAATATGTATTGACCGTTAAATGATTAGTTATTCTTAATAATCGCAAAAGGATTCATTATGGTTACCCTTTACGGTATCAAAAATTGTGACACCATTAAAAAAGCACGTCGTTGGCTGGAAACCAATAACATCGACTTTCGCTTTCACGATTACCGTGTTGATGGCCTGAACAGTGAATTGTTGAACTCTTTTATCAATGAATTAGGCTGGCAAGCGTTACTTAACACCCGTGGCACCACCTGGCGCAAGCTGGACGAAGCTACCCGCAACAATATCACCGATGCGGCCTCCGCTATGGCATTAATGACTGAAATGCCTGCAATCATCAAACGCCCATTGCTCTGTGCGCCAGGGAAGCCTATGCTGCTGGGTTTCAGTGAATCCAGTTATCAGCAATTTTTCCATGAGGTGTAGTCTATGTCGTGTCCGGTTATTGAGCTGACACAGCAGCTTATTCGCCGCCCATCCTTAAGTCCTGATGATGCAGGATGTCAAGCAATCATGATCGACCGTCTGCAGGCAATCGGTTTTACCATTGAACGCATGGATTTTGCGGATACGCAGAATTTTTGGGCGTGGCGTGGACAGGGAGAAACCCTGGCCTTTGCCGGACATACTGACGTAGTCCCTCCAGGCGATGCCGATCGTTGGATCAACCCACCATTTGAGCCAACCATTCGCGATGGCATGTTGTTCGGGCGCGGCGCGGCTGATATGAAAGGCTCGCTGGCGGCAATGGTAGTGGCAGCAGAACGTTTTGTCGCGCAACATCCCAACCATAAAGGCCGACTGGCATTTCTGATTACCTCAGACGAAGAAGCCAGCGCCCACAATGGCACGGTCAAAGTAGTCGAAGCGTTAATGGCGCGTAATGAACGGCTGGATTACTGCCTGGTCGGTGAGCCGTCGAGTATCGAAGTGGTTGGCGATGTAGTGAAAAATGGCCGTCGCGGATCGTTAACCTGCAACCTCACCATTCATGGCGTGCAAGGGCATGTGGCCTACCCGCATCTGGCAGATAACCCGGTACATCGTGCTGCGCCATTTCTCAATGAGTTAGTAGCTATTGAATGGGATCAGGGGAATGAATTTTTCCCGGCAACCAGTATGCAGATTGCCAATATTCAAGCGGGAACCGGCAGTAACAATGTTATTCCGGGTGAGCTGTTTGTGCAGTTTAACTTCCGCTTCAGTACTGAATTGACCGACGAAATGATCAAAGCGCAGGTGCTTGCCCTGCTTGAAAAACATCAACTGCGTTATACAGTGGATTGGTGGCTTTCCGGGCAGCCATTTTTGACCGCCCGCGGTAAACTGGTGGATGCGGTGGTGAACGCCGTTGAGCACTATAATGAAATTAAACCGCAGCTATTGACCACAGGCGGAACGTCCGACGGGCGCTTTATTGCTCGCATGGGGGCGCAGGTGGTGGAACTCGGGCCGGTCAATGCTACCATTCATAAAATTAATGAATGTGTGAATGCTGCCGACCTGCAGCTACTTGCCCGTATGTATCAACGTATCATGGAACAGCTCGTCGCCTGATGAGTCGTTCTGTAAGAGGAAATAAGCATGGACTGGCTGGCTAAATATTGGTGGATTCTGGTGATTGTCTTTTTGGTGGGCGTCCTGCTGAACGTGATTAAAGATCTCAAGCGCGTCGACCATAAGAAATTTCTCGCCAACAAGCCGGAGCTTCCCCCGCATCGTGATTTCAACGATAAGTGGGACGATGACGACGACTGGCCGAAAAAGGATCAACCGAAGAAGTAAGCTGAGGGGCCGGATAAGGCGTTAACGCCGCATCCGGCAACGGTGAACAATGCCTGATGCGACGCTCACGCGTCTTGTCAGGCCTACGCAGCTGTTATTACATCATTTCAATCACATCATCGCCAGGCTTACCACCACTTAGCGCTTCGTCGAAATAATGTTTCGGAATGGTATAACGCAAGTGATCCAGGGCAAATTGCATACTACGATTGTCGATCGCATGGCCCAAATTCTCCACGATATCCAGCGTTACATCACCACCGGCACTGATTAACGCTTCCTGCGCCGCAACCGCATGCGCCAAATCGATAACCGGATCTTCACCACCATGAATCAAGTGAATTGTCGTGGCTGTAGACGCGGTTTCCGGCAGGCTGGCATAGCGTCCGTTAAAAGCAATGACGCGTGAGGCAAGGCCCGGTTCGGCTTTAATGCTCTCCAGCGCCATAATCGCGCCTTGGGAGAAACCGATTAGCGCCGTGGCGTTAGCCGCTACTCCGCTCTGTTTCTGCCAGTAGCGCACCGTCTCAATAAAGGTCGGCATGATGGCATCCACACGCGCCTGGCGATTATCTTCCGTTATGCCCTGCACCGAAAACCACTGACGCCCCGCCGGATTACCGCTCGGCTCCGCGCCACCGACACTCACCACCAGCGCATCCGGGAACAGCGGCGCAAACCAGCTGCCGATCTCCCCCATCGCTACCGGGTTATCGCCGACACCGTGAAAAAGCAGCAACAACTGTTGCGCAGGTTTATCCAGGCTTTGAACAACAAAATGGTCATGTTTCATGGCGAACTCCTTAACTGATGTCATTAATTTTACGCCGCTGACTCACAATGACCATGGGATAAAATTGAAGGAGTCAGTGAAAAAATTGCCATTGCGTTATGCGATCGCGCAGGCGTTCAGTGCGGGTATCACCAAGCGCGAATAGCGCCTGTGCCGCCTCTTCACGCTGACGGGCCAACAACGCCTTACGCCCCGAAAGTTTAAGTGTGGTACATAACTGCGCGTCGCTGACGTTTTTCTGCAAGCGCCCACGCAGCGCTGGTAATGTCAGTTCGCTGATTTGCAGCAGACGCATTAAACAGCCTAATGACGTTAAAAGCGGACGATGAGCGAAAGCAAAACCAGCCAGTTCCAGCCAGTCGCCGTCAGTAACCACGATATCGTTAAGCGGATCGACTGGAATAGTTTCGCCATTCCACTGCGCGATAATTTGCGCATCGCGGCGTAAACGAAAATGCTCACGTTCTGCCAGCTGTTTACCCGCTTCGCTAATCGGTAACAACGCCATCGCCGTATAACAGCCGCTGCTGGCTTCGCGATGATTGCCCATCCGCACCAACACAAAACCGCATCGTTGCCAGAAACGCCATAATTCCTCGGTGTAGCCAAAGCTTACCGAAAGGTAGTCGAGGCCATGCGTATATTGCAAAGCGCTGGCAATGAGCTGTTGCCCAACACCTTCGCGCTGACGCGCCGGATGGACTGCAATCCGGCTGACCCGCCGTCCGCGCAATGTCGCCGCCTGTGGATTGCTGCCGTGCGCCGCCAGCGACTGGGCCACCAGATTACCCCGCGGGCGACGAAAACCCGCCCATACCGCCTGACTGAGTTCTTGAGATAATCCGCCCTCATCCACCAGCCACAGCGCCCCGGCGATCTCGTTTTCGCCAGCCGCCTTTAAAAAATGTTGCCCTGGTGCATCCATCATCCGGCGTAAATCCAGCGGTGATGTCCGGTAATGCGCGCCAGACAATAGCTGATATACCTTTAACGGCGTTTCTGGTTCGCTTCGCCATAACGTCTGTTCAAAAGCAGAAATGACGATGTCACCTTGTGGTTCGTGAGTGAAGTTTTCGTCGTCAAAAACCAGTGCCTCACTGACTATTTTTTCCAGCGGGCATCCCTGCGCCCAGCGGATCGGCTGTTGCAGTTCAAAACGGTGTAAATGCGGAAAGCGGGCGCAAAATTTCAGCAAAAAACCACGTCCGGTGCCTTCATAGCCCTGTACCGTTGTAGTTAACAAAGTGCGTGAGAAACGCGATACAAGCTGATGCAACAGTGGTGCAGGAATGGCTGCGGCTTCGTCAACCACCAGCCAGTCGGCTTTTTCATCACTGGCTAATAAGGCATCTGGCGCCACAAAGCGATACTTCTCGCCCGCAAACTGCGCCAGCACATCCGTTGCAGCCTTCGCAGGTGCTGTAACAATCGCACTGCCAGAGATACGGGAAATGAGTTGCCCCGCCAGCGCCGACTTACCGCGCCCGCGCGCAGCAGTTACCGCAGCCACGCCCGGCGGCATGGTCAGCAGTTGCTGTAATATGTGCTGTTGTTCTGGTTGCGGCTCGCCAGTAGCAGGACGCCAGTCTGGATAAGGAGCAAAATGCGCCAACTTGAACGGCTGATTTTGTCGCCAGAGGATAGCGTTGTTATCCGCCGCAAGTACGCGTTTGAGATGTTGGACAAAATGCGGAGTCGCAATAGGACCTGGGCAATCACTCCAGCGCAGCGAATCGACATCAGGATGGTTTTCCCATTCTTCCCACGCAGGGAGCAACAACACCAGCCAGCTTCCCGCGTTCAGCGTTCCGCTAAGTGCCGCAAAAGCGGCGGCATCAAAACCCTGGCGGGCGTCGAATACCGCATGCTGAAACTCGCGCCCAAGTAAAGTTTGTAGCGCTGATGGCGTACAGTGGTTTTCAGAAGCTGGCTGCGGCGAAACCCACAGCCAGTCGCCCGGTAATACGTCACGCAGCTTAAGCGCATACTCACCGCACCAGCTTCCTTCACCGCTCAACACTAACAAGCGGCGAATCCCTTCACGTTTCATTTGCGCTGTTAATGTGTGAAGCGCAGTCAGTTCAGCCATCCCTGCCCCGGAAGTTAAATGCTTTTACCAAAAGTATTGCATTGTGCCGGATCGCCGCTGTCGAAACCACGTTTAAACCAGCTGTAGCGCTGCTGAGATGTACCATGGGTAAAGCTGTCTGGCACCACCTGCCCCTGACTTTGCTGTTGTAAACGGTCATCGCCGATGGCCTGCGCCGCGTTCAGCGCCTCTTCCAGATCGCCGGTTTCCAGAACGCCTTGCTGCTGCATGCTATGCCCCCAGACACCGGCAAAGCAGTCGGCCTGGAGTTCCATACGCACAGATAAGCGGTTGGCTTCCGCTTGCGTCGCGTTTTGTTGTAGTTGACGGACTTTCGGCTCGATACCTAACAGTTTCTGCACGTGATGACCGACTTCATGGGCGATAACGTACCCTTGAGCAAAATCACCATCCGCGCCCAGTTTGTCTTTCATGTCATCATAGAAGGAGAGATCGATATAGACTGTGCCATCCGCCGGGCAATAAAACGGTCCCATAATGGACTGCCCCGCCCCGCAACCGGTGCGAGTCATTCCACGGTACATGACCAGCTTCGGTTGCTGGTAGGTCTTACCCATCTTCTCGAATTGCTGTCCCCAGGTGTCTTCCGTGGTTGCCAGAATCACCGAAGTGAATTTTGCCGCTTCGTCTTCATTTGGGCTAATTGAACGCGTTGATTGCTGTTGGGAAACGGGCTGCCCGGTCATCAATCCAGTTAAATCAACACCATAGTAGCCAGCGACCAACACAACCACCAGTAAAATTAACCCGCCTTTACCGGTTGGTAGGCGAAAACCGGGACCGCCCATTGACGGACCACCGGAACTGTTTCGCCTGTCTTCAACATTGTCACTTTCACGACGCCCTTGCCAGCGCATAGATACCTCAACAATATATTCATTATAGGAATGATCGTAGGTGGTTCAGGGGAAGATTACCACAGGAAAACGGGAGGAAATGATGGAGGAATGAGCGTTCAATGCACATCTTACGAGAGCGGTTGTCGTGCCGTGCCAGCAGCACGGCAAGACGATGAACAGAAAAATCAGTCCAGCTGTACACCCAGGCGGCGGGCGACGGCTTCATAGGCTTCGATCAGGCCACCGAGGCTCTGGCGGAAACGGTCTTTGTCCATTTTCTCCAGCGTTTCTTTGTCCCACAGGCGGCTACCGTCCGGGGAGAACTCATCACCCAGTACCACTTCGCCTTTGTACAGACCAAACTCCAGCTTGAAATCGACCAGAATCAGACCGGCATCGTCGAACAGTTTTTTCAGCACGTCGTTCGCTTTGTAGGTCAGCTCTTTCATGCGCGCCAGGTTCTCTTTGCTTACCCAGCCAAAGGTTTCGCAGTAAGATTCGTTGACCATCGGATCGTGCATGGCGTCGTTTTTCAGGAACAGATCGAACAGCGGTGGGTTCAGCTCAATACCTTCTTCGATTCCAAGACGTTTCACCAGAGAGCCAGCAGCACGGTTACGCACGACACATTCAACCGGCACCATATCCAGTTTTTTCACCAGACATTCGGTATCAGAGAGCAGACGCTCCATTTGAGTCGGGATACCCGCTTCAGTCAGTTTGCTCATAATGAAGTAGTTGAACTTGTTGTTCACCATACCTTTGCGATCAAACTGCTCAATGCGCGCGCCATCCCCTGCTGACGTATCATTGCGGAATTCGAGCACCAACAGATCCGGGTTTTCCGTGCTGTATACGGTTTTCGCTTTACCACGATACAACTCAGCTTGCTTTTGCATCTTTATCACTCCTGGGTGTGAATTAACGTTTTAAAATCTTTTGCTGTCTGGTGTGCCTGTCGTTTTGTCGGCTGTACCGTGAACGCCTTAACCGACCTACGCCGACAAACAAATTTCGTGCGAATTAACGCTAAAATCGCGTTTTTCTGCTGACGCACACGTTTGCGTATCATATCAGAAAAAAGGGCCGGATGACTCCAGCCCTGTATTTTTACTTGCTAAACGCAGCCTGGAAGACTGATACCAGTGCGTCGTTTTGGCTTTGGGTCAGCGTATGACCTTTTGGATCAATAAACTGTAAGCTGCTGCGGTTATCTAAATCACCGACCTGCAATTTGTAGTCGCCGGATGCCAGTTCAGGATCACGGGCGCCCAGTTCCTGCCAGTCGCTGTCAGACAGTGGCTTGTAAGTTACGGCCATGCTGCCCTGTGAACGAGTGCTGTCGGTCACTTTCATGCCCACTTTTTCCAGCGCAGCAGGCAGACGTTGCCATACTACGTTGAACGGACCACGCACGACCAGCATCGGTAAACCAGTGTCGTCAGCGCCGCTTTGTACATCCATTGTTGTGGAAGCACGGTTTTGCGCCGCATTAGCCGCGTCAGTGACGGATTTATCCAGGCCAGCGGAAATGACGTTCATCATCTCAGCACTGTAACGCTGCATAGACGCCGCATCTGCAACCGGCTTGCCAGCCTGCTCCAGGTTCAGCAATTTCACCGTTACCGCCTGCTGGTAACCCTGCGGTTTAACGGAGATTTGATAACGACCACGATATTGCTCGTCTTCGTCAAGACGGTTCCATTGTACCCAATCGGTGGTCAGAGTCTGACCGGCATCATCGCGTTGGGTAATGGTATAGTTTTTCGCCTGCAGCACGCTAACGACCTGCGGCCACAGAGTATTGCCACGACCATTTTCCACCAGCAGCGAAGCGGTATCGCCCGTGAACTGGGTACGCGCACCTGAAACCAGCGCCAGCGGCTGGGCTGGTGGACGAATATCTAACGCTTTGCCAACTGCGCCACTACCGTTAGTTACTGGAATCGCATAGTCGCCGGAGGTCACCGGCAAAATCATTCCTGCCGGGGCGTGAAGTTCTGCAAGCGGTGCCGCTTCCAGGTAGGCTTCATCGCCGCTCACCTGACGCTTATAACGTGAGTCCGAACTACAGGCTGCGAGTAAAAGAACAAGCGAAACACCCGCAACCTTCGCCAGGCGCGACTTTTGTACAGAGTAAGCCATCAAATCTCCCTAAACTTTACAGCAAACCGGCATGCTTAAGCGCCGCTCTGACCGTCTCACGACCACTGTCGGTGATTGGCGTCATTGGCAGGCGTAGCGTATCGGTCGCCACAAGACCCAGTTCCTTACATGCCCATTTCACAGGGATTGGATTGGGTTCGACAAATAGTTTGTTGTGTAATGGCATCAGACGCTGATTAATAACGCGAGCCTCGGCAAAATGCCCTTCTGCCGCCAGTTTGCACATCTGGGCCATATCTCGCGCTGCGACGTTAGCCGTAACGGAAATTACGCCATGACCGCCTAACTGCATGAAATCCAGCGCGCTCGCATCATCGCCGCTCAGCAGAACAAAATCGTCTGAAACCAGCTCTTTGATCTGGTTTACCCGCGTTAAGTTCCCTGTTGCTTCTTTGATTCCGACAATATTTTTTACTTTCGCCAGACGGCCCACCGTTTCTGGTAGCAGATCGCAACCAGTACGGGACGGCACATTATACAGAATTTGCGGCAGGTCAGTATGTTCAGCGATGGCTTTGAAATGCTGATACAGACCTTCTTGCGATGGGCGGTTGTAATAAGGGGTTACCGTCAGGCAGCCAACAACACCGCTGTCGTTGAAGCGCTGCGTCAGGTTAATGGCTTCTGTGGTGGCGTTAGCACCGGTCCCGGCAATCACCGGAATGCGCCCATCAGCCAGCTCCAGCGTCATCATCACGACATCGACATGCTCGTCATGGTTCAGAGTGGCGGACTCACCAGTAGTACCAACAGAAACGATCGCCGAAGTACCGCTGGCGACATGATAATCAATCAGTTTTTTTAAGCTAGCCCGACAGACATTACCTTTTTCATCCATCGGAGTAACAATCGCGACAATACTTCCCGTGAACATGGGCCATCCTCTGTGCAAACAAGTGTCTCAATGGTACGTTTGGTATGGCATTAAAAGCAAGCAAACAGAACCGTTCTGATTGTTGTATGCATGTTTTTTTTATGCTTTCCTTAGGAACATCTCACCCCCTTAAAGGAATAACCAGTTTGACACTGTCATCGCAACATTATCTGGTGATCACTGCGCTGGGTGCCGATCGCCCAGGAATTGTGAATACCATCACCCGTCATGTCAGTAGTTGCGGCTGTAATATCGAAGACAGTCGCCTGGCGATGTTGGGAGAAGAGTTCACGTTTATCATGCTGCTTTCCGGTTCATGGAACGCCATCACCTTGATTGAATCAACGTTACCGTTGAAAGGCGCCGAGCTGGATCTTTTAATCGTGATGAAACGAACGACCGCTCGCCCACGTCCACCTATGCCCGCATCTGTCTGGGTTCAGGTCGATGTGGCGGACTCCCCGCATTTAATTGAGCGCTTCACAGCACTTTTCGACGCGCACCATATGAACATTGCAGAACTGGTGTCACGCACGCAACCTGCTGAAAATGAAAGGGCTGCGCAGCTACATATTCAGATTACCGCCCACAGCCCGGCGTCTGCGGACTCAGCAAATATTGAGCAAGCGTTCAAAGCACTATGTACAGAACTCAATGCGCAAGGCAGTATTAACGTCGTCAACTATTCCCAACATGATGAACAGGATGGAGTTAATTAATGAATCCACTGAAAGCCGGTGACATCGCACCGAAATTTAGCTTGCCGGACCAAGACGGAGAACAAGTTAATTTGACCGACTTCCAGGGACAGCGTGTTCTGGTTTATTTCTACCCGAAAGCCATGACCCCCGGCTGTACCGTACAGGCCTGCGGCTTACGCGATAACATGGAAGAGTTAAAAAAAGCGGGCGTTGATGTGCTCGGTATCAGCACCGATAAACCTGAAAAACTTTCCCGTTTCGCAGATAAAGAACTGCTTAACTTTACGCTTCTGTCCGATGAAGACCACCAGGTATGCGAACAATTCGGCGTCTGGGGCGAGAAGTCTTTCATGGGCAAAACCTACGATGGTATTCACCGTATCAGCTTCCTGATCGATGCCAACGGCAAAATCGAACACGTATTTGACGATTTCAAAACCAGCAATCACCACGACGTAGTGCTTAACTGGCTAAAAGAACACGCCTGATTACTTTGCTCCATTCCGTGCTGGCTGCGCTTGCGGCCAGCACATTTCACATCCGGTGATGTAAATCACGCCCTGCGACACTCGTTTCAAAGCCCTTTTCGCTGAAGATTACTCTTGCGGGATTTGACCATCCGGCCAGGCATGGATTACTGCTTTGATTAGCGTTGCCAGTGGGATAGCGAAGAATACGCCCCAGAATCCCCACAGCCCGCCGAAAATCACCACCGATAAAATAATCACTAGCGGATGCAGGTTCACGGCTTCAGAGAACAACACCGGTACGAGTAAGTTACCGTCCAGCGCCTGGATAATCAGATACACCGCGAAGCAGCTCCAGAACTCGGTGCCAGCGCCAAACTGGAATAGCGCCACGCCGACCACCGGAATGGTCACCACAAATGCGCCAATGTACGGAATAAGCACCGAGAAACCAACCAGCACCGCCAGCAGCAGCGAATAGTTCAGCCCAAAGAGTAAGAATCCCAGCCAGGTGGCGATCCCCACCACGATCATCTCCAGTACCTTGCCACGGATGTAGTTGGTGATTTGCTGGTTCATCTCCTTCCACACCTGCCCTGCCAGCCCACGGTTGCGCGGCAGCACCCGACGAACGGCATTCAGCATTTGCTCTTTGTCTTTCAGCAGGAAGAAGACCATCAATGGCACCAGCACCAGATAGACGGCAATGGTCAGCAAACCGACCAGCGAGGCGAGGGAGATTTTCACCACTGAATCGCCCATGGTAAGCATCCGGCTACGCATATTCTCAGCCATCGCATCAATAATGCCCGCGTCCATCAACGCCGGATAGCGGCGCGGCAACGTGGCGGCAAAATCAGAAAGCTTATTGAGCATGCCCGGCATATCGCGGATTAAATAAATGCCCTGTTGCCAGGCGATAGGCATGACCACAAATGCCATCAGTAGCAGGATGCCAACAAACAGGACCAGCACAATCGACGTCGCCCAACGGCGGGAACAGCCAATAGATTGCAGGCGCACAGTGGGCCATTCCAGCAAATAGGCCAGCACAATAGCCACCAGCAGCGGCGCGAGTAATCCACTAAAGAAAAAGATAATGCCAAAACCGGCAACTAAAATAACCAGCAAGGCAATCGCTTCCGGGTCGCTAAAACGGCGGCGATACCATTGCATCAACATTTCGAGCATAAAGACCTTCCCTGAACCTCAAGAGGGGGATTGCGATCCGCAATTGTATCGAAATGTCACAAAAAAGACTTCGCTTTTTATGACGGATTCAGGAAACTAAAAAGTCATTTGAGTGGGTTAATCTTCACCGTTACACTCAAAGACGGCGCGGTGGGAACGATATTTCACAGTATCGGTCAAATGACTATCTCCAGAAATACAGGACAGAGGTTATGTTCAGGCAGTTGAAAAAAAACCTGGTTGCTACCCTCATTGCTGCTGTGACCCTCGGTCAGGTAGCCCCGGCGTTTGCCGATAGCGCAGACACCTTGCCGGATATGGGAACCTCCGCAGGAAGCACGCTTTCCATTGGTCAGGAAATGCAAATGGGCGACTATTATGTTCGCCAGTTACGCGGCAGCGCGCCGTTAATTAATGATCCGCTATTAACGCAATACATTAACTCGCTGGGGATGCGTCTGGTTTCGCATGCCAATTCAGTTAAGACGCCATTCCATTTCTTTCTGATCAATAACGACGAAATTAACGCCTTTGCTTTCTTTGGCGGCAACGTAGTGCTGCATTCTGCCCTGTTCCGTTATTCCGATAACGAAAGCCAACTGGCTTCGGTTATGGCGCATGAAATCTCCCACGTCACCCAGCGACACCTGGCGCGAGCGATGGAAGATCAGCAACGTAGCGCACCACTCACCTGGGTCGGGGCGTTAGGTTCTATTTTACTGGCGATGGCCAGCCCCCAGGCGGGAATGGCAGCGCTGACCGGTACGCTGGCGGGAACACGCCAGGGGATGATCAGCTTCACCCAGCAAAACGAACAGGAAGCAGACCGCATTGGGATTCAGGTGCTGCAACGCTCGGGGTTCGATCCGCAGGCGATGCCGACCTTCCTCGAAAAATTGCTCGATCAGGCGCGTTACTCTTCGCGTCCGCCGGAAATTTTGCTGACTCACCCGTTGCCGGAAAGCCGTCTGGCTGATGCTCGTAACCGTGCTAATCAGATGCGCCCGATGGTGGTGCAATCGTCAGAAGATTTCTATCTGGCGAAAGCGCGTACTCTAGGGATGTACAATTCCGGACGTAATCAGCTCACCAGCGACTTGCTGGATGAATGGGCGAAAGGCAATGTTCGTCAGCAACGGGCGGCACAGTATGGCCGTGCTTTACAGGCGATGGTAGCCAATAAATTCGATGAAGCACGGAAAACGCTTCAGCCATTATTGGCGGCAGAACCGACTAACGCATGGTTTCTCGATCTGGCAACCGATATTGACCTTGGGCAACACAAAGCCAATGACGCGATCAATAGGCTGAAAAATGCCCGCGATTTACGCACCAGTCCGGTGTTGCAGCTCAACCTGGCAAACGCGTATCTGCAAGGCGGTCAACCGCAGGAAGCGGCCAATATTCTGAATCGCTATACTTTTAATAATAAAGATGACAGCAATGGCTGGGATTTGCTGGCACAGGCGGAGGCCGCGCTAAATAACCGCGATCAGGAACTGGCTGCGCGAGCAGAAGGTTATGCGCTGGCCGGGCGACTCGACCAGGCCATTTCTCTGTTAAGTAGCGCAAGTTCGCAGGTGAAATTAGGCAGCCTACAACAAGCGCGTTACGATGCGCGCATCGACCAGTTGCGCCAGTTGCAGGAACGCTTTAAGCCTTATACCAAGATGTAATTCGCATTAAAGGAAGAACAATGACCAAACAGGTAAAAATCTACCACAACCCACGCTGCTCAAAGAGCCGTGAAACGCTGAACCTGCTGAAAGAAAATGGTGTGGAGCCGGAAGTGGTGCTCTATCTTGAGACACCCGCCGATGCGGCAACGCTACGTAATTTGCTGAAAATGTTGGGTATGAATAGCGCCCGTGAACTGATGCGCCAGAAAGAGGACCTTTATAAAGCGCTGAATCTTGCAGACAGTTCGCTTAGCGAAGAGGCGCTGATTCAGGCGATGGTGGATAATCCGAAGCTGATGGAACGCCCGATTGTGGTCGTGAATGGCAAAGCGCGTATTGGTCGCCCACCGGAGCAAGTGCTGGAAATCGTGGGTTAAGATGTACCCCTTCGGTAGCTAAGGCATATTGCCGGATGCGACGCTTGCCGCGTCTTATCCGGCCTACAAATACAATGAACTTGATTCGAGTAGGTCAGATAAGGCGCTCGCGCCGCATCCGACAATAAACGTCCTGTCTACAGCTTCAGGATCTCTTTCACAAACGGAATGGTCAACTTACGTTGTGCAGTAATCGATGCGCGATCCAGCTGATCCAACGTCATAAATAACGTGCGCATCTCTCTGTCGAGCCGCTTCAGCAAGAAACGTCCCACATCTTCCGGCAGTTCAAAACCACGCAAACGGGCGCGTAACTGTAAAGCCTGCAATTTGTCTTCATCAGAAAGTGGCTGCAACTTGTAGATCTGCCCCCAGTCGAGACGTGACGCAAGATCCGGTAACCCCAGATTCAACTGACGAGGTGGACGATCACCAGTGATCAGCAACCGTGTTTTACCTGACTCCAGAATCCGATTGTAGAGATCGAAAATCGCCATCTCCCACAACTCATCGCCAGCAATACACTCAATATTGTCGATGCAAACCAGCGACAGTTGTTCCATACCATCGAGCACTTCCGGAACAAACCAGGTGCGTTTATCCAGCGGGACATAACCTACCGCATCGCCACGCTGCGACAATTCCGCGCAAGCCGCGTGCAGCAGATGGCTACGCCCCGCGCCTTCGCGTGCCCAGAGATAGATGTAACCGCTATGTTCCTGACGCAGCACGTTTTTCATCGCGGCCAGTAAAGAGGAGTTATCCCCCGGCCAGAAACTTGCAAAGGTTTCGTCGTCAGGAAGATAAAGTGGCAAAGAGAGCTGTGCCGGTGTGTTCAGAGATACCTCAACCAGGGATTTCACAAAATCACGAGAAGTTTACCACAGAATTCCATCATGTTTGAACCGGGCAGCATTACTGCCCGGTCGCTACATTATTTTTCTGTTATATCGGCGTCTTCTGCATCCAACACCACTTCTTCCGGACGGAGCACGCTAATCAATTTAAAGATCAGGCTTAAGCCAATGCCGACGATGGTCGCCAACGCCATACCTTTCAGTTCTGCCGCACCGATGTTTACCTTCGCGCCGCTGACGCCGATGATCAGGATCACGGAAGTCAGGATCAAGTTCTGTGCTTTGTTGTAATCCACTTTCGATTCAATAAGTACACGAATACCAGAAGCGCCGATGACACCGTAAAGCAGCAGCGAAACGCCGCCCATCACCGGCAGTGGGATCATCTGGATAGCCGCAGCCAGTTTACCAACACAGGAGAGCAGAATGGCGAAGATCGCCGCACCACCGATTACCCAGGTACTGTAGACGCGGGTGATCGCCATAACGCCGATGTTTTCCCCGTAGGTAGTGTTTGGCGTGGAACCAAAGAACCCGGAGATAACGGTCGACAGGCCGTTAGCGAACATGGAACGGTGCAGGCCCGGATCGCGCAGCAGATCTTTTTTCACGATGTTAGCCGTTACCACCAGATGCCCCACGTGTTCGGCAATAACCACCAGCGCCGCAGGCAGAATGGTCAAAATGGCAAACCACTCAAAGCGCGGCGTGTAAAAGGTCGGCAGAGCAAACCAGTGAGCGTTAATAATCGGCGTGGTATCGACAATACCCATTGCGAAGGAGAGCGCGTACCCCACCAACACGCCAATCAAAATCGGGATAATCGCCAGGAAACCGCGGAACAGAACGGAACCTAAAACCGTAACCGCAAGGGTAGTAATGGAGATAATGATGGTTTTGGAATCTGGCATTTGCCCTTCAGTCGGGAGTAAGCCAGCCATGCCAGCGGCCACGCCTGCCAGCTCCAGACCGATGACAGCAACGATTGCCCCCATTGCAGCTGGAGGAAACAGCACATCCAGCCAGCCAGTCCCTGCTTTCTTCACAATAAAAGAAACCAGACAGAACAGCACGCCGCACATAATAAAGCCGCCCAGCGCGACTTCATAACCCAACGGCAACAGCAATAACACCGGAGAAATAAAGGCAAAGCTCGAACCAAGATAAGCCGGGATTTTCCCTTTACAGATGAAGAGATACAGCAGCGTTCCGATACCGTTAAATAACAGTACGGTCGCCGGGTTGATATGAAATAAGACGGGCACCAGGACGGTTGCACCAAACATGGCGAACAAATGTTGTAAACTAAGCGGGATTGTCTGTAAAAGTGGCGGTCTTTCACTCACCCCGATAGCACGGCGCGTCATAGTATTATCCTCTGTATATTATGTGTTATAGGCGCTTTACTCAAAAAAAAGCCGACTCTTAAAGTCGGCTTTAATTATTTTTTATTCGTTATTTCGTACCAAAGATTTTATCACCAGCATCGCCGAGGCCCGGGATAATGTATCCGTGCTCATTCAGCCCCTGGTCAATCGATGCGGTATACAGCTCGACGTCCGGATGCGCTTTTTCCAGCGCAGCGATACCTTCTGGCGCAGCCACCAGCACCAGCACTTTAATGCTGCTGCAGCCCGCTTTTTTCAGCAGGTCGATGGTCGCGATAACGGAACCACCGGTTGCCAACATTGGGTCAACGATCAGCGCCATACGCTCATCGATGTTAGAAACCAGTTTCTGGAAGTACGGTACCGGCTCCAGTGTTTCTTCATCACGGTACATACCGACTACGCTGATGCGCGCGCTCGGAACGTTTTCCAGAACACCGTCCATCATCCCCAGACCCGCACGCAGAATTGGCACCACGGTAATTTTTTTACCTTTGATCTGGTCAATTTCTACCGGGCCGTTCCAACCTTCGATAGTGACTTTTTCCGTTTCGAGGTCGGCGGTCGCTTCGTAAGTCAGCAGGCTACCCACTTCGGAAGCGAGTTCGCGAAAGCGCTTGGTGCTGATATCTTGCTCACGCATCAGTCCCAGCTTGTGTTTGACGAGTGGGTGTTTGACTTCCACGATCTTCATACTCTTTCTCCTTTGAGGGCAGCCACAAAAAAAATCGACGGATTATACCGCCATTCTTTTCATCGACAACATTTTTTTACTTGATGCTGATCAAGCATAGGCGGGGTTGCCAGGAATAGAGTAGCAAATCTCAGTACTCATCAGCTTTTGCGCCAGGATGCGCGAGACATGAAAAAACGGAAAAGTAAAAAAGAGCAAGCGTGGGCGGAAGCCTCTACTTTTGAGAAGGTGTTATACCGGAGCTATCAGGCAGCTTTTGTGATTTTTAGCCTGTGGACTGGCTGGGTGGTTTATGATGAAGTGCAGATGCGGCAAGACTCAGTTGCGACGATGTCAACGATTTACAATGTGCGTTTCATCTCACCGGAAGAAGCTGCAAGTAAAGGCTTATGTAAACTACATGGCCGGAACGCGAATTGCGATTTTCGATATACCTTCACCGTTGAATTTCAGGCGAGTGGACGCAAAAGAACAGCAGAATTTATTGATACGTCCTGGAATCCCGGCAACAGAAAGTCTGTCTGTATCAATTATGTGAAAAGCAACCCCGAAATTGTAAAATTTTGCCACGCCTTCTGGTTCAAACTTCACAAAGGCTATTTTGGATTCCCCTTTGGCTTCTGGTCATTGACCATAATGGGTGCATTAGGCATCGCTGTAACCATTGCCGCTGAAAAAGTAAAACAGCGATTTCGGCGAGCATCTCAACCGCCACCAAAACAGCAGTGGTATCGGATTAGCGACAGGCAAACCGGACAGCTACTGTTGGAAACAAATAATAAAAAAGAGGTCAATATTCTGCTGAATCAAAAGAAAATAACCGCCATCAGAGGCGGGGGAAACAGCGAGATTGTGACGATCAACGGCAGGAAAATAGCGCGTTCCTGGGTTATTTACGAGGTGATTGAACGCAATTCCAGGCGCACGAAGAAAAAAGCATCCTAACGCGGCCAGCTTTCGCTGGTCGTTCCATGATTACAGCTTCTCGCCGTTAGAGACGATCACCTCTTTATACCAGTTGAACGATTTTTTACGGCTGCGTGCTAGCATGCCGTTACCTTCGTTATCTTTATCAACGTAAATAAAGCCGTAGCGTTTTTTCATCTCGTTAATATGGGCTGCGAGATAATCAATACGGTACTGGTCGTTCACCGTACCGTCGCTTTCCTGCACGTCGATCGAGCCAAAACCGTTCTCTACGATAAACAGCTGTAGCTGATAGTGGTCACAGAACCAGTTCAGCGAATAGCGCAGCCCTACCGGGTCAATCTGCCATCCCCAATAGAATTTATGCACGTATGGGTTAGAAACCAGGCTGGTTGTTTATCTCGTTAAAGGTCATCCAGTACTTCACTGGATGCTGATAATGGGTGAAGACAACCTGGGCAAAGCGCACGAAGAAGTCGATGAGTTTACGGTTACGCCTGCCGTCATTACATCAGCCACGTTTTCATAGCAAAGTTATCGAAGCGACGGATAGCGCCGCCCATTTTTAGCGCGGTGCCGCCAATATCAAATGCTGCAATGCCCATCGTTCTCATCCTTCCCGAATGGTAAAACGACACGCTGACTTCTCGTTTTCGCAAAAACAGAAACCGATTTCAGTTGCACCATGTGCATTCAACGCAACTGATGCAAGGACAAAAATGTACCCGGTTTCATTTTCGTGAATAGTATCAAAGTTGACCGCGTTCTCAGGCCGAACGGCAAAAATCCACCCCCTAAAAAATGGATGCACAATGGGCTCGCAAACGTTTGCTTAGACTGTTAGAATTGCGCCGATTTTTCTTGCTAACGCAAACGCGTGGAGACTTAGCAGTGACCGACAAAACCTCTCTCAGCTATAAAGATGCCGGTGTTGATATTGACGCAGGAAACGCTCTGGTTGACCGAATCAAGGGGACTGTGAAGAAAACCCGTCGCCCGGAAGTGATGGGGGGATTGGGTGGATTCGGCGCATTGTGCGCGCTGCCGCAAAAATATCGAGAACCCGTACTGGTTTCCGGCACTGACGGTGTAGGCACCAAGCTACGTCTGGCGATGGACTTAAAACGTCACGACACCATTGGTATTGATCTGGTCGCCATGTGCGTTAATGACCTGGTGGTGCAAGGCGCGGAACCGCTGTTTTTCCTCGACTATTACGCAACCGGAAAACTGGATGTTGATACCGCTTCAGCGGTGATCAGCGGCATCGCGGAAGGTTGTCTGCAATCGGGCTGTTCGCTGGTGGGTGGCGAAACGGCAGAAATGCCGGGGATGTATCACGGCGAAGATTACGATGTCGCTGGTTTCTGTGTTGGGGTGGTAGAAAAATCAGAAATCATCGACGGTTCTAAAGTTAGCGACGGCGATGTGCTCATTGCGCTCGGCTCCAGCGGCCCGCACTCGAACGGTTACTCGCTGGTACGCAAAATTCTCGAAGTCAGCGGTTGCGACCCGCAAACTACAGAGCTGGACGGAAAACCTTTAGCCGATCATCTGCTGGCGCCAACCCGTATTTATGTGAAGTCAGTGCTGGAATTGATTGAAAAGGTTGATGTTCACGCCATTGCGCACCTGACCGGCGGCGGTTTCTGGGAAAACATTCCTCGCGTATTACCAGAAAACACTCAGGCAGTGATTGATGAATCCTCCTGGCAGTGGCCGGAAGTGTTCAACTGGCTGCAAACGGCAGGTAACGTCAGCCGCCATGAAATGTATCGTACCTTCAACTGCGGCGTCGGGATGGTTATCGCCCTGCCTGCTCCGGAAGTGGACAAAGCTCTCGCCCTGCTCAATGCCAACGGTGAAAACGCGTGGAAAATCGGTATCATCAAAGCTTCTGATTCCGAACAACGCGTGGTTATCGAATAATGAATATTGTGGTGCTTATTTCCGGCAACGGAAGTAATTTGCAGGCAATTATTGATGCCTGTAAAACCAACAAAATTAAAGGCACCCTACGGGCAGTTTTCAGCAATAAGGCCGACGCGTTCGGCCTTGAGCGCGCCCGCAAAGCAGGTATCGCAACGCATACGCTAATTGCCAGCCAATTTGACAGTCGGGAAGACTATGATCGGGAGTTGATGCACGAAATCGACATGTACGCACCCGATGTAGTAGTTCTGGCCGGTTTTATGCGCATTCTCAGCCCAGCGTTTGTTTCCCACTACGCCGGACATTTGCTAAACATTCACCCTTCCCTGCTACCGAAATATCCCGGTTTGCATACCCATCGTCAGGCGCTGGAAAATGGCGATGAAGAACACGGTACATCAGTGCATTTCGTCACCGATGAGCTGGACGGCGGCCCGGTGATTTTGCAGGCTAAAGTTCCGGTTTTTGCCGGTGATACGGAAGATGAAATCACCGCTCGCGTGCAAACTCAGGAACATGCTATTTACCCGCTGGTCATTAGCTGGTTTGTTGATGGTCGTCTGAAGATGCTTGAAAACGCCGCGTGGCTGGATGATCAGCGTCTTCCACCGCAGGGCTACGCCGCCGACGACGAGTAATCTTCCGCATATTTAAAGCGCCAGCGCTACTACTGGCGCTTCTCATTTCTCCTGTAAATCGCAGGCTTCAGCAGTTTTTTTCCCCCTTTTCTGGCATAGTTGGACATCTGCCAACATTGCTCGCCATAATATCCAGGCAGTGTCCCGTGAATAAAACGGAGTAAAAGTGGTAATGGGTCAGGAAAAGCTATACATCGAGAAAGAGCTCAGTTGGTTATCGTTCAATGAACGCGTGCTTCAGGAAGCGGCGGACAAATCTAACCCGCTGATTGAAAGGATGCGTTTTCTTGGGATCTATTCCAATAACCTTGATGAGTTCTATAAAGTTCGCTTCGCTGAACTGAAGCGACGGATCATTATTAGCGAAGAACAAGGTTCTAACTCTCATTCCCGCCATTTGCTGGGCAAAATTCAATCCCGCGTACTGAAAGCCGATCAGGAATTTGACGGCCTTTACAATGAACTGCTACTGGAGATGGCGCGTAACCAGATCTTCCTGATTAATGAACGCCAACTCTCCGTTAATCAACAAAACTGGCTGCGTCATTATTTTAAGCAGTATCTGCGTCAGCACATTACGCCGATTTTAATCAATCCTGACACTGACTTAGTGCAGTTTCTGAAAGATGATTATACCTATCTGGCGGTGGAGATAATTCGTGGCGATACCATCCGTTACGCGCTGCTGGAGATCCCATCGGATAAAGTTCCGCGCTTTGTGAATTTGCCGCCGGAAGCACCGCGTCGACGCAAACCAATGATTTTATTGGATAACATTCTGCGTTACTGCCTTGATGATATCTTCAAAGGCTTCTTTGATTATGACGCGCTGAATGCCTATTCGATGAAGATGACCCGCGACGCCGAATACGATTTAGTACACGAGATGGAAGCCAGCCTGATGGAGCTGATGTCTTCCAGTCTGAAGCAGCGTTTAACCGCAGAGCCAGTACGTTTTGTTTATCAGCGTGATATGCCTAACGCGCTGGTTGAAGTGTTGCGTGAGAAACTGACTATTTCCCGTTACGACTCTATCGTCCCTGGCGGTCGTTACCACAATTTTAAAGACTTTATTAATTTCCCTAATGTCGGCAAAGCGAATCTGGTTAACAAACCACTGCCGCGTTTACGCCATATCTGGTTTGATAAAGCCCAGTTCCGCAACGGTTTTGATGCCATTCGCGAACGCGATGTTCTGCTCTATTACCCTTATCACACCTTTGAGCACGTACTAGAACTGTTGCGTCAGGCTTCGTTCGATCCGAGCGTACTGGCGATTAAAATCAACATTTACCGTGTGGCAAAAGATTCACGCATCATCGACTCGATGATCCACGCTGCGCACAACGGCAAGAAAGTGACCGTGGTGGTTGAACTACAGGCACGTTTTGACGAAGAAGCTAACATTCATTGGGCGAAGCGACTAACCGAAGCTGGCGTGCACGTTATCTTCTCTGCGCCGGGGCTGAAAATTCACGCCAAACTGTTCCTGATTTCACGTAAAGAAAACGGTGAAGTCGTCCGTTACGCGCATATCGGGACCGGGAACTTTAACGAAAAAACCGCACGTCTTTATACCGACTATTCGCTGCTGACCGCCGATGCGCGCATCACCAACGAAGTGCGGCGGGTGTTCAACTTTATTGAAAACCCATACCGTCCGGTGACATTTGATTATTTAATGGTGTCGCCGCAAAACTCCCGCCGTCTGTTGTATGAAATGGTGGATCGCGAGATCGCCAACGCACAACAAGGGCTGCCCAGCGGTATTACTCTGAAACTGAATAACCTGGTCGATAAAGGACTGGTCGATCGTCTGTATGCGGCATCCAGTTCCGGCGTGCCGGTAAATCTGCTGGTACGCGGGATGTGTTCGTTGATCCCCAATCTGGAAGGCATTAGCGACAATATTCGTGCTATCAGCATTGTTGACCGTTACCTTGAACATGATCGGGTATATATTTTTGAAAATGGTGGCGATAAAAAAGTTTACCTCTCTTCCGCCGACTGGATGACGCGCAACATTGATTATCGTATTGAAGTGGCAACGCCGCTGCTCGACCCGCGCCTGAAGCAGCGGGTACTGGATATCGTAGATATTCTGTTCAGCGATACGGTGAAAGCACGTTATATCGATAAAGAACTCAGTAATCGCTACGTTCCCCGCGGTAATCGCCGGAAAGTTCGGGCGCAGTTGGCGATCTACGACTACATAAAATCACTCGAACAACCAGAATAACCTATGCCAATACACGACAAATCCCCTCGCCCGCAGGAGTTTGCTGCGGTCGATCTTGGTTCAAACAGTTTCCACATGGTTATTGCCCGTGTGGTGGATGGCGCCATGCAGATTATTGGCCGCCTGAAACAACGGGTACACCTGGCAGATGGTCTGGGGCCAGATAATATGTTGAGTGAGGAGGCGATGACGCGCGGTTTAAGCTGTCTGTCGCTGTTTGCCGAGCGCTTGCAAGGTTTCTCTCCCTCTAGTGTCTGCATTGTCGGGACACATACACTGCGTCAGGCGCTGAACGCTACTGATTTTCTGAAACGCGCCGAAAAGGTTATTCCCTATCCGATTGAAATTATTTCCGGCAACGAAGAGGCTCGTCTGATTTTTATGGGTGTGGAACATACCCAGCCGGAAAAAGGTCGCAAACTGGTTATTGATATTGGCGGCGGCTCAACGGAGCTGGTAATTGGAGAAAATTTCGAACCGATTCTCGTCGAAAGCCGCCGGATGGGTTGCGTTAGCTTTGCCCAGCTTTATTTTCCGGGCGGAGTCATCAATAAAGAGAATTTTCAGCGCGCACGCATGGCGGCTGCACAAAAACTGGAAACATTAACCTGGCAATTCCGTATTCAGGGCTGGAACGTTGCTATGGGGGCTTCCGGCACCATTAAAGCCGCCCACGAAGTGTTGCTGGAAATGGGCGAGAAAGACGGCATCATCACACCAGAGCGCCTCGATAAACTGGTGAAAGAAGTATTGCGTCATCGTAATTTCTCGGCGTTAAGTTTGCCGGGTCTGTCGGAAGAACGGAAAACGGTTTTTGTTCCTGGTCTGGCTATTTTGTGTGGTGTATTTGATGCCTTAGCCATTCGTGAACTACGGCTTTCTGACGGGGCGCTGCGTGAAGGCGTTTTGTATGAAATGGAAGGACGTTTCCGCCATCAGGATGTGCGTAGCCGCACCGCCAGCAGTCTGGCCAACCAGTATCACATTGACAGTGAACAGGCCCGACGGGTGCTCGACACAACTATGCAAATGTACGAACAATGGCGGGAACAGCAACCGAAGCTGGCGCATCCACAACTGGAAGCATTACTGCGCTGGGCCGCCATGCTACATGAAGTCGGATTAAGCATTAATCATAGCGGCCTTCATCGCCATTCTGCGTATATCCTGCAAAACAGCGACTTGCCAGGGTTTAATCAGGAACAACAACTGATGATGGCGACGCTGGTGCGTTATCATCGTAAAGCGATTAAGCTCGACGATTTGCCACGCTTTACGCTGTTTAAGAAAAAACAGTTCCTGCCGTTAATTCAACTGTTGCGTCTTGGCGTATTACTTAACAATCAACGTCAGGCAACCACAACACCGCCGACATTGACTCTGATTACTGATGATAGCCACTGGACGTTACGTTTTCCGCATGACTGGTTTAGCCAGAACGCGCTGGTATTGCTTGATCTGGAAAAGGAGCAAGAATACTGGGAAGGCGTGAGTGGCTGGCGGTTAAAAATTGAAGAAGAAAGCACGCCGGAAATCGCGGCTTAATATGAAATGAAAACGGGCCAACCTGTTGCGTTGGCCCAAATGAATTACGCGCTTTCTCGAACAGGTTCTCTTTCAGCTGTAATCGCAATTAACGGCTGCGGTTCACCAATCAAAAAGCCTTGCAGGTAATCAATACCCAAAGAGTGTACGGCTTTGCGAATCTCTTCATTTTCAACATACTCCGCAACCACTTGCATTTTCTTCATTCGTGCCAGATGACAAATCGATGCCACTATCTGGTAATCCAGACTATTCGAGGCAATATTACGGATGAAGCTGCCATCAATTTTTAATAAATTGGCATTCACATTTTTTAGCCGCGCATAACTTGCGTATCCGGTGCCGAAATCATCAATAGCAATCTGGCATCCTAACTCCTGAAGATGTTGTAACGTATTCTGTGCCTGCTTAACATTGGTAAGGGCATTACTTTCGGTGACTTCAAAGATAAGCTGCCACGCCTCTATTTGGTATTTCGCTAATAACTTACTAATTTTAACAGGAAAGCGGGCCTGACAAACTGAAGTTGGCGACAAATTAATCGCAAATCGTTGGGCGGGCATTTTCTCTTTATTTTCCGCCATAAATTGCAATGTATGTTCGATGACCCACATGTCGATACTGGACGATAAGCCAAATTCATGCGCAACCGGCAAGAAATTATCAGGATTGATGAGTTCATCATTCTCCCCTCGCATACGCAGCAAAATTTCATGATAGATATCGCCGCGCACTCCAGTAATTGGCTGGGCCATAAGGCAAAAATCGTCGTGCTCAAGCGCCTGCTGTAGCCGATTCATCATTGCCACTTTGTCTTTTAATTCTCGCTGCAGATACATTGCTCCGCGACGCTGCATATTTTCCGGGGCATTAGTCACTATAGAGAGTTCAGCAACCGTACTTAACTCGCCTAACAGCAAATAAATATGATTCACTGGCGAACGGACATAGCAATAGCTGACACCAATCTGTGGTTGCAATGGCATATCATCCCAAAAGAAACGAAACTGCTTAAGATGGTTATCCAATGCGATAATGCGCTCCTGGTGAGACTCTGTATTCAGTCGCAGCGCGAGATCATTGCCAGAAAGCTGATAAACGTCTTCTCCGGGTTCCAGTAAAGGTGCCAGCCAATGTGAAAGCTTTTGTTTGTATTGGATACGCAGCATGATGCCATAGTTCTTTACCAGCATTTCCATACCAGGAATGCGTAAAAAACATAGCGCGGACCAGGGCGCATCACGCAGCGCGCGATTCAAAGCTCGAACATTCGGCAGATGAACAACCGGGTCCACGTAAGCCAGCCGCTGAATGCGTTTGGTCACCGCTCGTTGACGCGTTGCCAGAACCGCCATGTAATTGACGATAAAAGAAAATACCAGATAGCTGGAGGAGGTTATGGTTAGTTGAGTGGTATACCCATGATAAAGGGGAATATAATTCTGGTAGCTATGGATACTGATCATCAGCACTATTGCCCAGAGCAACGAGATCAGCTTGTAGCCATAACGCATCGCTCCCCACATCATCAGCGGCAGCAATAACGACAAGGTATAGTTGGTGCTGAAAATTGTGCTTTTTTCATTTAAAGGCATACATAGCAGAAATAACAATGCGCCCAGAGCAAGCAACCACAGCGCGAACTCTTTTTTTGTAACTTTACTGTCAATCTGTTGTTTTAATTGAGAATAATAGCTTCGCAAATAAAATGGATTTCGTACAGAACGAACGATGAAGTAGCAAAGCGGGACGCCTATCAGATTACCCACCAGTAAAGCCTGATAATTAATTAAGGTTCCCAGATTAAAGGGCATGACGCCAACCAGATTTGTTCTGTTCGCCAGTAAACCTACAAACGCCGCAAACTGGAAGAGCACCAGAAACAACGTTGCAGGGAAAACAATCTGCCAAAAAATGCGCTGGGAAATTAAGCGGGTATCGCCATGTGAAACGTTGTTACGTCGGGGAGTAAACACCCTGTAGCCGCCCCAACAAAGAATGATAATGATAATGAAATTAACCGTTAACGAGAGCGTTTCATAAAAACCAAGCTCGGCATACTTGCGAATAAAAATCCCTAAAGCAATACCTGGCAATGCTGCCCAGCTAAAAAACATCATCATACTGATCATCAGCGCTAGCGGCAGATAAAAGAGAAAAACTTCACCAGAAGAAATATGTGCGTACGTATTTATATGGGCAAAAACAGGCAAGATTATAGACGGCAGGATCAGCGGAAGCCCCCACCATTTATCACGTATATTTATATAAGTTGCATTCAGTTTCATAGATGCTCAGCAGAACCCCTTACATCCTGAAAGGGTGTATTCAGACAGGCATCCCACCTGACTTCGATGGATGATTATTCATCGCAATTAAGGAGCATTGATTCTAATTGTCATATGAAAGTTCCAATTGATATATATCAAACAAAATTACCCTGTTCAATGAATTATTACGTTTATCATGTTAACCCGTCATTATTACATCATTATTGTAAATAATTAAATTAACTTCCATAACATTAAAATATGTATCAACTGACGCTTTTTTACATAATGAACAATTGACCATTGCGCCCGGGTATGCCTTAATGTAAGTACCGTCCATGGCATGGACATACCTTGAGGAACCCTTTGTGAGTCAGCCAACCAGTATGCGAAAACGACACCGATTTAACAGTCGCATGACTCGTATCGTATTGCTTATCAGCTTTCTCTTCTTCTTTGGCCGCTTTATCTACTCCTCCGTTGGCGCCTGGCAGCATCATCAGAGCAAAAAAGAAGCTCAGCAATCCACATTCTCTATCGAATCCCCGGTACAACGTTAGCGGTTACCTTCGTCACCTTTACTGAACAAGACGGTTCAATGCTGTCAGATACGGTTGCTCTTTGTTGTTATCAAAGCGGCAGGCATTTATTTATCTAAATTTTTACCTCTTTGTTCTGATTTCGAATCATTCTGCAATAAGACGCAATGTATATTAAACATAATATATATGTTTTTATTATGCGTTAATGCATATATATTTATTCAATGAATTTAAATAAATTTAATCTATTCCTTCATAGTCTATACATTTACTTTCCTCTTTCGATGATCTTAAATGTCTTGTTTTTCGTAAAGTCTATAACAAGGAATAGTGATGAAATTTAAAAAATGTCTTCTGCCTGTGGCAATTTTAGCGTCATTCATGTTGGCAGGATGCCAATCAAATGCTGACGATCATGCCGCCGATGTTTATCAAACTGATCAACTGAATACCAAGCAAGAAACTAAAACCGTTAATATCATTTCCATTCTTCCCGCAAAAGTTGCCGTAGACAACTCCCAAAATAAACGGAATGCACAAGCCTTCGGCGCACTTATTGGCGCAGTCGCTGGCGGCGTTATCGGCCACAACGTCGGGTCTGGCAGTAATTCCGGAACGACGGCAGGTGCAGTTGGCGGCGGAGCTGTAGGCGCAGCAGCAGGTTCTATGGTGAATGATAAAACCTTAGTGGAAGGTGTTTCTTTAACTTATAAGGAAGGCACCAAAGTGTATACATCCACACAGGTGGGTAAAGAATGCCAGTTTACGACGGGTTTAGCTGTCGTTATTACCACGACGTATAACGAAACGCGTATTCAGCCAAATACCAAATGTCCTGAAAAGAGCTAATAATCAGGAGGAGTCATGAAGAAAGTTTTTCTTTGCGCCATCTTAGCCTCCTTAAGCTATCCGGCTGCCGCCTCATCATTGCAGGATCAACTCTCGGCTGTCGCAGAAGCGGAACAGCAAGGTAAAAATGAAGAGCAAAGGCAGCATGACGAATGGGTCGCGGAGCGCAACAGGGAAATTCAACAAGAGAAACAGCGTCGCGCAAACGCTCAGGCCGCCGCCAATAAAAGAGCGGCGGCAGCAGCAGCGGATAAGAAAGCTCGCCAGGATAAACTGGACGCCGAAGCCACTGCGGATAAAAAACGCGATCAAAGTTATGAAGATGAGCTGCGCAGCTTAGAGATTCAGAAACAAAAACTGGCGCTGGCGAAAGAAGAAGCCCGCGTTAAGCGCGAGAACGAATTTATCGATCAGGAGCTGAAGCACAAAGCCGCGCAAACTGATGTCGTGCAATCTGAAGCTGACGCTAACAGGAATGTGACAGAAGGTGGTCGCGATTTGATGAAAAGCGTGGGTAAAGCAGAAGAGAATAAATCGGACAGTTGGTTTAATTAATCGCTGTCAGTAACTTCAAGCCTATGATTCGTGAGGATTACAGGCTTTTTTATATTGCTAACTTTAGTCAGCAATATAAAAAACCCTCTGTAGCAACAGAGGGTTTTGTTCATTCATAGTGCAGGAATTAAATCATTCCCACTCAATGGTAGCTGGTGGCTTGCCGCTGATGTCATACACCACGCGGGAAATACCGTTCACTTCATTGATAATGCGGTTGGAAACGCGGCCGAGGAAATCGTACGGCAGATGTGCCCAGTGTGCGGTCATAAAGTCGATGGTTTCGACAGCACGCAGAGAGACAACCCAGTCGTATTTACGACCATCGCCCATTACGCCAACGGAACGTACCGGCAGGAAGACAGTAAACGCCTGGCTGACTTTGTCGTACAGATCCGCTTTACGCAGTTCTTCAATGAAAATGGCATCAGCACGGCGCAGCAGGTCACAATACTCTTTCTTCACTTCGCCCAGCACACGAACGCCGAGGCCCGGTCCCGGGAACGGGTGACGGTACAGCATGTCGTATGGCAGGCCCAGCTCCAGACCAATCTTACGCACCTCGTCTTTGAACAGCTCTTTCAGCGGTTCAACCAGGCCCATCTTCATCTCTTTCGGCAGACCGCCCACGTTGTGGTGAGATTTGATGACGTGTGCTTTACCGGTTGCAGATGCGGCAGATTCGATAACGTCAGGATAGATAGTCCCCTGCGCCAGCCACTTCACGTCTTCCAGTTTCAGCGCTTCTTCATCGAATACTTCAACGAAAACGCGCCCGATGATTTTACGTTTTGCTTCTGGATCGTTTTCGCCAGCCAGCGCTGCCAGGAAACGCTCTTCTGCCGGAACGTGAATGATGTTCAGACCGAAACGATCGCCGAACATATCCATTACCTGTTCAGCTTCATTCAGACGCAGCAGACCGTTGTCGACAAATACACAAGTCAGGTTTTTACCGATTGCACGATGCAGAAGCATCGCGGTAACGGAAGAATCCACGCCACCAGAGAGGCCGAGGATCACTTTATCGTCGCCCACCTGCTCGCGAATGCGGGCTACAGCGTCGTCGATAATTTTAGCTGGCGTCCACAGCGCTTCACACTGGCAGATATCGCGCACAAAACGCTCCAGCATACGCATACCCTGACGAGTATGAGTCACTTCCGGGTGGAACTGAACACCATAGAAACGTTTTTCTTCGTTAGCCATGATGGCAAATGGGCAGCTTTCGGTGCTGGCGACGGTAACAAAGCCTTCAGGAATTGCTGTTACCTTATCGCCGTGGCTCATCCACACATCAAGCAGCGGCTTGCCATCTGCGCTTAACGCATCTTCGATACCACGAATCAGCGCACTATCAGTTTGAACTTCAACCTGCGCATAACCAAATTCACGTTCGTTGGAGGCTTCAACATGACCGCCCAGCTGCATTGCCATGGTCTGCATGCCATAGCAAACGCCGAATACCGGTACGCCTGCTTCAAAGACATATTGCGGCGCGCGCGGGCTATTTTCTTCGGTGGTGCTTTCCGGGCCGCCGGAAAGAATAATGCCGCTTGGGTTGAAGTCACGAATTTGTGCTTCTGTCACATCCCACGCCCACAGTTCGCAGTAAACACCCAGCTCACGCACGCGGCGCGCAACCAGTTGAGTGTACTGAGAACCGAAGTCCAGAATGAGGATGCGATGCTTATGAATGTTTTCCGTCATTGACGCTTATTCCGAGGCAAGTGAAACAGATAATATAAATCGCCCGACATGAAGTCGGGCGAAGAGAATCAGGAGCCCAGACGGTAGTTCGGGGACTCTTTGGTGATGGTCACGTCGTGAACGTGGCTTTCCTGAATACCCGCACCGCTGATACGTACAAACTCCGCTTTAGTACGCAGTTCGTCGATAGTACCACAGCCGGTCAGGCCCATACAGGAGCGCAGGCCGCCCATCTGCTGGTGAATGATCTCTTTCAGACGACCTTTGTAGGCTACGCGACCTTCGATACCTTCCGGAACCAGTTTGTCGGCAGCGTTGTCGCTCTGGAAGTAACGGTCAGAGGAACCTTTGGACATCGCGCCCAGAGAACCCATCCCACGGTAAGATTTGTAAGAACGGCCCTGGTAGAGTTCGATTTCACCCGGAGATTCTTCAGTACCCGCCAGCATAGAACCTACCATCACCGCGCTTGCGCCAGCGGCGATAGCTTTGGCAATATCGCCAGAGAAACGGATACCACCGTCAGCGATAACCGGAATGCCGGTGCCTTCCAGGGCTTCAACTGCGTCAGCAACGGCAGTGATCTGCGGAACACCTACGCCAGTAACGATACGAGTCGTACAGATAGATCCAGGGCCGATACCGACTTTGACCGCGCTGCAACCGGCTTCTGCCAGAGCGCGTGCACCCGCAGCTGTTGCCACGTTGCCGCCGATGATTTGCAGATCCGGATATTTAGCACGAGTTTCACGGATACGCTGCAGAACGCCTTCAGAGTGACCGTGAGAGGAGTCGATCAGCAGAACGTCAACGCCTGCGGCAACCAGCGCATCAACACGCTCTTCGTTACCCGCACCTGCGCCAACCGCAGCACCAACACGCAGACGACCTTGTTCGTCTTTACAGGCGTTCGGTTTACGTTCTGCTTTCTGGAAATCTTTCACGGTGATCATGCCGATCAGGTGGAATTCATCATCAACCACCAGCGCCTTTTCAACGCGTTTTTCGTGCATTTTTGCCAGCACAACTTCACGGGCTTCGCCTTCACGCACAGTTACCAGACGCTCTTTCGGCGTCATGTAAACGCTAACCGGCTGGCTCAGGTCGGTGACAAAACGCACGTCACGACCAGTGATGATGCCGACCAGTTCGTTTTCTTCGGTAACAACCGGGTAGCCAGCAAAGCCGTTACGCTCGGTCAGTTCTTTCACTTCACGCAGCGTCGTGGTTGGCAGAACAGTCTGCGGGTCAGTCACCACGCCAGATTCGTGTTTTTTCACGCGGCGAACTTCTTCCGCCTGGCGTTCAATGGACATGTTTTTGTGGATAAAGCCGATACCGCCTTCCTGAGCCAGAGCAATAGCCAGGCGCGCTTCCGTTACGGTATCCATTGCTGCGGAAAGCATAGGAATATTCAGACGAATAGTTTTCGTCAGCTGAGTGCTGAGGTCAGCAGTATTCGGCAGAACGGTAGAATGAGCAGGAACGAGGAGAACGTCGTCAAACGTCAGAGCTTCTTTAGCGATACGTAGCATGGGCAATATCTCGACCAGAGTGGTTAATAAATATTGCCGCGGCATTATACAGAGCGTAACCGATTGCATCTACCCCTTTTTGCAAATAATGCTTGCGCTCCCCGGTCAGCACGTTACTATCGATTGAATAACCTGCTGATTTAGAATTTGATCTCGCTCACATGTTACCATCTCAATCCCCCGCTATTTTTACGGTTAGTCGCCTGAATCAGACCGTCCGTTTGCTGCTTGAGCAGGAGATGGGGCAAGTGTGGATCAGCGGCGAAATTTCTAACTTCACGCAACCGGCTTCCGGTCACTGGTACTTTACGCTCAAAGATGATACCGCCCAGGTACGCTGCGCAATGTTCCGCAACAGCAACCGCCGGGTGGCCTTTCGCCCGCAACACGGGCAGCAAGTGCTGGTTCGCGCCAATATTACACTCTATGAGCCACGCGGCGATTATCAGATTATCGTCGAAAATATGCAGCCCGCCGGTGAAGGTTTGTTGCAACAGAAATACGAACAACTCAAAGCGAAATTGCAGGCTGAAGGTTTGTTCGATCAAGAGCTTAAGAAACTACTCCCCTCCCCTGCGCACTGTGTAGGTGTCATCACCTCAAAAACAGGTGCCGCACTGCACGATATTTTGCATGTGCTTAAACGTCGCGATCCGTCATTGCCAGTGATTATTTATCCTACCGCGGTACAGGGTGATGATGCGCCAGGGCAAATCGTTCGTGCCATTGAGCTGGCGAATCAGCGCAACGAGTGCGACGTGTTAATTGTCGGGCGCGGTGGCGGTTCGCTGGAAGATTTATGGAGTTTTAACGACGAACGCGTGGCGCGGGCAATTTTTGCCAGTCGCATTCCGGTTGTCAGTGCCGTTGGACATGAAACCGATGTGACCATTGCCGATTTCGTTGCCGATTTACGAGCACCAACTCCGTCGGCTGCCGCTGAAGTGGTGAGCCGTAATCAGCAGGAGTTACTGCGCCAGGTGCAGTCTGCGCAGCAGCGGCTGGAAATGGCGATGGATTATTATCTCGCCAACCGCACGCGTCGCTTTACGCAAATTCATCATCGCTTGCAGCAACAGCATCCGCAGCTTCGGCTGGCGCGTCAGCAGACTACACTCGAACGTCTACAAAAGCGGATGAGCTTTGCGCTGGAAAATCAGCTTAAACGAGCCGGACAACAGCAGCAGCGGTTAACACAGCGGCTGAATCAGCAAAATCCACAGCCGAAGATTCATCGCGTGCAAACGCGCATTCAACAACTGGAATATCGTTTAGCAGAAACCCTGCGCGCACAGCTTAGCGCCACGCGTGAACGTTTCGGTAATGCGGTGACGCATCTGGAAGCGGTTAGCCCACTGTCAACGCTGGCGCGCGGCTATAGCGTCACCAGCGCCGCAGATGGCACGGTGTTAAAGCAGGTGAAACAGGTAAAAGCGGGCGATACGATGACCACGCGTTTAAATGATGGCATTGTGGTAAGCGTAGTGAGCAACGTGACGAAAACCCGCAAACCACGCAAAAAAGCGGCTAATCCGTAGGTCGGGCAAGATGCGCCAGCATCGCATCCGGCAATATCACCATGTCAGCACCAGATACAACCATGCCATCACTGAAAGCAGGCGATTAGACCTGCCTTATTTTGCAGAACTACACTACAATCCTGCGTCCCCGTGTCTTCAAACATTCCGCATTGCTCGGAGGATAAATAGGGATAGCTTGGCGTAATTGAAGGCCACCCCAACGAGCTAAAACTTGTGTGCAGCGTTTCTAACTCACTGTACGTTGGCGCATTGCTCATACTTCCACACTGCTTTGCTATATCCCATTTGGCTGAATCAACTCTGTGTCCCAACGCCCAGGTTTCGTTGACCACATTTGGAGCCAACACAGCAACCGCACCAGCAGGTAATTCTGTTTTCAGCAAAGGTCGATGTAATGTTTTGCCATTCACCACTACCGAGTCTGCCATATGTCCCCAGAAGTGCGCGGAAGAAACATTGGGACTGGTTAATACGGTGAAAATAGTGTCCATCGTTGCTGTCAATGTTGGGTAATTATCCAGCGTTACTGTCAGCGGCGTTTTATAACCCGGCGTATTGTCCTGACGAACAGTAAAGCTTGCCGTGCCGTCTGCACCTGTCACGCCACTGATCTCGTCCCCACTTGCAGCCAACCGAGTAGCCACTCCTGATGATGGCTGGATGGTGATATCATCCATTTCCGCTACACTAACTCCATTTGCAGGCGACAATGTCGCCCCGCTGTTACGCGGCGCAGCATCGCCGCGGTGTAACATAAAGGCCACGTTCGGCACCGCTCTTCCGGAACTGTCTTTCACCGTAACCATCACCGGCATGGCATCGCCTTTTTTTGCCACCGCCGCCTGATAAGCAGAATCAAACGTCGTCGAGGTCAGCGTCACGGCAGAAACCGTCGAGTGTGGATGCACCAGGCACGCCTCATAGGCCCAGGTTTTCCCTGATGCCAGTAGCCCCGTGTACAGATCTATTGCTTCACAAACAGTGGACCCTTCTTTCGCTGGACAGGTTGCATTGGTCCACCACGCATAACCGCTCTGCTTCACTGGCCAACCAATCTCTTTCACGATAGTGCCATTAGGGTAGCGAGCGTATAACGATTTAAGTTCGTCCAGCGAAGGGTGGCGCGCTTCTTCACACGGATCGGTTCCCCCCGCATCGCCTCTCTGCGAGGAATGTGGCGCAGGCCAGTATTCATTATTAAGCTTCACTTTAGTGAGCGTTTTACCAGCACCGCTGGTGGCACCCATTTCATCCCACAGTTTGGGTCGTTCAAACTCCGTACCGTCAGCCGCGGTGACCGTTTCCGGCATATGGCCCCACATATGCGCTTTGTCGCTGTTCGGGCTGGTGATAACGGTAAAAATAACGTCCAGCGGTACTATAGGTTTATCGGCGCGCCCAAACGCCGTCGCGCTCATCGGGGTTTTCAGGCCGGTTGATTGATCCTGATGGAGCTTAAAGGTGACCTGCCCCTGAGCATCCGTTTGCAAGAGCAGATAGTTAAGGTTGGCACTTCCGTTGAGGATACTGGATGTCATGGTTTCCGCCGGATTAAATTCATCCAGCACAAGATCATCTAAAGTAGAGGAACTCCCGATAGTCGTACCGTCTCGTTGCGTGCTGATGCCACGCTGGATCCCCACCGACTCATACGCCGCAGGCGAACCATCCGTATGGGTTACCGTTACCGTCACAGGCAGCGCTTCTCCCACCTTCGCTTTTCCGGCAGACAGCGTGCTGTCCCAGTTTTCCGCTGTAGGCATAAAGGTCACGCTGCCAATCGGTTCCGCTGTCTCCAGGCACACCTGCGAATAGGTGTTGGACGTACTCGACGTCGCGCCGGCTTCGCCCGTTTTGAGATTCATATATTGATACAAAGGCGTGGTAGTTCCGGCGCTTGATTTCACATTACGCGACCAGAACAAAGGTGATGATGAATAGAGAGGCCATCCCTGCGCAGTCTGTAACGTTCCGTCAGGCCAGGCATCATACAATGACTGGAGATCGTTCATCACTGGCAATTTGTCTTTGCAGCCGCCATTGCTGCCGTCCAGTGCAGACGTGATGTTAACCCGCGGCCACACTTCATTATTTACCGTTACAGTAGCTGTTGATGCGGCTTCAGCCTGCAACAGTGGACGGCTGAAAACCTTGCCATTTTTTGCCGTGAGGGTTTCAGACATATGCCCCCAGTAGTTCGCTTTCGGCGTATCAGGGCTGGTCACAACCGTAAAGATCGCACTCAAAGTCTGGGAAGCTACGCTGATATCATCCAGCGTAGCCTGCATCGGTATTCTTTCACCAAAACCGGTATTGGGCTGGTTGATGGTCAGCGTCGCCGTACCGTCCGACCCGGTCGTGCCATAAAAATTATCACCAGTGTTCAGCAGATAGGCCTGGTGATTATACTGGTCTGTCACTGAAATCAGTCTGGACTGATAATCGGTCACCTCGACATTCTGGCGACTAACCGTTTTCCCGTGGCTCAGTAAGAATGGCGTGTTGCCTACAACATTCCCCTGGGCATCACGGGTCGTCACTTTGAACGTCATTTGCTCATGAACATCTTCATAATTGGTTTTGACTTTTACTGCATCAAGACCGTCGACGCTAACCGTTTGTTCTGACGTCAGCTCAATTTTCGCCACTTTCTTATTTGCCGTCGTCTGACAACTCAGGTATCCCCCGTTCGTCTCCAGCACGCTGCTGGTACCGCTACTGAGCTGTACGCCGAGATAATTACGATTTTCCACGCTGGCGCTATCCGCCGTACTGGAGTCATAAACTTTCAACACCGGCCAGCCGTCTACGGTATGCCCGCCCCAGTTGCCGGACAACATAGTCAGCGCGTCTTTTGTCGGGATAAAATCCGCGCCGCAGCCGTTATTTTTAGTATTTTTAGCAGCCTGCGCTTCGGTAAACAGCGCCCAAATCTCATTGTCTTCTTCAGGCCCTTTGCGCGCATTGCCCGCTGAACCGCTCAGTTCCGAGAAAAGCAAAGGACGTTTAAACGTTAGCCCGCCCGCCGTTAGCGTTTCCGGCATATGGCCCCACATTTTTGCATTTGCGCTATCCGGGCTGGTCACCACAGTGAAGATGGTGTCCATACTGGCTTTTTTGGTCGGGTCGGAATACAACGCTGCGATCAGCGCCGTTTTAGTGCCGTGGGTATCCGGACGGGTAATGGTGAGGATCTTGCTGCCATCGCTGCCGGTCATTGCGATATAGCTCGTGGCGGTATCGCTCAGCGTTATCTCATCAGGCTGGCCGCCATCGACAACCACTGAGGATACAATGCCATCGCCGCTGCCCGCCACATGACGTTCCTCTGAACGGGTATAACCATCACCACGTTGAAGGATAAACGGCATATCTGCCATTGGATTACCCGCGGCGTCTTTTACTGTCACCTTGACCTGTAATGTCTCGCCCTTTTTCAGCTTTGCCGCATTGAGGCTACTATTCCACTGAGCTGGATCCACAATTTCTAACGTGATGCTGTTGGCAACAGTATTTGCAGTAGTCAGACAGCTTATATAAACAGGAGGGGTAACATTGCTTTGTACATTACCATTATTTAACCAGACTGCCGCAAAATGCGGCACCTTATCGACTGGAGTGCTACTCCAGTATTCCTGGAGCTGAGTCGGCCAACCGTGTACTGTCTGAATGGCATTGTTAGTGTTGGCGCTGTACAACGCAGCAAGTTGGTTTTTGCGTGGTACTTTATTTTTTTCACAACCGCCCGCAGCACTGTTTTCAATATCCGCCTGAGTGACTCGTACCCAGCTTTCATTATTTTCTACTTGTGGACTACGACCGCCACTGACCTCCTGAATTAATTTCGGGCGATTAAAGGTCATGGTTCCAACAGTAATTGAGTCATCCATATGCCCCCACATTTGTGCCACAGAAACATCAGGACTTGTTGGCACGGTAAAGGTCACATTGTAATTTACAATATTATTCGGAACCGCTGATTGAGTTGGGGTAATTGTCAGTGGTGTACTTAAGCCAACGCCTGCGGGCTGCTCAATTACGATTGTCGCCACTCCCTGCGCATCCGTGAGGCCGGAATAAATTACTGATGGTTGCGAGGTACCATAGGCGGTTCCGTTCATTGTGAGAGCACCACCAGACGGATCGGTAAAACCAGATACCAACCCAGCTCTGTTCTGACTCATCCCTTTGGTAACGGTAAATGCGGTAAAAGGGACAGGAGTATCATTGTTCATCGCGTTAACGGTACGAACCGTCATGGTTATTTTTTCACCCACCTTCGCTTTAGCAGAATTGGAACCGGGTGAGATATCTTTGTCTGTTTCTACCACGACACGAGCCACGAGATCATTGGCAGAACAAGTGAGATAGTTTTGCCTGAAACCAGAATAAGTGGTAACCGAGCCATTATCGAGAGCAACAGAGGAATGTGAATCTGCTTGTTCAACCGCTGTGAGGTAATCTTGTTTTATCGTCGGCCAACCATACTCAGTACCAATCGCATTTCCTTGATTTGCTACGTATAAAGCTTCCAGAGAACGTTGCCTCGGAATATGTCCAACGCCGCATTCCTTCTGCATACTGGACTCTTGATCAAACAAAGCCCAGTCCTCGTTGTTTTCGCGCATTACCCCCACTTCATGCGCCGTTTCATCTGCCAGCAGTGGGCGTTTATAGATATTCCCATCGGAAATAATCCCTCTTGCCATATGCCCCCACATCCGGGCCTGATCGCTGTCCGGACTGGTGATAACTGTAAAAATCACGTCCTTCTCATCCGATGCAGCAAAGTTGCTGCGCATTGTCGCGGTGATATGCGTTTTAACACCAGCACCGTCTGGTTGCGAAAGTGTAAGCGTAGCCTGACCGTTAAAGTCGGTTATGCCTTCATAGTTGTGTGCATCAATCTGGTGTAAATTCGAGTCGCCGGAAATATGTACTGGGTGCGCTTCCCACGTGGGATCGGATTGATTTTTACGGTTAATTCCATCATCTAAATGAAGTGAGAAATAGTAGTAAGCCAGCGGCTGATTATTATTTTTTTTATCAGTAATGGTCAGGCGCATGAGTGTATCTTCACCCACCTGAACTTTTACTGCCTGCAAACTCTCATCATAGTTTTCGGGGGTCAGCACCAGTTCGGGGTCAACCTCCGGTGCGTCTTTGTCCACACAACTCACCAGATACTTCGTACTATCTGCTTGCTGTGTTTCGCTATGGTTCGTAACATCTGCGGCATGATGCTTCCCGGAGGTCCCTGCCAGCGAAGACCAGTAATAATCTCCCTGCATTGGCCAACCGACGACTTCTTGCACTGAAGTAGGAATGACGGTTTTCATCGCACCAAACTGCCGCATACCAGGCAGAATGTCGCAGTGGTTATCTGCACCACTCCAGGTGAAGGTTGACCATGTTTCGTTATGATCGATGACTGTACCCGCTTCATTATCCACTTCTGCTGCCAGTTTCGGACGGCTGAAGGTGTATTGCATCGCCTTTAACGTTTCTGCCATATGGCCCCACATATTAGCCTGCGGGACATCCGGGCTGGTGAGAACGGTAAAGATCACCGCCGTTTCGCTGCTTTGCGTAATGCCAGAAAGACTGACAACCAGGGGCGTTTTTACACCGGGACCGTTCGCCTGCGTTACTGTAACAGTAGCGGTACCATTGGCATCGGTAGTACCACGATATTCCGTAGCTGTAGTCGTTAACTCTGTACTTCCGAGTCTTACTGGACCGGTGTTATTCACAACATTCTGCCGGTTTACCGCATCTTTACGTTTGATAATAAAAGGTATATTACCTGCCGTATTACCCTGACAATCTTTGGTCGTTACGGTTAAAGTGATTGAGTTGCCAACGGTAGTTTTAGCCGCGTTTAGTGTTTCATCATAGTCACTGGCACTGACAGTAACCAGATCACCCACTGCGCTGGCAATATTTAACGTGACCTGTTTTTCATTAAGTAACACCGTTCCCTGATTAGGTACGCCTGTAAGGGTAAAGAGATCCAATGTTGGGAGCGTTTTGTCTGGATCAAACTGCGGAATCGCCACCAGTTTATGACCCGCCAGGTTTTGTACACAAAAGGAACGATCAGGACGTGGTTGTGGGGTGAGCGGCACATCGGGCGTAGCGGCGTCTGCCCAGATAAGGGTGACGGCTGGCAACATTTGATCTTCCCAGCGCAGTAATGGCGGACTGTTGAATATGTCACCTTCATTGTCGCGCGGGTTGGTTAAAATCATGCTCGTTGCGCTGGCCTCAATGCTGAAATTACCGGGCATAGCTGTATTAGCAATATCATGCTCCACAGTGGGATCAAGCTGAACACTTCCTTGATAGACGGGTACGCTGGCGCTATCTGCAAAGGGAACGGTGCCATTTATAGCATCAGTTGAAGCGCTTGATTGTTGCCACTGTCCCCCTTTTAACACGGCCATTGCAGGCAAGGTCAGGGATAGCAATAAAATCGCCGTTATTACTTTTATTAGTTTCAAAGCCCCGTCCATGATTGAAACCTGCCCGTTAAAAGTTGCGTTTTCACCTCAACCCACTTTGCTTAACGCTGGCTAAGCAAAGTGCGCGGAAAAGCACCATTCCCTGGCGGGAATGGTGCTGGTAACGATTATTTTCTCTGGTAGTCGATAGATAAGCCGTAGCCCTGAACGCCATCGTTGCCGAGGACAACGCCACTTCCGGCAAAATCGAACGCGGTTTTCGCTTCGGCGTTGGTAACAGGGATAACCAGGTCGCTGTTGTTGTAAGTCGGATTAACAAGACCACCGGCTGTGCCCAACTGGAGGCTGGTTCCGGTAAAGCGCCAGCGATAGTTGTACTGGCTGGTAACCTCTTCGCCTGCATCATAAGTACTGTTGTTGTTTTTATCTTTCCACAACATGACTTGATAAGTGGTATTAGTTTTGAGTTTCGTCGTTTTACCCAACAGATTCGTATTGATGTCTTTTTCGTGAATTACGACGTGAACGGCATCATCAAATACCGGACCTTCCGGAATATCATCGCTGTCAGAACCACCGCCCGCATTGGTGGAAAGGTCAAGCATCACCACCTCATCCGCAACATTCGGATCACCGGTAGTGGTAGTCGGCGTGATTTTCAAACCTATGTATCGATCAGCATCCGCAGCCGCGATGGTATATGTATCGCTCCCTACGGTACCAATCTCTTTAGGATCTGCTCCTGACTGGTCGCTATAACTCATCCACTGGAGGGTTGCTTTAGTCGCTGTGTTATTGTCATCAAGGTCCCTCTGAGTATCACCAATCGCCCAGTTGGCTGTCAGTGTGTCCCCCACATGAAACTGCTTATCACCGTCCGTTGTGACCGTGCGGCTACCACGATCAATATCAATAGTGACATGTGATTTATCAGCATCCGCTATCTCTGAAGCACTTCTGGTGATTCACGGCACGGTCCCCTGAATGGTGCCGGTACTTTGTGATTCTGATTGCCACTGCCCAGCTCTAAGATTGCCCTGCCCTTCAGCCATTGCGACAGGCACTGCACAGTACCCCGCTAAAGCCAGCGCTAGCGCGACTTTCGTCAACGGCCGCGTTAAATGATTGTTCATTCAATTCTCTCCTTGATTAATATCCAGCGACTGGCCGATCGGCCATTACGCCGATCTAGTGCTTGCTGTAAACCACACGTAATCCATACCCCTGCACGCCATCTTCTTTTTGGGCACCAAATTTCTGTACGGCCTCTTCGTTTGTCGCAGGGATGACAATATCTTCATTACTGGTATTCGATTGCGCACCGGTATAGCCATTGACGCTGTGCCCGGTAAACTCCCACTGGTAGTCGTATTGCGCCATTTCCTCTTCCGTCAGTTTTTCCGACTGCTGGAAAACTCCATCGTTGTTGACATCGCGCCACAAGACAAAGCGATAGGCATTATCAACAGGCAAATGCTCTTTCTCATTGCCGATAAGATTGACAGGGTTAGTCGCAGATACACGGTAGATAAAGGCATTAACATCATTGCCCCCCGCGCCGAGGAAAGTCACATCTACATAGTTACTGTCGTCATACGGCGCGGCTCTCGCTTTCCAGCGGAAAGTACCGGGTAGCGTACTGGAGAGCGTAACGGTGCCTTTTTCTTTATCCTGCTTAGCGATAAAGACGCAGGGATTCTCGGTTGAACAGGGTTTATTGGTGAGCGTAACTTTTTTATCCTGCACATCGTAAAGCTGCGGCGAAAGGTTATCTTCTGGCAGAGCATTGCCGTTGCGGTCAGTGTCATCACCAAAGCTATCAGTAACGTCGAGATCCATCACCACGCCATCGACGCCATCCGCCTGGGCGCTGGCTTCGTGGCTGTGATTGTTCTCATCCGGCACATCTGCGATGTTATTGACGATCAGCTCAATTTTACGATCCTGCTGCACGGTGATTTCCACCACACCGGAATTCTGCCGATTACCCTTTTCATCTTCCAGCGCCAGACGCACGCGCCAGGTATTGAGTTTTTCCTGGTCGGCAGGATCGGAGCTGTACTGCCAGGCTGGCAGCACCAGATTCCAGTGGTTGTTGTTACCTTCAGTGATGGTATTCGCTTTAACAACAGGCATGACCAGCGTGCGGGAAGCGTTATTTTTCGCCTGCCACGAGGCGGCGACAATTTTGTAATGGTGGTTGATCAGCGCGTTGATGGTCCATTTACATTTTTCCAGGCCAACCGCTTCCTCTGGCGTGTCTTTAATCACGCATTCCGGGTGCTCATTGGTGGCGTCTGCTTTAAGCCACAAGGTGACATCAAGTGGGTCTTTTTCTTTGTATTCCAGCACGATAAAGTTATTACGTTCGACGAAGTCATGGCGACTGCCCATCAGCGAGTGAGCAACTTTGACGTTATCGCTATTCAGTTGATCTTTTAGCGGAACACCGAACTGATAGTTAATCGTGGCGTTAACACTAAGATCACTGTTATCTCCGGTACCTGCTTTATAGTCTGTCCCGACCGTCAGTAACGGAACGGGTTGATAGTTCACGCCGAGCGTCACTGCATAGGGATCTTTTTCTAAATTATCGGTGCCGAAGAGCGCCACTTCGTCACCATAATATTGCTCGAAAACAATTTTGCCCCCCAGCTGCGGATAAGAAGGTAACCAGGCTTCCGCCCGGATATCCCAGCCACGTGCGGGTCGTTCTAAATAGAAATCAAAATCTTTTGAATCTTTCCAGTCTGAAAGCGGATGATAATAGTTACCAGAAAATTTTAAATAATCCGTCCAGGCTTCTGTTCCTAAGCCTAAACGGCGATGTCCACGGGTGAAATCATAATCATAAAATATATTCCCCCCCAGAAGCCATTTATCAAAATTATGTCTTACGCCTAAACCTATATTACCTATCGTTCGATCTTCTTTTCGTTGCGCAGAAAACTGACTGAAATAGACCGTACTCTGATTATCATACCAGGGGACAAAATAGTCGATTGAACTGCCGTCCAGATCGCCATCCTGACCGATGGAAAGGTTAGAGCGAACTTTACCATAAGGAGAAAGCGCACCTTCGATATAAGACTGTGCGGATGATGTGATTTGCCCTTGCAGATAGCTTCTCGCCTGGGATTCGAGCGCTTCTGGAGTCAGGTTCTCAAAGCCCTGTTGGGCGGACTCGGTAACGTAATTGGCACCACGTTCCTTGACGGATTTGCCTTTGTTACTTTGTTCTTCTTGTTGAGCAGCTTCGCTTGCCAGATCAGGTAATGAAGATTCGCTTTGCTTAATATTTATCTCCGGTGCTG